>DAIDHE010000085.1 GCA_027459775.1 Planctomycetales bacterium | reverse complement strand
ACCGAATTTTCAAGGAGCGCTCGGCTTGGCTCGTTCGCGGACATTATGCCGCGGGGCGAGGCTGGGCCGAGATGGGCTTGTCGTCATCCACCGACGCCGTCGGCCGGTGCGAGTCGCATGGGAGCGAGTCGAGCCGGCCGTGGTGGGTGAATTTGATTTCCCCTCAGTGCGAAAGTCATCATAAGGCAAGCCACGCCCCACGTCAAACCCCTGGTGCGGATTTTTTTTGGATTACGCCCCTAGCGAAAGAACGCAGCGGCTTCATCATAATATGTGAGATCGAGAGTCTTGGGCGCGACGGCGTTCTCACACATCTTGGTTTCGACGATCCGGCCGCCGACCAGGGCGATGATCACGCCCAGCTTGCGCTGAAGGACCAGGCGGCCGGCGGCCAGGCCCATGCGGGTGGCGAGGATGCGGTCCAGGGCGCTGGGCGAGCCGCCGCGCTGAAGGTGGCCGAGGGCCACCGAGCGGGTTTCGTAGCCCGTGTGGCGAGCGATGGCCTCGGCGACGGCCGCGCCAATGCCGCCCAGGCGGGGGTTGCCAAACGAGTCGGGGTGGTCGCCCAGGGTGAGCGGACCCTGGTCGGGGAAGCGGGCGCCCTCGGCGGCGATCACGACGCCGTATTTCTTGCCGGCGGCGCGGTGGGCGTGGAGCGCCTCGATCAGGTGTGGCAGGTCGATGGGGACCTCGGGGACAAGGATGTAGTCCGCCCCCACGGCAATGCCCGAGAAGCAGGCGATCCAGCCCGAATGGCGGCCCATGGTCTCGACCACGACCACGCGGCGGTGGCTTTCGGTGGTGGTGCGGATGCGGTCGACGGCCTCGGTGACGATGTTGACGGCGGTGTCGAAGCCGAACGAGAAATCGGTGACCATCAGGTCGTTGTCGATGGTCTTGGGGATGCCCACGATGGGCATCTGGAAGTCGTTATGGAGCCGGATGGCGACGCCCAGGGTGTCGTCGCCGCCGATGACCACGAGTGCATCGAGCTCGAGCCCGGCGAAGTTTTCCCGGAGGGCCGCCAGGTCGGTTTCGGGGTTGCGGTAGGGGTTGGTGCGCGACGCGCCCAGGATGCTTCCTCCCTGGGCGACGATCCCCTCGGTGGTCGCGAGCGGGAGGGGCATGGTCAGGTTCTGGACGAGTCCGCGCCAGCCCTCGAGGATGCCCACGCAGGTGGCGGATCCGTTCGAGAGTTGTTGCACGACGGCTCGAATCACGGCGTTCAAGCCTGGGCAGTCGCCGCCGCCCGTGAGCAGGCCGACCCTCATCGACGTCTCCCGTCGCGAGGCCTCGAGGGCTGGTCTTGGGCCAGGCCCGCGAGGCGAATTCCCTTGATCGAGGCTGGATCCGCACGACACCCAATCAAGATACCGCGCCCCTTGAGCGAGGGCCAGACGAACGACCTCCGAACCGCGGGCTCTCGAATCCCTGTTCGAGCGAGGTGCAGGCGGCGGGTTGATCTCGAGCGGGAGGGCGTCGTGATCGAATGCTGGCTTAATCAGATATTTGCTTAAGGGCATCCGCGGCCCACATGCGGACCCAGGGGTCCGGGTGGTCGCGGAATTGGGTCAAGCGCGGGATCGCCAGCCGGGCGCCGACGGCGAGACGACCGAGGGTTTCGAACCAGTCCTCAATGTACATCGGGGGGGGGCCCGCGGAATCTTCTCGGGCGAACATCGAGTCCAGCGATTGCAGAACGCTCCTCGTCAAGCAATCGACCTCGACGCTCGTTCGGCCCATGACTCCCAGGATCAGCGCCCGCCCCTGCACCTCGTCGAGTGGAGGGGGTCGACCGAACGGGATGCCTCCCCACGCATGTCTTTGCCAATCGACTCGACGGCTCGACGGCGCCGCCAGCCATTTTTCCGCGAGATCCTTCCCATCCGGGGCCATCCGAGAGAGCGCGGCGATGGCTTCGTGCAAGTACCTCGGACGCTTGCGATCACCGTCGATCAGGTTTCGAAGAGCTGGGATCGCGGGCTTCGCATCGGGGCCGATGCGTCCCAGAGCCAGGATCGCCGCCCGGCGCACACGCCAATCAGCGTCCCCGCCGGGCTCGGGCGCCTGAATGACGCCAATGAGGGCGGGGATCGCGGCCTTGGCCTCGGACCCGAGCGAGCCTAGAACCTCCGCGGCGGCCACGGCCGCTGAAGGATCGCGATACTCCTCCCCAACGCCTCCCTCGCGGAGAACACGGCGGTACTTGAGGGTCCGGATCAGGGCGGGAACGGCCGCCTTCGCCGATGAGCCTATCCGCCCGAGAGCCCTGGCCGCGCTCACCTGGGGGTCGATGTTCGCGAGCTCTTCCCGCCCGAAATCACGGGTCATGACGGCGGCGAGCGGCGCGACGGCGGCTTTCGCCCGCGGCCCGAGCAGGCCCAGGCAATTGGCCGCGACGTCGACGATCTCGGGGGACTCGTGGTTCAAGGCCGAAATCAGCGGCGGGATGCACACGCTCGCCTCCGGGTCGATCCGCGCCAGGGCTCTATAGACATCCTCGACGTCACACCGCTTTCCCACGAGTCGGATCAGGGCGGGAAGCGCCGCTCGGGCGCTCGGTCCCAGCTCGCCCAGGGCGCAGGCCGCGGTATCAAGCTCGCCATCCTCGTCGTCCGGATGGTCCAAGGCCTCGATCAGCACCGGGATCGATTCCGGCGCGGAGGGCGCGATGGAAGCAAGCGCCACGGCCGCGGGGAGGCGCACCCCCAGCCTCTTGTCGGAGAGAGCGGCCCGAAGCCCGGGAATCGCCGCTGTCGCCCTGGGGCCGAATCTGGCCAATTGGGCGGCGTACTCCCAGCCCAGTTCTTGCTTTCGAAGGAACGCGTCGAGAAGCTTCTTAACGGGCGGGTCGCCGAGCCGGTCCAGGGCGGTCGCCAGATCGAGAACGAAGAGATCGACGCCAATCGACGCATCCTTCATCGTCTCGTCAGCGTCGAGCAGGCGATTCAGGAGGGGAACGGCGCCTCTGGCGCCCGGTCCAATTCGACCCAGGGACCGAACCGCCTCTAATGCCACGCGCTCCCGCTTTTCATCCGCGTCAGGGTGTTCGCACGCGGCCATGAGCGACGGGACCGAAGCTCGAGCGGCAGGGCCCATCATCCCCAGCACGTCCGCCGCGCAGACTCGCATTCGCCGGTCCGGGCCGTTCAGGATCTCGATCAAGGCCGGCACGGCGGGCTCGCCTACCCGGGCCAACGCGTGATCGATCGAAGAATCCCAACCCAGGATCGTACCCGCCCCCGTGAACCATGCACACCCGCGCTTGCGGAATCGCTCGATCAGAACGGGAACCGTCACCTCGGCGCCCGACCCAATCTGGACCAAGGCGTCGACCGCTTCATCACGGACCACGCCCTGCCGTACGGCGCCGATCAGATCCGGGACCGCCGCTTTGGCGTCCTCGCGGAAGCAACCCAGCGCGATCGCCGCCTGGCGACGCTCGTCCGCGGTGGAAGCCTTGACGCGGAGCACCCCCCTCCAGACCTCGACCGTCTTGCCGAGGAACGTCCGGTCGCCCTCGGCCCGGGCCTGTAGCGGCCATAGGACGACGACGAGAAGGGCCGGAATGACGGATTTCATGCGAATGCCCCCGCGCTCCGTCGAACCCAGATCGAGCGACGTCCCCGTGGGTTAGACGTTCCGGCAGAGCGGGGTATTCGAGCGGGGCGCCCGTTATGCGATAGGGTTGGTGGGTACAGAAACCATGTTCCAGGTCTGCTCAGGCCGATCGTGGCACGGGTCCATGGCAGGGTCCGCGAAAGGCCTTGGCGTCCCCAGGGAGGGCGAGGCTCCCGCCGAGCCGGAGTCAGCCTGGGCGTTGGAAACATTCTATTTCGTAATCAGTTGCTTCTTCCGGCTCGGCGGGAGCCTCGCCCTC
>DAIDHE010000084.1 GCA_027459775.1 Planctomycetales bacterium | reverse complement strand
GTTGGGTGTGGATCCCGCGCGTACGCTCGCCGCCGCGGAGTCGGCCGCCGCGGCGATGCGGCTCGTCCCCGACGTGATCTTGCCGTTCCCTGGCGGGATCGCCCGTTCGGGGTCGAAGGTCGGGAGCAAATACAAGGCCCTGCGCGCCAGCACCAACACGGCGTTCGCCCCCACCCTTCGCGGCCAGGTCGCGTCCGCGCTCCCGAGCGGGGTTCGCTGCGCCTACGAGATCGTGATCGACGGCCTGTCGCTTGCCGCGGTCGAAGGCGCCACCGCCGCCGGCCTGCGCGACGCCGTCCCGCGGACCGATTCCTTGATCCAGATCACGGCCGGCAACTACGGAGGCAAGTTGGGGCCGTTTCACATTCGGCTGGAGGAGTTCGTGGGCTGAGCCTCGCGCATCCTGGCGTCGGCGGCGAATCCGCGAGGGGTGCTTGCAATCCGCGCCAACCCAGGTTTGTCGGCTCGGCTTGCTCGATTGTTCCGCGCGTCGTGCTTGCGCGGCGTCGCCCGATTGGCGCCCGTGCTCATCGTGAGCGCTCGCCGACGGCTGGGACGGCGCGACGGCGTGGGCGTTTCGTGGGAGCGGGCTGAGGTTCGGAAGGGTCCGCGCCGCGAGATTCGTAGCACGGCCACAGAAGATGGGCGACCGCCTCCTCGGGGGCGAGCGCGATCTGGGCCTCGAGCTGCTTCAGATAATCGGCCACGGCCGTTTCTTCCTCGCCGGCCTTGGGGCGCTCGATGGGCTCGATCTCGATCGAGAATCGGCCGCCGGGTCGATGCCGGCAAAACACGAGGAACACGGGCGCGCCCGTCAGCGAGGCCAGGAGCGGCCAGATTGCCAGGAGCCGCTGCGGCCGGCCGAGCAAGAGCCCGCCGCTCGTGTTGCACCCTTTCCAGGGAATGTCGCCGTTCAGGTAGATCACCAGGCCGTCGCGCAAGGCCGCGCGCGCCCGGCAGAGCCGCTCGACGGCCGCCGCCGGCTCGAGATCCCTCCGCAAGAAGAATTCGGACTGGGGATGCCAGCCCACCGCGTCAAACCGCCGGTTCAGATAGCGCGAAACGTGCGGCGGACGCTGAACCAGAAGCCGCAAGGGCGCGTTCTGGCGAAACAACCAGTGCAGGCCGGCGATGTGCGCACCGAAATGACTGCCGACCAGGATCGCCCCCTTGCCGCCGGCGAGCGCACCCCACAGGCGGTCAAGCCCGCGCGCGTCGAACCGCTCGAGCACGTCCTGGTCGCGGTCGACGTCGAGCGGATAATCGCGGGCCAGGAATCGAGCCCGATTGGCGGCGAGCAGCGGGAGCGTCTCGGCGACGCTCCAATCGGCGTCGAGCGAGCGGGCGGCCGAGGCCAGCCCCCTGCGCATCCGGGCGCGTTCCCAGGGCCTGAGCGCGATCACGCCGCGGCCGAGCCAGCCCAGGACGGCGTCTCCCCGCGCGGGCCCAAGCGCGCGCAGACCCGGCAGCACCAGGCTGTAAAACACGAACTTCCAGGTGAACACGCGGCGGATCACCCTGCGGAGGCGCTTGCGAAACGGGCTCACCGGCGGGCTCCTTCCCCGGCCGCCAGCGACGCGAGCCGCTGATAGTCGACCTTGTCGGTCGACGTCGCCGGCAATCGGTCCAGAAACGTGATCGTGTCTGGAATCATGTAAGACGGTAAATGCGACGTGCAGTGCCGCTTGAGCGCGATCACCGACTTCTTGTAGTCGGGCCGCAAGGCCACGAATGCCGCGATCGAAACCCCCACCTGGTCGGCACGCGCCACCACCCCAGCCCGATCGACGCCCTGATGCTGATAGAGCGCATTTTCAATTTCGCCGAGCTCGATGCGATAGCCCCGTTTCTTGACCATGCGATCGCGACGGCCGTGGAACTCGTAACAGCCGCCGCCCAGGTCGCGCGCCAGGTCGCCGGTGCGATACCAGGCCTCCCCGGCGTGGTCGATCAGAAAGGCCTCGTGGGTGAGGTCGGGGCGGCCGAAATAGCCGCGCATCACGCCCGGGCCGGCGATCACGAGCTCGCCCGTCGAGCCCGCCGCGACCTCGGCCCCCGCGTGGTCGACCAGCCGCGCCTGAAGGGGCGGGCAGACCTCGCCGATCGGGAACGATTCCGTCCTCTCGGCGGGGATCCGGTCGGGAATCCGGTAGGCCGAGCAGACGTTGGTCTCGGTCGGTCCGTAGAGGTTCCACAGGACGGCCTGGTTCCAGAGCTCCCGCAGCCGCTTGAGCGGCCCGATCGGGAACACCTCGCCCGCGAACAGCACCAGCCGGGGCGCGGGCGCGGGATCTTGATCCAGCCCGCCGCGCTCGACCAGAAGCGCCAGGATCGAAGGGGCGGAATACCAGACGCTGATCGCGCGGTCGCGGACGAAGCGCCCGAGCGCTGCCGGATCCTTGCCCAGGCCCTCGCCGATCAAGACGACCGCCGCGGCGGCGCGGCAGCTCGCGAACAGATCAAAGATCGACAGGTCAAAATGAAATGGCGCATGCGAGGAAAAGCGGTCGGCCGGGTCGAACGGCCCCAACGCCTGGGCGCACCAATCGAGGAAGCAAAAGGCGTTTGCGTGAGTGAGCATGACGCCCTTGGGCGCTCCGGTCGAGCCCGAGGTATAGAGGATGTAGGCGAGGTCGTCGGGAACGCGTTCGGGGGGCAGCGGGCAGGGCGCGTCGTCGGCCATGACCTCCGACCAGAGGGCGTCGGGGTGGGCGGCGGCGACCGGGCGGTCGGGTTCGTCGATCTCGATGAGCCGGGGCAAGGGGCCGCCGGGCCAGGCTTCGCGGAGACTGGCGGCGTGCTCGCGGGAAACGACGACGGCCTTGACGCCGGCGGAGTGCAGGATGGCGGCGGCCCGGGCCGGCGGGCCGGCGGGATCGACGGGGACGTAGGCCGCCCCGGTTCGGAGCGCTCCGTGGATCGCGACGACCGATTCCAGGCTTTTCTTGTGCCAGATTCCCACGCGGTCGCCGCGGTCGACGCCCCAGCGCGACAGGCGGGTCGCCAGGCGACACGCGCGGCGCAGCAGGGTCTGGTAGTCGAGCGCGCGGCCCGATTCGTCCTCGACCGCGGTCTGATGAGGAAACCGCTGGGCCGCGTCTTCGAGCAGGTGTGTCAGGTGTCGTCGATCCATGACGAGATCGTCTCGTGGTTCACCGGTCGGCGGCCTCCGAGGCCGCCGAGCCCGGAAAGATGTGCTCGTAGGTTTCAGGGTCGTGAACGAGCGCCCGCGCCAGCGCAGTGAACAGCCGGCGATGGCCAAGCGCGTTGGGGTGATCGTCCCAGGCGGCGATCTCGAGCGCGCTCGGGTCCGCGTCGTCGAACGCCGCGGTCAGGTCGTAGACCGGGATCGCGTGGCGGCCGGCGACGGCCTTCAAGAGCGCGACCGGCTCAGCGCGGCCGGCCGGCGCGTCGGATTTCCCCACCCGCGGCACGATCACCATCACCAGCGGGACGCCCGCCGAGCGGCATTCGCTGGCGATCGCGCCCAGGGTCTGGTCGTACAGATCCCAGTAAAAGGGGCGGAGCTTGGCCTTGAGCCGGTCCTTGTTGACCATCCGGCCGCCGGAGTCGGTCTCGAGGTCGCTCGCGTTGATCCCGGCCTCGGCGACCGCTTGCTTGAGGAAGTCGTACTTGAGGTCGATCCGCTTTCGCAGCAGCTCGCGCAAGTGGATCTCGATCAACCGGACGTCGAGCGTGGTTGCCGAGTAGATCACCAGGTCGGGCTTGAAGGCCATCGCCTTGGTGGTCAGGGTTTCGAGCCGCTGGATCGGGCTGTAGGCGGCCACCGCGAGATTCAGCACCTCGAACGTGCGTTCGGGCTTGCGGCCCAGCCGCCGTTCGTGCTCGCCCAGCCAGGCCTCGAGCCGGTTCGGGTAGGCGTCGCGATGCGCCACCCCCCAGCCCATGTCAATCGACGAGCCCAGCACGACCGCGCGATAGACGCCGGCGGGTTTCTCGAGCTCGACCGGGTCGTCGTGCATGCCGTGGGCGTTGGTCACAAAGGGCTTGCCAAACAGGGTTCGTTCGACCGACGGTTTGAGCTCGAATTGCAGGAAGTCCTTTTCCCGGTAGTGGACGACGTCGGCTTCCTGAAACCGCACCCAGCCGGCCGGTTTGCCGAGCAGCCGGAGCGATTGCTCGCCGCGGGCGGGGTCGACGCCGTCCCCTCGGATCAGGCCCTCGTAGTATCCGGCCGCGCGCTCGGCGCGATTGAGCTCGGGCGAACGCGCGCTGTCGATGAGCCCGCGCAGGCCCTCCCAGTCGGCCGGCAGCGGGACCATCGCCAGCCCCAGCAGCATCACGCACTGGACCAGGCCCCAGCGGGCCGACCAGGTTGGGCTCAAGGTCGGAATGCTCATCGGCTCGTCACCCCGCGCGACAACATCTCGAGCCATGCGCCCAGGCTGGGGCTCGACCAGAGCGACCATAACGACGCGATCGCGACGAACGTGAGCGCCACCCGCGAGGCCTTGAGCATCCACGTCGCGATCAAGGAGCTCGCGGTTCGGGGCGCGCGGGATCGCTCGGGCTTGCGCTTGGCCTCGCGGAGCACGCTGGCCAAC
>DAIDHE010000076.1 GCA_027459775.1 Planctomycetales bacterium | reverse complement strand
GGGCCGTCATTAGCCAATGCATCCAGCGGCTGAGGTCGCCGTCCTCGCGAGGCCAAAGTGCGAGGTGGAAGTGATTGGGCATGAGGCAGTAGGCCAGGATTCGCATCGGCTTGCACAGGTAGGCTTCGGCCATCAGCTTGTTGAAAGCGTCGTGGTCGTCGGGTTTATGAAACACCTCGGCGCGAGCGTTGCGAGGCAGGAAGTCACCGAGATCGAGAGGGGAAAAGATCCGAGTAGCGAATTTCCCAGATCATCCAGTCTACTGGGGAAAATAGCAATGTCCCCTTTTCGCGTCCCGGCAACTTCGCAACCTATTTTGGAACGTACTGGGAATGGGCCAATCATGGCGACGGAGAGCCAGGAAGAATGATCACCCACGGGCCCACCCTGCCCGCGTTGGACTCCATGCCGGTCCAGACATACATTTTCGTTCCACCGAAGTTGCCGCCTTGACCGAGGCCAGGAGCTTAAGACCGCCAGCGAATTAGGCCTACCTTGACGTTCCGAGAGTTATGCCGACAGCCGGCCTCGGTTGTTAGGAGGGGGGAAGCGTCGCGGGCGAGGAGCCGCTCGGAGCGGCCTTCGACGCATCCCGAGTAAATCCAGTTTGTGTCGTCCCAATTTCAATGCGAGGCTCCGGACGGGCCGGCCAGACGACACGCTTATCCTTCCCGTGATGGTTGTAAGGCACATGACGCCCCCAACTCGAGAATCACTTCGGCCGACTCGCTTGCTGGTTCTTCTCGCGGCGTTCGTTGCTGCGGCTGTCGTCGCCGTCTGGAGAGCGCAAGTGTTCACAGGCACAGGAGGTTCTGAAGCGCCCAGGAAGGCTATTTTGCAAGTTTCCTTGGGTCTCGTCAATTACAGCGAGTATCACGGCCACTTGCCCTACCCCTCAGTCCGGATAGCATCCCCGGCCTGGTCGGAAGAGTCCGTCCCACCCGACGGGACGGGACGGCCGACTTATAGTTGGCGCGTTGAGCTCGTTTCGTACTTGGAGTCCTGGCATGGAACATGGGATCCGTCTCTGCCGTGGTACGACCCAACCAACAAACAACTCAAGGTGTTCTCCTCCTTCTACGCCTATGGACTTCCGGGGCCGAAAGATCTTTCCCAGACATTCCCCGAGACTAATCTTGTCGCCATCAAGGGGCCAGGAACCGCCTTCGGCGATGGTCTAACACAGCCGAGGGCTTTGAAAGACATCCCCCCGCGGACGATTCTGGTCGTGGAGACGCGAGCCTCGGGCATCCCGTGGCCGGCACCCGGAGACTTCGACTTCAGCACCATGCCGCGAACAATCAATGCACCCGACGGAAAAGGCATTTCCAGTCGGACTTCGGGAGGATTTCACGTAATCTTCGCGGACGGGCAGGTGTGGTTTCTTTCTGTCAGAACCCCTTTCGAAACTCTGGAACAGTTCTTCACAATCGCGAACGCGGAGAAACACGACAGGGAGATCCTGCTGGGGCCGTACGCACTGCATCAAGGGCCTTGATAAGGAGGCTCGTCAAGGAGGAAAAACTAGGAACAAAAGGAGGAACACAAAGGGACATTGAGGAACAAAAGGGGGTGGCGATAAGGGGCCACTGCTTAATATCGACGAAGACGATCCTGATGGGACGATCCTGATGGGCCAGGCACAAGACACCCGGATCCACGGCTGGAAGTCCGTTGAGTTCGAGCGTAACCTGTTGCTTTGCGTGCAACCACTCAGGCAGGCATGGCGATCTTCCTCTGGGCCACCTTCCTGGACTCGGCTCTGGTTGCCGGTGAGCGGAGTCCCGAAGAGCAAGACATGAAACCTGCAAAAGAACCGCCCCGGTCTGACCTCCCGCAGTCGCCGTTCCGGCTTCATCGCCTACGGCATGTACTCATTCAAACACGCCGGCTGGGCGAATGTTACTATAACAAGGTTGGTACGGTTATCTGGCAGGCGAGGCCAGACTCGGGCTCGTTGCACCCGCTTCCGAGGCCATGGTTTTACTGTGTGTATGTTCCCTTTCTCGACGTCTACCAGTGGTTCCTGGATCCCGACTTGGAACCGCTCGATCAATTTGACGATGTTCGGCTGTATTATGGCGTACGGCCCGAGTTGAGCTTCGATACAGAAGCAGCCGACGATATGGAAGTTATCGAGGGGTGCTATCGGCTGCCTGGCCGATTCTGGGAAGTCTTCGAATACAGAAGGCGAGGCGTTCCACAGTCGTCGCGTAGGCGATTGATCTGGCCATCGGGCATCGCCGGGATTGTATGCGACGTCCCAATGCGCGAAACGCTAAGCATCGCGTATGTTATCAGCAGCATGTCTCGCCATTTCCACGTGGCCGCCCGGGAGTGGTCGATCGTGAGAGGCCCTGATTCTTTCTACATGGCAATGGGGGAGCAGAGGCCACGAGCGAAATAACCTTGCCGAATTGTGAGGCGCGCGGGCTCATACCGTTTTCGCTCAGTGCGAGATCATGAGATCACCGACCGAGATCCCAGGATCATGGACGCTCGGGATCATGGACGCTCACTTTTCGCCGCCAACTGCCACCACGCATGGTGGCGTGAATAGGTTCGACGGATTCCATGCGTTGGTGGATCGACTCGCCTAAGATGGACACAAGCAGCCATTCACTCATTCTTTCCGGGTGACGGACGGTAGGTGTCTACGAACCGGAGGGACGGTGGGTGTCTACGAACCGTACGAACCGGGGTGTCTACGAACCGGGTGTCCCCTTTTCGCCTCGGGTGTCCCCTTTTCGCCTCCCAAGGCGTCGCTCGGTGGAACCACGCCGTCTGCCGGTCAAGTGCTCGACGAGGCAGCCCGCATCCAACAACAGTTCAGGAGCATATTCCATTACATCGATGGGTCGTGATAGACACGAGGTGTGTCATGTCTGTTCCGGATGATCTCAGGCGATTGGCGCAGGCCGCCCAATCGGCCAGGGCAAAGCGTAGTGGGGAATCAGCGAGTCTCCCTCCGGGCGCGACCGACCGAGATATCGATGCTTTCGAGGCTCGCTATGCGTTCGCAGTGCCAACGGAATTGCGCGACTGGCTCCTCTTCACCAACGGGCCACATATTGGTAGGACTTCTGTAAGAGGAATCCAGACGTCTCGCTCTTGCGATGAAATAGATGCCGTGTGGGAGACCGACTGGCTCGAGAGGGGATGGATCCCTATCGCGGGTGATGGGTGCGGCAGCTATTACGTTCTCGCAACTCATCCGGACGATGGCCCTGGGCACCCGGTATTCTTCGTCGACCACGAGCGCCAGTCGAATGGTGAATACTCATTACCGACATATGTATGTGCCTCGGGCCTGTGGAGCTTCCTCCGCTTTTACATTCAGGAGGATCTTGGCGTCGAGGGCTGGCCGTTTAATCGGGACATGGTTCTCGCCGCCGACCCGGACCTCGCCGATTACTCGAGGGTGCCACGTGCGTGGGAGGTTGAGGAGGCTGATCGACGGTCGCTGAATCAACAGCCGTGAGAATTCATCGCAGACATCCACTGGTATGTGGCAATCTTGAGAGAGGAATCTTCTCTCCCGCGCCCGCCCAGACAACCTTGTGAGAATCGGGCTTTCACTCACCCCATTCTCAGGAGGCACTTTTGTACGCGAGGCACTTTTGTTCTTTTGTTTGTTGGCCAGACACTCTTTACCCCCAGTCCTTCGGACCGGTCTCAAGTCGGAGCTTCCCCGGTCGGCCTGATCGGGGCAGCGTAGGTGTCAATGGGCGCTTCAAAACCAGCCACTCATGGCTGCTTCAGAACCAGCCACCCCTCGCGGGTCGTTCTCCGGGTCGAAACAACATAGCAACAACAATCTCGTTCCCCACGCCTCCCCTTGGGCCGCTTTCTTGAGCCAGAGCCAACCGATTCTCGGGCGATGATTGGCCTGTCGGGAAGCCGGCCTCTCAGTGAACGACCGGCTGCTCACCCGCGACGTCGGTGATGAACCTCGCCTCGACTTGCTTTGCTCTCGCCCGCGGGTCGATTAGACCGCCCACCAGCCGACGTTCGAACGGCTTGAGCCGCCGAGGGTATTCTGTGATCATGGTGCAGCCGCACGACATGTTGCCCCCCAGCAGTCGTACTTCCGTCGGTCGCGAGTTCCGAAGCGAGACCAGTGTGAACGACAGCCCGTCGGGTTCGAGCCCGCATTGAGTTCGCTCAACCTGCACGCGGACACGCTGGCCTGAAGCGGCCAGGACAAAGTCTGCTCAAGAACCGTGGAAGGCTATCCCCACGGCGGACGCCGCTGTGCAGGCCATGGCCGCGGTCGCCACGAATTCAAGTAAAGATTCGACGAGCGACATGAATCGGCCTCCGTCCAGACTGCCAATGGGACTCGCTCGAGGATCAGGGCTTGCGCCGTTTACGACGGAGAAACACGAGCCCGGCCAGCGCGACCAGCGCGAAAACTACCGAAACGTAGAACGACCCGGGAAGCCCCCCGCCTGGGCCATACGACATCTCCGTCACGCCGGCCGCGGCGAGAGTGAACTGGTCGGCCGGAGTTGGGCCGAATTCGGTACTCACGACCTCGACGCTGAGCTTATTGACCAGCTTACCATCGGCATCCATGTCCTCGAATTCGGCCGAGTCCAGCGTCGGCGTTGCCCGACCGGGCTTGCTGTGCATCTCCCAGCGCTGGGAGAACGCTTTCACGCCTCCTTTTATCGAGACGATTTCACCGGCGATCAAGGTCAGATCCATGTTGGGGTCGACATCCGCCTGGCAGTCCGCATAATCCCAAGACGAATTCGCGTCTTCGTTGTTCTCACGATACTTCACCCGGATCAGGGGGTTCCCGGCGAGGGTGATCTGCTCGACGGATCGGATCTCGATCGTCTCGCGGGTAAGGATCTCAACCAGTGGGAGGTAGATCAACGCGAGCGGCCCGAAGCAGAATGACGCTTTCTGGTGAATCGCGTTGATCATCCGCGCGTAACCAGTGTCTTGCCGCGAGGAGAGGAAGTCCAGTTCAGCCGAGGATTTCTCATCCTCAAACCAGTGGGCCTCAAACGAGACAGTGGGGGTCGCGACGATGACGCTGCTGGAACCCAAGGTCAGCCCCTCGCGTGTCATCGTCGCCTTGACATACTTGCCCGAGGTGAGCAAGGTGACCTGGTTGGTGACGGTGTCGATCCCGCTCCGTTCCATGCGTCGTCGGGCAACGACCTTGCTCTGAGAGTAAGCCGCATCCGCTCGCTCGCTCGCCTGTCTCAGCTTGCTGAGGAAATCCGCCGTGTTGATCGCCTGCCCACGCACAGGAAACGCGAGAGCCCCGAGCAGGAGAACAAACCCTAGCCACGTTCCGTGGTTGCGGAGGCGCCGCGTGCGTCCGGCTCGGCTCAAGCTCACCGCCTTGGATTTCTTCATGCCCCGGAACCTCCTCCGAATCGAGCCCCATCGTACCCGACCAACTGGATTGCCCCATCCAGAAGAGGATCTCTTGAGCGACGCTTTCCCGCCGATCCCGATGAAGGAGTCCAATCGCGTTGGGCTCATTCTAAGCGCGAGCCCAGCGCATATCGAGCGTGGACCAAGTTCATTATCTCATGGGCCCAGGGGATGCTCTTGAACCCTCTGGCCAGGTGTAGGTAGCGCGTGGGGTGTAAAGCTTCGCCTCACTCGGCATGCAAACATAAGAGCGCATTGGGACCGTTCCCTTGCCGAGGCGCACTCGAACCTCGAGCGATGGCCGTCGTCCGAGTTCAGGAACTGTCGTCGGGATCGAGGGCCAGCGCGCGGCGCTTTTCCACCGACATCGTCCAGGGTAAGAACCTATCGATGTTGGACGGGGCTCGGCTCCCGTTTTCGCGCGACTCTCCAGAAACCGCGTGAGCCACGCGTCAGCCGCGGCGGATTGATCTTGGCCAAGGTCAAAGTGGCGAACAGGGGAAAGAGCGCCGTCGCCAGCCGTCCGCTCCATAACGACCCTGAGCCGTGGTAGTTCTTGCGGCCCAAGGCGGGTTTGCGGATGATCCGCTCGGCGGCGTTGTTGTCCAGCGAGATTCGCGGATCGTCCAAGAAGCGGGTCAAGCCAGTCGAAGCGGGTCAAGCCAGTCCAGTGTTCGTGAAGGCTCGCCAGCACCTTGCGGCAAGGAGTCGGCCGCTTCGGATCGGCCAACTCGGTCCGGGCTTGGGCCCGCATGTCCGCCAGGGTCAGTCGCGGTTCGGCGTCGGCCGCGGTGAATTCGGCGCTGGCCGCTTGGGCGCCGCGACGGCGACGATCGTGGCGAGACAACACGCGAATGCGGCGGAGCCAGGCCATGGCCCACTCCATGTGCTCGGGCCAGCCCTTGCCGACCGTGACCTAATCGCGTCGAACGTGCGCCCCGCGGAAAACCAGCACCAGGCTCCCCACCTTCACCTGCGCCGTGGCTTTGTAGGCCGAGTACCGATCGACCATCAGCACCACCCGGGCGTCCGCCGGAAAGTGAGCCTCTGGCACATCGTGGCTTCGGGTGGGATCGAGGCGAAAGACTACGATGTCCTCGCCCAAGATAACCCACCCGCCGCGGCGGGCCAGCGATCTTCTGTGTGGCCGTCCAGGTCGATGAAGACCATCCAGCGCGTCTCATCGGCCTGGGTGTAGGGGGATCCGGTGTTGCGCGTCGGCAGCGCGGCGTGGAGCGGCTGAAAGAGCGGTTTCAGGCGATCCAGACCGCTGGCCAGGGCGCGCTCCGCCACGTCCAGGCCCAACAGCCGCGATTGGGAAAGCAAGGGTTCCGTCGGACAGTGGCTGGAGAACTTATCGAGCGGGATCTCCACCCTCACTGGCGCCCCCAACAACCCCTTGGGGGTCAGCTTGGGCGCAGGCGCGGCGGTGATGGTTCGAGGGCAATTCGCGCGGGTACACGTCCAATGGTAACGGCACCGCCGGATGACCCGGCGATAGGCTTTGACCTCGATCTGTTGGGAATCTTCAGTGTCGCTGGGCGAGCGCGCCTCGCCGTCTCGCGGGCAAACGCGCTCATCCTCGGGCAGGTCGTGCGATTGGGGTCAACGTCGTGCTGACTGGATCGCGCCCGTCGGGTTCAAACGCTTTGCGATCGAGCGGAAATAGCCCTGGAACGCCTGCGGATCGAAGTCGGCGGCTTTCTTCAGTCGCCCGCCGAGGGTGGTCTCGATGAGCGCCTGGGTCTGGGCAGGGGGCAGGTCGAGGTCGAGCTCGGCGGTCAGGCTGGCCAGGGCCTTCTCGATGGCCGGGTCGCGATGGTTTTCGGGAATCAGCTCGCGATAGATCGTTGCGAAGGCCCATGCGATCTGGCGAGCGGAGTCATAATCGGGGGCGGCGAGCTCGGCGACGGCGCAGAGCCGTTCGAGGAAGTGGCTGGCGGTCTTCGAGTCGAAGGTCGTGTGGTCGAGGCTCTTGATCGCGGCGTCGGCCCAGTCGGCGATTTTCTGGGCGGCCGGGACGAGTGTTTTGGGGTCGCCGAGCGGGCGGATTCTCAGTGCGTCCTGGAACGGCGCGAGGGCTTGATCGAGCCCAGCGCTTCGGGTGGCGGCCTGGGAGGGAACCGTTTCGACGGCCAATCGAGCGAGCACGAGCGGCCAGTCGGGTGCGGTGGGTCGGCCGGGCGCGCCTCCTTGATGGCGAAGCTGCCGCCACGATGCGCCTGCCTTGGCCTGGAGCTCGTGGTGGCAGGCGTTGCAATCGAACCGGGCGTAGTCGGGCCACTGAGCGCCCAGGGTCGCGGGCTGTTCGGCGGCCGCCTGGTCGGCAAAAAGCCGCGCGGATTCGCGGAGCTCGACCAGGGCGGCGATGGCCACGAGCTGGGTGCGTTCGCGATTCTTGGGGTCGGCGTCGGGCATGAGCCGCTTGAGCCGGGCCGGGCTCTTTTCGCTGAGGTACTGCCAATGCCGCGGCTCGGCGTCGCTGAACGCGGCGGCCTCGAAGCTCGGCAAGGGAGGATGGCCGGCCGCGTACATCGCGTGGGTGAGGATCTTGCCCTGAGCGAAATTGCCGATATGGCACGATGCGCAGGTCTCGGCCCGTCGCGCGGGCGACCACAGATCGGTCATGCCGTGGAGCCGCTCCTTCTGAACGCGATCGAGGGCGCGCCAGGCCTTGCTGCCGCTCTGGTGTTTCTCGACCCATTCCTCGTGTGCGCCATGGCATGCCACGCAAGTCACCCCGTCGGTTTCACGGGTGTATTGCTGTTTCTCGATCCCCCGATCAGGCACGCTGTGACAGGCCAGGCAGGCGTCGAGCTTGGTCACGTCGGTCCTCAAGAGCTCGCCCATGCGGCGGCCGCGAGAGCCAGTGAGGGCCTGAAACGCAAGTTTATGCTTGTCTTTGGAATTGTAGATGGGAAATTCGTCCATCCGGCAGATCCAGCTTTCGAGCTCTTCCTTGGTGTCGTTGCGGCGATTCTGGAGGTCGTGGCAACTCGCGCAGGCTCGGGCGCCAAAGATGAAGGGCTTGAGCTTGATCTGGGTCTCGGTACGATCGGGCTGATCGCCACGACCGTGAGCGGCGAGGCCCAGTGCGATCACGAGGACGGCCGCGAGGGCGGAGATTGGGCCAGGGCGATCGAAACTGAGAACCATCTTCGGTTGTCCTCTGGGCGTTCCGCCGGCTGGGGCTCAAAAACGGCGGCGGGTGAGCGCCGACTGGTCAAAATATGTAGTTTTCACCGGGAACGCCGATCCTGACGTTGGGAAGGTTGAGAAGCTCCAGCTCCTTGACGACGACGTCGTAGAATCGGGGTTTGATATGAACCGCGATGCATTCGACTGCCCGGCCGAGTTTATGGATTTCGACGGCAAACATGGCTGGCGTCAGGTGTTTGGAGATCACCGCGAGCCCTTCCATCGCGTTCGGGAAGGAGGCTTCGAGGAAGATGGCTTTGAGATTCGGGGCCGCGCTGGCCGCGCGCCAGAACGCCTCGGTCGGACCGGTGTCGGATGGAATCGCCACGGTCGCGCCTGGGGACTCGATGAGAAAGCCCAGGGTGGGGATCACGTGGTCGACGGCGATCGGGCGAAAGCGCAGGCCGGCGACGTCGACCGGTCGATCGGCCTCGATGGTCTGGACTTTCACGAACGGCAGCCCTTTTTCGGACATGCCGATGAAGTCGGGCCAGACCCGGTCGTTAAAGACATCGAGTCTCAGGCTCTCGAGCGTGGCCTGGCTGCAATGCAGGGTCACGCAGCGATCCCGCGTCTGGAACACGGTTTCGAGGAAGATCGGCAGCGAGGCGACGTGGTCCATGTGGCTGTGAGTGATGAAGATGTGCTCGACTCGGACCTGGACGTCGAGCTCTCCCAGGAACCCCAGCCCCCCCGCGTCGATGGCGACGGCGTCGTCGATCAAATAGGACGACGAGAAAAAGCCGCGCGCACCGGCCCC
This sequence comes from Planctomycetales bacterium, assembly GCA_027459775.1. Classification (GTDB taxonomy): domain Bacteria; phylum Planctomycetota; class Planctomycetia; order Isosphaerales; family Isosphaeraceae; genus JAKBAP01. The sequence goes on along the minus strand of DAIDHE010000076.1, from coordinate 13,931 downwards.
CGCCGAGACTGCCGACGGTAAGAGTGTGACCTTCACCGCCCCTCCTCTCCGCCCGCGACAAGGCGTACCCAGCGTCCGGTCGAGCCCGAGCACGTCCCCGCAGCCGAGAATCGCACCCTATGGTTTCTCTACTTTAACACCTCCAGCGATGACTGTACTCTGACATTCCTCAAGCGGACTGATTCGCGAACAATTGGCTGGGCTGGGCCAACCCCGGGCGATTCTCATGGGGCGGGGCTCACGCCTGATTGGATGAGGCCGGGGCGGAATCCCTTGGGGCTATCGAAGCCTGGCGGGAACCTGAGTGTGCTCTGAAGTCTCTCAAGCCGAGTCGCGAGCCGGGCCTGATCGGTTTTCCGCCCGGGATCGAGTAGTGTCCATGACTGCAAGAGCGGCGTCAGGGCGAGAAAACGCTGGGCCGACTCGTCCCAGGTGGCGATCTGCTTCCAGGCGTCTTGCCGGTCGATTCGGTCGATGAGTCCGGCGACCACCGTGCCGTCGAATCGCTTGGATTTGAACGAGTCAAGAGAGGGTGAGAGGATCACGGCGGCCTCGTGGGCCAATCGCTCAATGGAGGTAGGGTCGGGGAAGGGCCGGGCCATTTCCGCCGCCAGGCGAGCGCGCGTGGACTCGAATCGGCCCGCGTCCGCGGCCTGGGCGGCCAGGCGGATGAGATCCTCGGTGGCGGCCAGGTTCCACACGCCCCAGGCGGGCGAGCCGACGACGGATTGTGATTCCAATCCGCTTCGAGATCGGCCGGTCAAGTCGTGATGACAGGAATAACACTCATATTCAGTAAATTCGGGCCATGGCTCTGCGTTCTTGGTGGATTTCGCGGTTTGCCGCGCGGCAGCGGAGCGGGTTTGCAAGAGTTCAAGCGCGGCCTCGAGCGTGGCCAAGCGACCGATCGCCCAGGCGCGGGCGGCAAAGTCGTGGGCACGGATCGGCTGGCCCGGGTCGCCAGTGGAGGCGTTCACTTCCTTTTCGACCCAGTGGGTGGGCATGTTGTCGAGATAGGCCGAGAGCTCGAAGTTGAGCCGGGGGTGACCCGCAGCGATAAGGTCGTGATTCACATCGCGGTAAGGGGCCTCATCCGAGGCAGGTGCGCCCACGTGACAACCGACGCACAGCCTGGCGCGGGCGGATAGATCGTTGGCGTCTCGCATGCCCCGGTCGGCCTTGTCATGGGCCGACAAGCGACTCCAGTCCGCCGTGGTGTGGGGGCCGAGCCAGCGCCTGGCCGGGCCGTGGCACGATTCGCAGCCGACGCCGTCAGAGTCGAGCCACGCCGTGGTTTCGCGCACGGGCTCGGGTCGCGGCGTGGCATGGCACGCCAGGCAACGGACGTCTTCATGCGCCGGCGACGCACGGTCCGGATCCTTGGCAAGCGCGCGAACGATATGGTCGGACCGTGCGTCAAAGAGTATCTGATACGCGCGCGAATGCGGATCGTTCGACATCCACGTGGTATGCTCGTTGCGAAGCACCCTCGAAAGTGCTGGCGGCGTCGGGGCGATGCCGCCGTGGCAGGCTGTCGCCGAACACGAGCCGGCGCCCACGTAGTCCGAGACGACGGAGGCCGTCCCACTCGCCGGTCTCGATCGCGGAGGCTCTTCGTCGCCCCTCGAGATCACAACCAGCCCGAGGGCCGCCCCGATCAGGAAACACCAACGTGCCAAGGTCATGGACGCTCCGTGGAATCGGCTCGACGCCCAGAATTCCAGACCCAGGGGGTCGACCGGAGACAACCGGGCGACGGATCGAGGCCTGAAACTGAATCGTCCTAATATATCATGTATTTCACGAGTCACTCAGCAAGTCGCCCGCCTCGCCAGCGTCTCCGTATCTCGGTCATGTCAGGAAATCGGAGACTCCGCACGGGTCGAGCATTGAAAACCGTACCCTTTGAGCAGTATGGTCATTCGGCGTGATCGCGTTATCAAGGCGATGGCCGAGTTGACTTAGGCAGTCGAGTCGCGAGAGTGTTGCATGTTGGTCTTCGACCGCGAGAACTGGCCGTATCATCGGTTCTGGTGCTGGGCGGTCGTGGTGGCGACCGGGGCGGCGGTGCTCTGGTACGTCGCGTACGGCGGGTTGTTCGGCGGGTCGTGGCAATGGCCAGGCGGGAGCAGCCCGCCCGGCTTCACGTTCGGCGTCATGGGCGGCGCGATCATCGCGTTTGAGATGTTGCTCTGGCCGCGGAAGTCGCTCTGGCGCGGCTGGCGCCTCGGACGAACCAAGTACTGGCTGACGGCCCATCTTTGGCTGGGGCTGCTCACGCTGCCGCTCTTGATCCTGCACGGCGATTTTCGGTTCGATCCGTCGCGTTCGACTCTTGCCGTTGTGCTCATGTGGCTGACCGTGATCGTGGTGTTCTCGGGCGTGTTAGGCGCGGTCATTCAGAACATCGTGCCCCGGATGATGCTCGACCGCGTGCCGGCGGAGACGATCCATGCTCAGATCAGACATGTGTTGGCGCAATATCGCGACGAAGCCGAGCAGTTGGTGCAGGCGACCAGCGGGAGCGCTCAAGCCGCCGTGGAATCGACCCCAACCCCAGTCGAGACCGGCCGGCGGATCGGCCGGGCCGCGTCGATGACGATCCTCGAGCCCGCCACGCCACGCCACGTCGCCGATTCCGAGGCCTTGATCGCGTTCCATCGCGAACACGTCGAGCCGTATCTCGCCGCCCGGTCGGGCGCGAAGTCGGCGCTGGCCTCGCCTCGCCGGGCCGGGGCGCTGTTTCAGGCCCTGAAGGCCAACCTCCCGGATCCCGCGCAGGCCGTGGCAGACCGCCTGGCCGAACTCTGCGACCATCGCCGCCAGTTCGACCTCCAGGCCCGCTTGCACGCCTGGCTCTACACATGGTTGGCTGTTCATGTCGCGATCTCAATAGCACTTTTTGTCTTGATGATATTTCATATCGTGATGGCGCTCAAATATGTCTGAAACGGGCAAGCAGCGTCGCTCGCGGATCGAGCTTGGTTATTATCGGCGGCCGGACGCGGCGGCTCGGCGCAGGGGCCGGCTGGTACTCCTCGCGCTCGTGGCGGCCGGTGCGTGGGTCGCGGCCGCGCCGGCATGGGAAGGGGGCGCGGCTGGCGTCCGTTTGTTCCAGCAATCGCGGCTGGCGTCCAGGGGGCCGCTGGCCGGTCCCCACGCCATGTGGGATTCGAGCTGTGAGGCCTGCCACGTTCCGCTCGCGCCGATGAGCGACTCGCGATGGCGGCCGGCGCTCGCATGGTCGAAAGGCGCCGCCGACCGCAAATGCCAGACCTGCCACGCCGGGCCTCCACACCACAAGAACCAGTTGGAGCGCGACGTGCCCTCGTGCGCTGAATGCCACAAGGACCATCGCGGCCGAGATTCCTCGCTGCTCGCCATGGCCGACGCGGTCTGCACCTCGTGCCATGGCGATCTGGAGCGACACGCCGACCCCAGTGCGGGCACGCTCGCCACGGCCGCGCACGCGACCGAGTTCGACGCCGACCCCGCCCATCACCCGGTATTCACGCCTCCCCCGAGCGGCGACGATTCGAGCGTGGGCCGGATCCTGTTCAGCCACGGCCGCCACATGGCGGAGGGGCTCGTGAGCGCGCCGGGGGGCGCGGCCTTTCGGTACGGAAGCCTCGAGCCGGCCGATCGAGAGCGTTACGGCTGGTCCGCCGGCCGCGACGGGGCCCCCGTCCAGTTGCGCTGTGACTCCTGCCACCGGCTTGAGGTCACGCCCGCCGCGGCCAATCCGGAGCTGGCCCAAGCGATCGTGCCCACGGCGAACGGGGTGATGCAGCCCGTGCGCTACGAGCGCGACTGCCGCGCGTGCCATCCGCTTGATATCGACCCCAAGGCGCCGGACCGTCGGGTGAGGCATGGGCTCGCTCCGAGCGTGGTCGCCGACGACCTGCGGCGGTATTACACCGCCCAGGCCGTGCTTGCCGAGCCCACGCTCCTCGGGCGCTACGTGCCTGCGCGGCCCATGCCAGGCCGGCCCGCGCCCGCACAGGCCGAACAAGCCGGCAAGGCCGCGGATGAGAAGACGCTGATCGCGCTCAAGCGGCTGTTCGGGACCGCGGCCGTCGATCAGGCACGCGGCGGGCAGGATCTTCCGCTCGGCCGCGGCGGCTGCGTCGAATGCCACGAGTTCAAGACGATGAGCCGGCCCCTGGTCGATCTCGAGGCCGCGGCCGGACTCGCGATGAAGCCCGTGGTGGCCAGGTCGACATGGTATGAGAGCGCCTGGTTCAACCACACGCCCCACCGAGCACTCGAGTGCGCATCCTGCCACCCTGGTGCGACCGAGGCTGGCGAGAAGATCGAGCGGATCTTGCCCAAGGTCGAAGATTGCACCGCCTGCCACGCGCCGGCGCGGACGCGAAACGGACGAGCAGAAGGGGGAGCCGGCATGTCGTGTGTGCTCTGCCATCGTTATCATAATGGTGACGAGCCTGGCGGGGGCCTGGCCGCGACGGCGCGGATGCCCGCGGTCCCGATGACCCTCGAGCAGTTTCTGAGCGGCGGGCCGACCCAATCGCGCGACCGCTAGTCGGCGCTCGCGAACGCTTGACCGATTTCCGCGATGTTCGCCCGTTGTGGAGGGTCCGAACCCATGCCCGATCCCTGGCAGGTCAGCGTGTTTCACGACAATGAGCTGGTCATGTCCAAGGAGTGCGACGGCCCCTTGGAACTGGGCCGGCAAGACACCCGCCGCGGCGAAACCCTGTATGAACTGCTGCCGCTCGGGGAGGGGGGCACGCGGATCCCGATCGCGGCCGCCGACGATACCAAGGTCTCGCGCCAGCACGCCCGGATCGAGGTCGTCGACGAGCGCAGGGTGCGGGTGCACAATTTCAGCCAGAAGGTCATGATCGGGCTCGAGGAGGGGCGCAACCTGCGCCCAGGCGAGGAGACCGAGACCCCCCTGCCCCTCACCCTGCGGTTCGCGGGCAAGGTCGTCCGCATCGAATCGGTCTCGGACGAGGAGTTCGGCCCGGCGATCCGCACGCTCGAGGAGCCGGCGTTCGTTCCCAACCTGACGGACCAGCTCTGGGGCAGGTCGGGCTCGAGCGGTCTCTCGAGCTACGGCCAGCTCGACGCCAACGGCGTGATCGGCTGGTTGCGGACGATGATCCAGGTGCTCCAGAGCGCTGCCAGCGACGCCGATTTCTTTGAGAAGGCCGCCAAGGCCGTCGTCGAGATCATCCGGCTTGACATGGGTCGGGTTCTGGTTCGCGAGGGCGACCGCTGGACCACGGCGGTCTTCTACCCTTCCCGCGACGCCGAGTACGAAGAAAACCACCCTCCGAGCCGACTGGTCCTGAACCGGGTCTGCGAGGAAAAGCGCACCTGCTGGCGCGACCTCTCGGACCAAGGCGAAGACGCGGTGAGCCTGGTGGGGGTCTCGTCGGTCGTGGCCGCCCCGGTGATGTCGAGGACCGGCGAAGTGATCGCGATCCTGTACGGCGAGCGCAGAATGCGTTCGATCCTGGCCGCGAAACCCGTCACGCGGCTCGACGCGATGCTGGTCGAAGTGCTCGCCGTCGGCCTCTCGGGCGGCCTGGCTCGCGTCGAGCAGGAACGCGCGGCCCTCGCCCTCCAGGCTCAGTTCGAACAGTTCTTCACCCCCGAGCTCGCTCGCGTGCTGGCGACTCATCCGGAGCTGCTCGAGGGCCAAGACCTCGAGATCACCGTGCTCTTTTGCGACATCCGGGGCTTCTCGGGCATCACCCGCAACCACGGCCCCGCCTTCACCCTGCAGTGGACGAACGACGTCCTTTCGACCCTCTCCGATTGCGTGCTCAAGCATCAAGGCGTGCTGGTTGATTACATCGGTGACGAGCTCATGGCGATGTGGGGCGCGCCCGAGGCCCGCCCCGACCACGCCGAGCTCGCCTGCCGCGCGGCCCTCGACATCATCGCCTCGCTCGACGAGCTCAACGCGCGCTGGCAAGGACCGCTCGGTCAGCCCATGGGGCTGGGCATCGGCATCAACACCGGTCTGGCCCGCGTCGGCAACACTGGCTCCAGGCGGAAATTCAAATACGGCCCCCTGGGCGACACCGTCAACGTCGCCAGTCGCGTCCAGGGGGCGTCCAAATACTTCAAGTCGAGCCTGCTCATCACCCGGGCGACCCGCGATCAATTGGGGCCGGGATTCCAACTCCGCCGGCTCGGCTCCGCCCGCGTGATCGGCATGGCCGACCCCCTCGAGCTCTTCGAGCTCTGCCCGTTCAACGAGCCCGAGCAAGTCGAGCTCTGCAAGACCTACGAAGAGGCCCTCTCCGCTTTCGAGGCCCGCCAGTTCCGCCAGGCCTCGCGAATCCTGGGCCGGCTGGTGAACGTCCACACCGACGACGGACCCTCGCTGGGCCTGCTCGCCCGCGCGACCGCTTACGTCTTCGACGAACCCGAGGCATTCGACCCCGCGTTTCGCCTTCCAGGCAAGTAGGCATGTCTTCATATCATCAATCTCCAGAACACGGACGAGAACGGGCTCGACCTCAGCCGCGGCCGTCTTGATTGCGCACCAGATCGAGCAGCTCGGGGCCCTTCATCCGATGGGCGGCGTCGTGAGGGCAGGCGTAGACGCAGCTCGGCTCGTGATTGGGGCCCAGGCTCGAACACAGATCGCAGGTCGTCGCCTTGCGGACGTCGGCCTTCTTGGATCTGTCATATTGCTCGATCATGTTGATATTACCATATGGGCAGTTCTCAGCGCACAATCCGCAGCCAATGCACCAGTCCTCAATCAGGATTTCGCGCGATTCGCGGCGGCGGATCGAGCCCACCGGGCAGCCGACCATGCAGTAGGGGTCGAGGCACGACCGGCACGAGCTGGCCACCAGGAAGCGGTCGAACCGCATGCCCTCGCGGATCAACCGGGTGACGCCCTGGTGGGTGTCTGCGCAGGCCTTGGTGCACTCGTCGCAGCGGGTGCATTTGGCGAGGTCGAGCACGAGCAGGCTCTGGGCCTCCTGGAGCCCCTGATCGAGGAACGAATCGAGGGGCGTCTCGCGGATCTCGCGCTCGTCCTCGAGGTTTGACAGGAGCCGCTGCCGCGCGAGCGCCGTGAGCGCCTCGCGCACGGCGGGGAAGCGGTCGAGTATCGCGCGGAGGTCGGCGGAGGTGATCCGGACCAGGTCGACGTGGTCAAGCGCGGTGCAGGTCGCGGTGCGCACGCCCTGGGGCGCCAGGTCGCGGAGCTCGGGCAGATCCGAGAGCAGGCCGATCTCGCCGATCGAGCCGCCCGGACCGACATAGTTCAAGACCTGCTCGCCTCCCTTGCGCTTCTGTGAGACCTTCACGAACCCCGTCCGCACCAGATACAGCCCGTCGGTCGCGGGAGCGCCCTGGTGAAAGATCACCTCGCCCGGCTCGAATCGCACGAGCGCGATCCGCGGCCGAAGCTCGTCGACGATCCGACGGAATTGTTGCTCGTCGCTCCGTAGCGGCGCGAACAAGGGGACGCTTCGCAAATGCCCGTCGATCGCGCGGGTGCGGTACTTGGCCTCGAGCTCGCGGCGAAACGACGGGCTGCGCTGCATGATGTAAAGGACGTTGCGCAGCATCTCCAGCACCGTGCAATCCTCGGCCGCCGCGACCGTCGCCGATCGCGGGTAATAGCTCATGCACGTCATCTCGCCGAAAATGTCGCCGGCCCCCATCACCGCCCGCGGCTGGCCGAGCGGCAGCCCCACCGATGCATCCACAGGAATCAATGCGTCGCTCCGGCCGTCGCCCCGCGGCTGGAGCTTGGTCGTGAACCGCCCGACCGCGCCCCAGAGCCCCGTTCGCGGCTGATTCACCACGTGGTCGCTCGGCGTCCGGATGAAAATCTCGACCGATCCCCGCTCGATGAAAAACGCCGTCGAGCCGTATTCGCCCTCGCGGCAGATGATCTCGCCTTTCTTGAACGACCGTCGCTTGACCGCGTGGATGTTCGAGCGGAGGAACGGCCGCGACACGCCCCGGAACGCCTCGCGGATCGGCTCGATCTCGTGGTTCAAAAGCGCGTCCAGCTCGACCTCGTCTCCCGACGGCAGCCGGGTCCCGATCACGCGGCGGTGCACGAGCGCGCCGGTCGGACAATCGTCGGTGCACTCGCCGCAGGCCACGCAGCTCGACTCGCCCATCGGGCTGTTCAGGTCAAACGAGATCCGCGCCGCGTAGCCCTTGCCCATGCGCCCGATGACGTGGTTTTCCTTGATGACGTCGCAGCCCCGGACGCAGCGATCGCACAGGATGCAGGCGTTGTGATCGACGGCGATCACGAGCGACGAATCGTCGCGCGGCAGTTCCGCCGGCCGGCCGGGAAACCGGCCGCCGCCCACCCCGAACCGCTTGGCGACCGCCTCGAGCTCGCAATCGCCGGGATGCTGCTGTTCCTTGGCGCAGGGGCTGGGATGATCGGCCATGAGGAGCTCGATCAGAGTCTTGACCGACCCCTCGATCCGCCCACGGGCGGCCGGGTCGGGCGAGGCGACCGTGTCCACGATCATCCCGTCCTCGACCCGGTGCTGGCACGCAGGCAAGAGCTTGTCGTCGACCTCCGTCTTCCCGGTCCGCCGACGAAACCGCGCGAGCTGGACCACGCATAACCGGCAGACCGCGACCGGGTCCATGTACATCGTGTGACACAAGATCGGGATCGGATTGTCGACCCCGCCCGCGGCGTGCTTGGTCGCGTCGTCGGCCGTGCCATTCCCCGGCGGCTCGGCCTCGCCGTCCGCGGCCGATCGCGCGTACCGCGCCGACACCGCGTCATAGATCGTCGTCGGGCGGGGGATGATGTGGCCGTCATCGCCATAACGGGGCTTGCCCTGCTCGTCGGTGGCCACGACCGCCTTCTTGACCATGACCTCGCGGCCGTCAATCGTGAGCGTCACCTCCTTGGCGAGCTCTTCACGGGTGGCGGCGTCGTAGCGGATCAGCCGGCCGTCGACGTCGCGCGCGAACAGCCCCTCGTCGGCCCACTCCCACGAGGCCAGATCGTCGTCCACGGCCGGCTCGATCCCTGGTTCAATGCTCATATGATTACCCCTCGCCAGTCGTGTTCGAACATCGAAGCCAGCGGCTTGGTCGCCGAGGTGCCCAGGCTGCAGATCGAGGTCTGTTCCATGGTCGCCTGGAGCGCCCGCACCAGCTCGACCAGCTCGGCCTGCTCGGCCGGGCTCGAGGGCCCGGCCTGGAGACGCTCGCCGATCTGAACGAGCTTACGCGACCCGACGCGGCAGGGCACGCATTTGCCGCACGATTCGTTGCGAAAAAACCGGGTCGCGGACAAGGCAAGGTCGAGCACTCGCTCGTACGGATCGCCAGCCGGCGGCCGGGCGACGACCAAGAGCCCCGCCCCCAGCAACAGCCCCATTTCGTCGAATTCGGCCTTGTCGAGCGGCAGCTCGAGAATGCTGATCTCGGACCGGCCGGCGGGGAAGGCTCTGCGTCGCTTGGCCGGTAGATCCTCCGGTTTGAGGACCGCCGGTATGAAGCCTCCGGACGGCCCTGAGGGAGCGAAGGCCAGGAGCGGCAAGCCGTCGCGCATACCGCCGGCCCTCGCGATCAATTCACCCAGGGTCACGCCGACGGGAATCTCGAAAACGCCCGGCTCTGCCACGTCGCCGCACAGCGAGAAAAACCGGATCCCCCTGCCCCGCGGCCAGCGCTCCGGCTTGTCGTCGGGCTTGCGCTTGGCCACGTACCACGGGCTGTCGGCAATCCCACTGTCGCGATACTGGCGCCCGCCCCCCTGTAGAATCGAGGCGACGTGGATGTGCTCGTCGCCGTAGCCGTCCTGATCGCGACCGCGGACGCCGCCCCCCAGCAGGATGGCGGGAACCCACGCGAACGTCTCGACATTATTCAATAATGTGGGTTTGTTGAAGAGTCCATTGGCCTCGATCACGGGCGGCCGGTTTCGCGGTTCGGAGCGATGCTCCTCGATCGCCTCGATCAACGCCGACTGTTCGCCGCAAACGTAACCACCCGGGCTCTGGAAGACCTCGAGCTCGAAGTCCTGGCCCGTCCCCAGAACGTCGCGACCAACCACGCCGAGCCCCCGCGCCCGCTCGATCTCTTCCCGGACGGCGTGGATCTGATCGTGGTATTCGTGGCGAATGTAGACATACCCCCGATTGGCCCCGACCACGAGCGCTCCCAGCACCATCCCCTCGACGATCAGGTGAGGCGCCCTGAGCAAAAGCTCGCGGTCCTTGAACGTGGAGGGCTCGCTCTCGTCGCCGTTGCAGATGACATAAGTCGGGCTCGCGCGCTCGGCCTCGTCGCGGACCTCGCCCCACTTGCTGAACGCCGGCCGGCCCGCGCCCCCCATGCCCCGCAGATCCGAGGTCTTGAGCTCGTCGACGATCGCCTGCCCCGCGGCCTTGCGCGCCGCCCTGTCAGGCGCGCTCCTGATCGCGGCCGCGAGCGCCGTCGCGGCGGCGTACGGGGCGGGAAGATCAGGCGCTGCTCCCTCGACCGCCACGGCGTGATACGGGTCGATTCGCCAAGGCCGGGGCGAGTGATCGACCCGGTCGGCGGGGATCTCACGCAGCTCAAGATGCGCCCGGACCAGCTCGCGCAACCGGCCGGCGTAATCGCCGATCGCCGGCCGTTCCAGAACCCGAGCCTCGTCGTGCGTGCCCTTGCGGTGCAGCTCGATCAGCACGGCCGGAGCGCCATCGCATCGACCCAGGCACGAGATCCCCTCGACCTTCACCCGATCCGGGCCGCCAAACTCGGCCCCGACTCGCTCGAGCATCTGATGGCAATCGGCCGACCCCCGCAAGTGGCACGCCATGTCGCGACAGACGAAAACCTGGACGTCCGGCGGAGGCGCCAGTTTGAAGTGCGGAAAAAAGCTGATCACCTCATGGATCCGATGCAGCGGAACGCCCAGCCGGGTCGAGAGATCCTTGATCTCTTGCGTCGGCAAGAAGCCCTGTCGCTCCTGGATTTCATGCAACGGCTCAAGAAACATCACGACCCCCAAACTCAGTCGCGAACAACCCAGCAACACCCCCCGCGCGCCCGACACTCCCCAGCATCGACGCCAGATCAGGCAAAAGCCTATGACCCCCCAACACCGTAGTCAACCACGAAAGACGACATTCCTGGAACCGCTCACGTACCCGTGAAAACGACCCGCCGCCCAGGCCGACCGCTTGACAGACGAGCCCTATTGTTGTATTTGTCATACAGCTTTTGCAGGAATGGCTCGCGAGGGACTGATGAGACTGTCGCTGCAGACGGATTATGCACTGCGGACGCTCTTGTTTCTGGCCACGAGGACGGGGCGGACGACGGTGGCGGACGTGGCGGGTTTCTTTGAGATCTCCGCGCATCATGTCGGCAAGGTCGTGCATCAGCTTGGCCGGCTGGGCTACGTCAGGAATCTGCGCGGACCGAACGGCGGGATCGAGCTGGCGAGAGCGCCCGCCGCGATCACGGTGGGCCAGGTGGTGCTCGATTTCGAGGGAAATATGCACCTGCTTGAATGCGTCGGAGCGCCATCGCGGTGCGTGATCCAGCCCGGATGCACGCTCCGCGTGGTCCTGACCCAGGCCGAGAAGCTCCAGATGGACTATCTGAACGGCGTCACGCTCGAGTCGCTCCTCCCCACGCCCCTCGATCTTGCGATCTTCAAGGCGTGACGAGGCGATCTTACGTGAATAGTTCCGCATGTTATCTCTTTCTAACAGCCATGAGGTATACCACTGATGAGTTTTCGTGAACGTACTTGGGCCGGCGTGGCCGGCGTGGGTTTGACGGCGGGCTTGCTGGCCGTCACGACGGTGGGCGGTTTTCGCGGCCGCGCCGCGCGGGCCGATTCGGGCGCGCAGGCCAAGACCGCGGCCGACCCGCCCCTTGAGCGGGCTCGGGAGCAGGTCAAGATGCTCGACGACCTCTACAAGACGGCGGTGGTTTCGATCACCGAGCGGTACGTGGGCAAACAGGACGAGCAGCCGGCCATCATGGTGGCCAAGGACGTCTTTGGCGCGATGCGCAAGCAAGGGTGGCACTCGGCCAAACTGCTCGACGCCACCGGCGATCCGATGAACGAGTCCAACGCGCCCCAGACCGATTTCGAGAAAGCGGCCGTGAAGGAGATCAACGCCGGCAAGCCCTATTTCGACCGCGTCGTCGGCCAAGGGAAGGACCGCCGCCTGCTGGCCGCGACCGTCGTCCCCGTCGTGAACAAGAAGTGCGCCATTTGCCACAACCACCGCAAGGTCGGCGAGGTGCTGGGCTTCATTCGCTACGATGTTCCCATCAAGGAGTGATGTTGCATTAGCAATCCTTCCGCGCCTTGAGACGGACCCGGTCGAGGCCGGTCGATTTCGGCCCTCGACCGGGATCCCGTCGTGCCAGGTCTCGGCGGCGAGCGGCGTGCGCCGGCCCCCCTGGAAACGCGTGGAGCGGGCCTCGATTGGCAACCAGAACGGCCCGCGCGACCGCGAAAACCCCGTATCGCGCCGGCGCCGAGCGCGGATTCGCGACGATGCGCCGAGTGGCGCTTTTGGCAGCTTTTCGGCGAGGCTTGCGATGGACGTTCCGGCCGCGGCGGCGCGCGGGCGATCCTGGTTTCCCAAGACGTTCCCCGCCGCCAGGCGGCCCGCGCCGGGCTTCCATCGAACGGCGCGATCCGTGTGGTGTGCCATGAGCATCTCCTGATCCAATGCCGCGTGCGCCCGACAGTCAAGGTTCCGATCAAGCCGCGCGCTCGCTGGACGCGTCCCGCGCGCGGACCTTTCCGCTACCATGGGGATAACACGCTTTCCACTTCCCGTAGTCGCGACGAATGTTTTTTTCCGAGGCCGCCCCGCCGACTCGCCCTCGAACCAAACACCTGGCCGAAATCCGCCAGGCGACGGTCGAGGTCCAGGCCATCTCGAGAAAGGCGATCTTCGCGTGGGGGCGCGCGGCCGCCGCGTCGCGACTCGGGTCGACCGCGGGATGCCGATTCCGGCTACCACCGGCACGAGCATCAACTCGCCGGGCCCCGTCATCCCACCCGGCTCGATGCTCTCAGCTCCCACGCTTTTGCTCGTTCAATCGCCTGATCAAACTGGATTTGTTCACATGCCGCTTACGGAGATCGTGGATCCGTTTCGCGGCCTCCTTGCCCCGGCCGGCCTGATCGGCGAGATCGCGAAGATCCACCAGCAGGGCGACCGCCCGATCGTAGTCGTCGGGCCGCTTTGCCGCGATCCAGCGGGGTCTGAATGCCTGAAAGGACATGCGGGATCGCAGCTCGTTCGCGAGCGTCCATGGTAGTACAACACGTGCACCCCGATGTTCACGGATATGCTCGGGGCGCTACGGCTACAGATGTGGCAACACAAGGTTTTCGGGGCTCCGAAGGGATGGAGGGCTCCGAAGGGATGGACAGGCATGTGTCTGGAAGCCATGGAATGGACAGGCATGGAAGCCATGGAATGGACAGGCATGTGTCCGAGCCCCCGAGTTCCCATGGCACCTCCGGCTCTAATGGCATCGGCCCGATCGCTCAGAGCGATGAGCCAAAGGCGTCTCGGCGGGACATCACGGCTCCGAATGCCCCGATTTCCCGACGAAAACGGCTCCGGGCGCGATTACTCGCCCCAAGAGCACGGGGAATCTCCGGCTCATGACCCGAATTGGCTCGTGACTGCCTCATTCCGCCCGTCTCAGGGCGTCACGGCGCGGCGCACCCACAGAGATTCGGCGCTCGACGAATCCCCAGACGCTCGGAGACCTCGATCAGTCGCTGACGTGTGGCCGCGAAGAAGCGGCCGAAGAAATGCTGCTTCCGCAAACGCTCCAGCCGAGTCCGCCACGTCTCGGCGTTGGTCCCGAGCCGCTCGAACACCGACGCCAACTCGCTCGAAATCGACGCCTTGCCAGCGCGGAAAACCCGACCGGTGTACTCGACCAGGAGCAGATAGCTCCCCAGCGAG
>DAIDHE010000063.1 GCA_027459775.1 Planctomycetales bacterium | reverse complement strand
GTCTTCGTGACGGGGGATGAAGAGTACCGGGGCGAGGAATCGATGCCGATGCTGGCGCGGATGCTCCACGAGCATCTGGGCTTCGACGTCAAGGTCTGCTACGCGCTCGACAAGGACGGGACGATCAATCCCAATCGGCTCGACAACATCGACGGTCTGGAGGCGCTCGAGGACGCCGATTTGCTGGTCATGTTCACCCGGTTTCGCAAGCTCCCCGACGATCAGCTCGCGCGGATCGTGAAATACTCGGAGTCGGGGCGGCCGATGGTCGGCTTTCGCACGGCCACGCACACGTTTCGCTATGACCGCGGCGTGCGCGCGGCCGCGATGAACGAGGCCTGGCCGATCAAGGTCTTCGGCCAGAAATGGATCACGCATCACGGCCATTTCGGCGACGGCCACGAGCTGCTCACCCAGGTCTCGATCAATCCCGAATTCCGCGATCACCCGATCCTGCGCGGGGTGAAGCCGTTCGAGACGTATTCGTGGCTCTACCACGTCGAGGGGGGCGGCGACCGCTTGAACGGAGAGTGTCAGCGGCTCTTGATCGGCAAGGCCAAGAAAACCAGCCATGAAAAGGAGCTCGAGCGGTTCCCAATCACGAACCCCGTCGCCTGGACCAAGACCGCGCCGGCCGGCGTGGGGACGCCCCAGCGGGTGTTTTTCACGACCCTTGGCCACCCCTTCGACTTCCAGCAAGAATCGATGCGCAAGCTGGCGGTCAACGGCATCCTCTGGGCGCTCGGCATGGAGGACAAGATCCCCCCGCAGGGCAGCGACGCCACGATCGTGGGCACTTACGACCCCAACAACTCGGGCTTTGGCGACAAGTTCAAGAAAGGCCGCAAGCCCGAGCCCCTGGGCTCGGCGGCCAAGCCTTGACAGAAAGAAACGAGGCAAGCGGTGAGAGCGACCACACGTGCGGCCAACCAGGATTCCGGAAACCCAGCCGATCGCCGCCGCGCCAGGTCCGCCCGGCCGGCGGTCGAACCGCTCGAGACACGAAATCTACTCAGCTCCGGCATGCTCGCGGCGGTGAACCAGTACGGCGTGCCGTCGCAATTCTTGCTCTCGCCCGGCGGCAGCGTCTACTACAACACGATTTCCAACAAACTCACGAACCCTCCCACATGGAACGGCTGGGTCTCGCTGGGGATCGGCCTGGGGGGCAGGGAGATCGCCGCGGGAACCTCCCTGGTCGGCGTCACGGTCAGGCCTTACGTCGAGCTACTCGACGACCTGGGCAACGTCTACTTCAATGGCCAGAATTCCAGCGGCGCCTTCACCGGATTCTCCCCGGTCTCGGTTGGGGCGGGCCTCACGTCGATTTCCTCTGGCACGCTGCCGATCTACAACGCCCCCTTCGTCTTCGCGACCAACACGCGGGGCGACGTCTTTTACACCCAGCAGGCGTCCAATGGAGCATGGGCCGGGCTGTCGCCCGTGGGCCTGGGCGTGGGAGCGGCCGAGCTGGCCGCGGGCGTGATCAAGCTCAACGCGTCGCCGCTGTCTTACGAGCCCTATCTCTTCATGCTCAACGGCGCACACAACGTCTATTTCACCGAGCGAAACACGAATAACGGCTGGACGCCTTGGTCGCCGGTGGGGCTGGGGGTGGGGGCCTCCTCGATCTCGACGATCTCGGTTGGCAATACTCCCATGGTCACGCTCGTAAATGGAATGAACGATGTTTATTCGAATCAAGAGACCGCCCCGGGGAGCTGGGCCGGCTGGAGCCCGGTGAGCCAGCTCAATGTCGGGGCCATCGTCGAGACCGGGACGGTGGCGAATTACACCCCTTGGACCTTGATGGTCAACGGCTTGGGAAACCTCTATTCGAGTTACGGCGGGGCCGGGGCGTGGAGCAACTGGCAGAGCCTCGGAACCGCCCCCCCGCCCGCGGCCTACGCCTTTACCGCGAACCCGGGAAACGCGCCTTTCGCCTTCATCATCGGGACCGACGGAAACGATTACTGGAACTATCAGACGACCTTTTCCACCTGGCACGGATGGATCAAGATCGATGTCGCGCCCCCGTCGTGAGCGAGGTTCGCGCGAGCGCTCGATGACGACCAAGGCCGCGGAGAAAGGGAACTCGCCCTTCGCCGCGGCCTTGCCGGTTCACGCGGATCGCCGCCAGAGCGTGCTCAACCGCTCGCGCCCCCCAGGGCGGTCACGAACCCCGTCGACGACGAGACGTTCGACGGAATCTTGATCTCGAGCGGAGGGTTCGTGGGGCTCGAGGCGGCGTTCACGAGGATCCGCGAATAGCCAATCACGCCCCCCTCAATGTACATCGTGTTGTCGATGCTGCGCCCGATCGTGAACGCGCTGCCAGGGCCAACGATCACGTTCCCTTGGATGTAAGCCCCCACCGACGGCGGCAGAATCACGTTGGTGACCGTGAAGGTGGCGAGCGAGTTGAAGTTCAACAAGAGCACGTTCGAGCCCGTGCCCGTCCCCTTGGGGGGCTGCGAAACCAGACCCAGGTCGCGCCCGATCGTGAACGTCGCGCCGTTGGTCATCGAGAGCGTGCCACCGACGTTGAGCAAATTCAAATCGCGACCGATCGAGACGCCCGTGCCCGCGCCGCTCAGCGTCGCACCCTCCAGAATGTCGAGCGTGTTCAGGTCGCCCCCGGTCTGGATGCTCGCGCCCGGAAGCAGTTGATCAAACGCGATCCGATCGATTCCGTTCGTCCCCAAAACCTGGAGCGGGCCCGACAGCGACGCGTCCTGGAATCCCAGGATCGAGCCGATCTGCCCGCTGTTCACCGTGATCTGGCCGATATTGAGAAGGTGCTTCCGCGTCGATTCGCCATAGGCGAAGCTATGGGCGAAACCCTTGATCTGGGGCTGGCCCAAGGGGTTGATCGTGACCTCGGTGTTCGGCGTCGAGCCGTCGATGACGAGGCCCACCCGGCCTCCCGACATCGGATACGCCCGGATCGTCCCGAGCGGCTGCGGATAGTTCGCGTTCTGCATCGCGACCTGCGACGTCGTGTCGCTCGCCGTCGCCACGCCATTCTGGCCGTTGGCCCCCTCCGCGATGTTGGTCGCCGTCGTGTTCGACGTGTACGACAACTTGATCATGTAATGCGACCCGTCGAGCGCCGTCACCTCGACCGCCTGGCCCCCACGCGCCGTCTGCGTGGCGATGAAGTAATGCCGGCGATACGGCTGTTTGTTGAGGAAAAAGGGCGCGTCCGTGCCCAACATCCGCGGCACGTGCAGACTGTTGGCGTTCTTGGGATTTGTATGAGTTAGCAAATAATGATACGCAGTACCTTTGATGTGTCCGTGCCCCGCCGCGTGGGCCGCCTGAACCGCGTGGTCCACATGCCCCCCATGCGACAAAAGCATGCGGGATTCCAGTGCGCCACCCAGCGTCGGTTGGAACCGACGCGAGGGCGTTTTCCGTCGCCGATCGCTTGCGCTGGCCATCTGACGATCCTCCTGATCGTGGACAACCGGCGGCATTCACGCCACTGTCCCAGCGCGGATCGCCAAGCCGCGATCCACGCCCCCCGCATCGCCGCGCACATCCTGAAGGTCGAGCCGACCCGCGAAGCGACCAGGGTGGGACGTTCCCGGTTGAAACGTTTGCCTGATCCCTCTATCGACCGTTACACCGAGTCCGTGCGGCACAACCCGGAGAAGAGGACCACGGCCAATTCCGGGCGCGCCGCTTGTGGGGGATGTAACGGACGTGACGCCTGCGAGGATCGCGACCATTTCGCCAGGTCGGGGGCGGCCCACGGTCATTCTTATCGTCACAATCAGCGCGTTCGGTCAGGCGAGGGGGGCCTTCCAGCCGGTCACGCTCCACATGTTGCGAATCTGTTGCCGGCACCCCGGCGGAATGCTCGACGAGAAGACCAGGACGATGCGCTTGCCCTGGACCACGCCACGGACGCGCGCGTGCTCGACCTGATTGCGGGCGCAGATTTCGGCGACGTCGCGTGCGAATGACGCCGTGACGGACCCAGTTGTGATCGACGACCGGCCGGCGTCGACCTCGATCACGAAAACCGGCCTTGGTCGGGCGGCCCGATACACGACGGCCGCGCCGGCGACGACCAACAGCAACGTGAGCACCGACCCCATCGCGAACGCCCTCGGGCCTGGTCCCGGTTCGCGGCCGGCTCGATCACCCCGAGCCCAAGCACCGCCCCTGTCAGTTTAGCTGAAAAGGGCCGGAACGACCTTGCCGCCGTCGACGATCTTGATCGGTCGGCCGATCGGGGTCATATTTTCCTTGGTCGGGTCGACCTTGAGGCTGTGGCAAACCGAGGCGAGCAGGTCGGAGACGCTGACGGGGTTGTCCTTGACGTCCGACCCGTCGGCCGTGGACGAGCCCACCACCTGGCCCCCTTTGACTCCGCCGCCGGCCACGGCGACGTTGAAGACCTTGGGGAAGTGGTCGCGGCCGGCATTCGGATTGATCTTGGGCGTGCGGCCAAACTCGCCCATCCAGACGACCAGGGTCTTGGCGAGCATCCCCCGCGCCTTCAGGTCGCTGATCAAGGTCGCGAACCCCGGGTCGACCTGGCTGGCGATCTTGAGCACGCGCTCGTTGTTTTGCTGGTGCGTGTCCCAGCCGTTCGAGCGCACCTCGACGAAAGTCGCCCCCGTCTGTACCAGCCGCCGCGCGAGCAGACAACCCTGGCCGAAGGGGTTGCGACCATAGGCGTCGCGGAGCGCGGTCGGTTCGTCGTCGAGATGAAACGCTCGCATGTGGGGCGAGAGAATCATCCGGGCCGTCTGACGGTACAGCGCGCGATGATCGCGTACCCGATCCGCCCCGCCGACGCGCTCGAAGCCGGCCCCTTCCAGGCGATCGAGCAGGCCCAGCCTGCGCTTGAAGCGGTCGGCGGCGACTTGAGGCTGGGTGTTCTCGGGGGGCTTTTCCGGGTTCTGGACGACGAACGGCTCGAGGGCCGCCCCCAGATAGCCCGCCCCGATCGTGGGCCCGCCGATGCTCACGAGGTGCGGAAGGTCAAACTTGCTCTCCCCCATCTCGCTGACCGCCGAACACCCGATGTGCGGGTGCTTGAGCGTGGCCGACGGAACGTAACCGGTGTGAAGCTGGTACGTCGCGCGCTGATGATTCCCCTCTTTATTCGTCATCGACCGGATGAGCGCGATCTCGTTCATGACCTTGGCGGTCTGGTTCCAGCCCTCGGCGATCGAGATCCCGGGGACGCTGGTCGCGACGGCCTTGGTCGACCCGCCGTGTTCGGTGCCGGGCTTGGGGTCAAATGTCTCAAGCTGGCTCGGTCCCCCCCCCATCCAGAGCAAGATGCAGGCCATCTCGCGCTTGCGCATCTCGTCGGCGTTCAGGGTCATCAGATCCATGAAGCTCGCGGGAGCGAACCCCGCCGCCATCCCAGCCGCTCCCAGGCCGATCGATTGCAAGAATCGCCGCCGCCCCAAGACCCCGTCGCCGTTCATCGACACTTGCACGACGTCACGTTCGAAATCCATCTGAGCCGCCTTTCAATCAAGTGGGGGGAAATGCGCTCGCCGGCCGTCGTTCGCTAGCGTCTGGTGAGGAACTCGGTGGTGTTGATCAAGCTCCAGTAGATGTCCTCGAAGGCCTCGCGCCTGTTGCCCAGCGAGGCCATGTATTTGCCGCAGATCTCGACCTCGCGAGTGGTCGGCTGCCGCGAGAGCACGCGCATGTAGAGCGCTCCCAGCGCCGCCCGGTCGTCCCCGGTCTTGCCCAGGATCTCGCCCAGAAGGGTTCCCGGCCGGGCCTGCGTGCGGTTGCTCACGAGCGGACCGTTCATGAGGTAAAGCGCCTGCGGAATCGTCCCGGTGACGTCGTCGTTCGCGACCGAAGGATCGATGCCAAAAACCCGCTCGAAAAGCACCCTCGGCCCGCCCAGGCGAACCGCCAGAGCGGGGTTCTTGGCCTTGACCGCCGCGAAGCCCGCCGCGACGGCGGCCTTGTTGGCCTCTTTCTTGGAAAGCACCGCTTTCGGGCCGGGCTTGGCGTCGGCCAGGCTCACGGGGATCTTGGCGGCCGATTGGGGCGGGTTCCCCGGCTTGCCCGCCGGCCCAGGGCGATTGGGCGGGTTCGGGCGGACAAAGTTCCCCGACGCGTCGAGCGGCAACGCGAGCGCCTGCGCCAGCTCGTCAAAGAGCTGGTCGGCCCGCATCCGGCTGGGGCAGTTCGAGGCGAACGGGGTCTTGCCGGCCGCGTTGGCCGTGGAGCGGACCCTGCGCTGATAGGCCTCGGTATTGACGATCAGCCGGAACAGCCAGCGCACGTCGTAGCCGCCCTCTTGCCACTGCTTGGCGACGGCGTCGAGCACTTCGGGCGCCTTGGCGGTGCGTTCCGGGCCGATGTCGTCAATGGGTTCGTAAAACGCCTCGCCCATGAGCGTATACCAGATGCGATTGATGTAGGCTTTGGCGAACCAGGGGTTGTCTTGCCCGGTGATGTACGACGCCGCGAGCACCCGCCGCTCGAGCGCGGGCGCCAGCTCGGGAATCGCCGGCGCGGGCGACCCGTTGCTCGTCAAGAAAAACCGGGGCGCGATCGGGATCTGCTTCTTGGGGTCGGCCTTGTCGGGCATCGTGTACCGCCGGCTGCCCAGGGGCTGTACCGCGAACACGGGAAGCTGGCCCGGCTCGGGCTTGACCACCTGCCGCTCGCGCACCCCCGCGAAAAACGCCGCAAACTCGTGGAATTGTTTTTGCTTCCAGGAGTCGGTCTTGTGATCGTGGCACTGGGCGCACTGGATCTGGATCCCCAGGAAAATCCGCGATACCTCGCCCGCCATCTCGACCGGCTGCGCCTGATAGGCCATGGGAAACGCGACCGCCCCGTTCTCATCGTTTCGCCCGGTCGCCGTGATCATCCGCGAGGCGATCTGGTCCCAGG
>DAIDHE010000061.1 GCA_027459775.1 Planctomycetales bacterium | reverse complement strand
GCGGCGTCGCTCCAGTGGGCGAAATCGACCGGCTGTTTCGAGCCGTCGACTCGCAAGTAATCGCCGATGCCGAAGTAGAGATTGGATCGACCGCGCCAGACGAGCTCGCGAAGGTCGGCCAGGGCGACCAGAACGCCGGGCCTGGCGCCCGAGCGTGCGACGACGCAGTCGTCGACCCAGAGGCGAACGGGTCCGCGGGGGTGAAAGACCTCGGTCTCGCCGGCCAGGATGCTGGTGTGCAAGAGGCGGAGCTCGACCGGGGCGCTCGAGGGCCGGGCGGGGTCGCCCAGCAGGAACGACGGCGCGCCGGGCCCCATGGTGCAGTCGCGAAGCACGACCTCCGCGGGCCCTGCGGTACGAACGCCGATCTGGTCGCCATCGAAGTGGCAGGCGTCGACGACGACGGCCGGGGGGCGTTCGGTCCAGGATCGGGCCAGTGGGGCCTGGACGAAAAGGGCGGCGACGTTTTCGGCCCCTTGCGACGAGGACCGGTGGAACAGGCAGCCACGCACGGTGAGCTCGGCGTCGTCGACCTTGATCGCGGCCAGGGGAAGATTGCCGGGCGCTGACTCGACCTCGAAATCGAGGCCATCGAGAACAATTCGCCCGCCCAGGAATTCCAGCAGCGCGGTGGGCGGGCGCTCGGCCAGGAAAGCGTCGGAGGCGAATTTGATGAGTGGGCGGACGCCGGCCTCGGCCTTGACGGCGACGTCGAGGTTGGCGAGGGCGGGCGTCGGCCGCGAGGACCACGCCCTGCCGCCCAGTCGATAAGGCCCGTCGTCGGCCAGAACCACGACCGATCGCGGCGGGGCCTGGGCGAGGATCTCGAGCAAGTCCTCGCTGGAGCTCACCGGGATCGTCCGGGGGTAATAGGGGGCGGGCTCGATCGTGGGAGCGGGCTCGCCGCTTCTCGAGTTCGCCGTCGCGACCGGGTCGCCGGTCCGTCCAGGCTCGATGGTGCGCGGCGCGACCACGACCCGGTCGGGCCGCGGTTGCAAGGGCTCGCCCGAATCGCGGCTCCAGAAAACGAGTCCGGCGAGCAGGATCAGGAATCCGGCCGCCGGGGCCATCCAGGCCGCGTGTCGCTCCCACGCCGGCCGCGGCCAGGGCTCGACCCATCCCCGGCCCTCGCGCACGACCGCCTCGATCCCCAGCTCGGCCGCGATCGCGAGCAGCTCGCGCACCAGGATCTCGGGCGTCTGGCAGCGCCGCTCGCGGTCCTTGGCCATGAGCTTCATCGTGAGCACCGCCAGGGCCGGAGGCACGTCGGGTTTGTCGACGCGAGGGTCGGGCGGACGCTCTTCTTGATGCTGGATCAGCTTTTGCAGCCACGTCCCCCCGGGAAACGGCGGATGACCCGTGAGCATGTGAAAAAGCGTACAACCAAGCGAATAGAGGTCGCTGCGGACGTCGACATCGCGCGGGTCGCGTGCTTGCTCGGGGCTGATGTAGTCGAAGGTGCCCAGGGTGACGCCGCTCTGGGTCAGGCCCTGGTCGCCTTCGCGCTCGAATCGCCGCGCCAGCCCCATGTCGACCAGCTTGGCCTCGCCGTGCGGGGTGAGGATGATGTTCGAGGGCTTGACGTCGCGGTGGACGACGCCGCGGCTGGCGGCGTGGACCAGTGCGCGGGCGATTTCGAGGGTGATCGAGATCGCCAGGGCCGGCGGCAGGGGGCCGGTCGCTTCGACCCGCTGGCGGACGGTCTCGCCTTCGATATATTCGAATGCGATGTAGTGATAGGGGCCGTCCTGGCCGATGGCGTAGACGCGGGCGACGTTTTCGTGGTCGAGGCGGGCGGCGGAACGCCCTTCCTCCAGGAAGCGCTGGACAACGTCGGGGTCGAGGTCCTGGTAGAGGGGCAGGATCTTGAGCGCGACCTTGCGGTCGAGCTTGGGGTCCAGGGCGCGGAACACGGCGCCCATGCCTCCCTCGCCGATCGCTTGTTCGAGCAAGAATCCGCCGACCGAGTCGCCGGCCCTGGGCAAGGCTGCTTGAGCGGACTGGCCGGCGCCCACGACGCCCCGATTCGAGCTCCCGGATCCACGCTGCACGGTCGGCGAATCGCCGGCGGCGGCGCTCGCGTAGGCCCCCTCGGGCCGCTGGGGTCGCGCCTTGGGATCGGAATTGCCGTCTCCGCGTGATCCTGATTCTTGGGGTGTCAACATCGACTCGCGCTCATCACTAGAGGATTCGCCCCAGGCGACGCGTGTCCGTCGCGATCGGCGACTGTTCCTTGTCG
Organism: Planctomycetales bacterium; assembly: GCA_027459775.1. Lineage (GTDB taxonomy): Bacteria > Planctomycetota > Planctomycetia > Isosphaerales > Isosphaeraceae > JAKBAP01. The sequence continues at coordinate 35,456 of DAIDHE010000061.1, read as the reverse complement.
CAAACCCAGTTCCCGATACGTACCACGAGAAGTGAACCGACGGGTACACAATGCATGCAATCGAATGGATCTCTTAACACTATACGAACTGCCGCCTGGGTTGTCAACTCGCGGGGCGGGTGTTGCCAACCTAACTACTTTCGTGGCAACCTGGTACGATCGATACGCGGGGTCGGCGCGGGGGGCGTGCGGGAAGAAGCCGTTTAAGCCGACGGACCCCTAGAACCGATACGAATGGAGTCGAGACCGCGAACGGTCGGTTCGAGAGGGAGAAACCACGCATGTGGCCACGTCGGAATCGGGATCGGTCGCTTTCACGGAACAGGGCGTCCGCGCCTCGGCGCGAGGTGACGTCCAGGCTCGCCCTGGAACGGCTCGAGGACCGTCAGCTCCTGGCGTCGCTCCAGCCGATCACGAACCTGACCGTTCCGACCAAGCAGGGCTACACCGTCCCCCTGCTGGCCTCGCCCCCGAACTCGGCGACCCCGTTCACCCATCCCCAGACCTTCACGGTGACCTCGAGCAATCCCGAGGTGGCCGCGTCGATCGCGTCCGGGGACTTCTGGACCGTCAACGTCTCGTACACCGACCCCAACAACGCCACCAACGACTTCTCGGGTCCGCTGACCTTTCAGCTCTTCAAGACGCTGACGCCGAACACCGTCAACGAAATCCAGACATTCACAAATGATGGATGGTACACCAATAAATTCTTTACGCGGATCTTCGGCGGTTTCCCGAACGCCACCGATTTCATCGCCCAGGGGGGCGCGCCCAATCGTACTGGCACTGGGTCGAGCGGCCAGCCGGGGACGCCGTTCGCCAATGAAAACATCCAGCAGCTCGCGTTCACCGGGGTCGATCAGCTCGCGATGGCCAACGCGAACCAGTCGCCTGGTACCACTCCCACCAACGACACCCAGTTTTTCATCACGACAGGGTCGCCCAATTCCGCCCTTGGGTACGGCTATACGATCTTCGGGCAGATGCTCGCCGGGCAGACGATCCTGGCGAAGATGACGCAGGTCCCGGTGCAAGCCAATCCTGTGACCCAGGAGAACTCCTATCCCGTCAATCCGATCAACATCACGTCGGCGTCGCTGGCGGTTCAGAACCCCAACGGGGTCTTGATCCTGGACGCGTCGCAGGCGGCCCAGGGGCAGACGTCGACGATCACGGTGACGGCGACCGACACGCTGAACGGCACGAAGTACAGCCAGTCGTTCGTGGTGACGGTGGGGGCGTACGCGGGGCCGACCAGTCCGCCGATCAATTTCAAGCCGTTCGCGAACGCGGTCTCGGCGACGACCAAGCTCAACACGGCGACGGCTGTCACGCTGGCGGGGACGAGCGGGTATCCCAATTCGGCGACGCCGTCCACGCTGAGCTACGCTCTTCTGACCCAGCCCCGGCATGGAACGATCACCAATTTCAATGCCACGACGGGGACGTTCACGTATACCCCCAACACGGGATTCATCGGGACGGATACGCTCAGCTACCAGGTGACGGGGACGGGTCCGCAGCAGGGGACGGCCAGGATCCCGACGTCACTCACGATGACGAGCAACCCCGCCACGGTCACGCTTCAGGTTGGGCCGATCGTCACCGGGACGGTCGCCCTGGTGGGGCCGGTGCTCTTTGTGACGCCGCTGCCCCGCTACGACAAGGGAACCAACACGATCGAGGTGACCCAGGCCCCCAACCCGTCCGGCACCGGGAGTGACATCATCGAGGTGACGGTCAACGGAGTGCTCGATTCGACGCAGCCGGCGATCTCGAGCTTGAACGAGGTCGTCGTCTTCGGCGGGCGCAGAGCCAACAACGACATCGTGGTCGACCCGTCGGTCACGATTCCGGTCACGCTCGACGGCGGCCATGGACTCTTCAATTACGTGACGGGCGGCTCGGGTTTCAGCCGCGAGCACGGCTGGTTCGGCGTGACGACCCTGATCGGCGGCCCCGGTCCCAACAAACTGATCGGTCTGGCCGGCCACGTGCGGTTCAGGCCGTCGAAGTCGACGACCGTGATTTTCGCCGGCATGCCACACCGGCGGACTTCGCTCTTGCACCCGGTTCCGCCCACGGGCACCTATTACAAGTTCGAGCACGGCAAGCTGATCCCCATCGGCGGCTTGATCCGGATTCCAAAGGCCGCCAGGCTTGGTCCAAACCACCCGCTGTATCATGGCATTTAGCGAGTCGAGGCTTGCTCTCGATGGCTCGAGGGCGCGAGCCGGCCGGCTCTGATCCTGGCGAGCGAGGCGGTTCAAGAGCTTGATGCAACCCCTTCCGATCGACGCCGCGATTCCTGGGATCTTGGCGGCGGCGGCCGGCGGGGCGGTGGTGGTGCGGTCGGCGGCTGGCTCGGGCAAGACGACCCGCGTGCCGCCCGCGCTGCTGGCTTCGGGGCTGCTTCCGGCCGATCATCGGGTGGTTCTGGTGCTCGAGCCCCGGCGGGTGGCGGCGCGGGCGGCGGCCGCGCGCATCGCGGCCGAGCGCGGTTGGACCGTGGGGGGCGAGGTCGGATATCAAGTCCGTTTCGACAGCAAGTTCTCGGCCCACACTCGGCTACGGTTCCTGACCGAGGGGGTGCTGGCCCGGCGGCTGATCGCGGATCCGTTCCTGGAGACGGTCGGCGCGGTCGTGATCGACGAATTCCACGAGCGCTCGCTGCACGCCGACCTGGCGCTTGCCCTGCTCAACGAGATCCGCCGCGACGCCCGGCCCGACCTGGTGCTGGTCGTGATGTCGGCGACGCTCGAGGCCGAGCCGGTCGCGCGATACCTGGGCGACTGTGCTGTCGTGGACGTCCCTGGGGCGCTTTATCCCGTCGAGATCGCCTATCGGGCGACCGCTCGCCGGGAGCTCGAACCCGCGATCGCCGCGGCGGTCTCGGAGCGGCTGGCGGACCCGGGCGATCGCGGCCACATCCTCGTTTTCTTGCCGGGGATGGCCGAGATCCGCCGAGCCGCGCGGGCGCTTGAGCCTCTGGCCGGCGGGGCCGGTGCGGTCGTCTTGCCGCTGCATGGGTCGATGCCAGCCGAGGACCAGGACCGAGTGCTCGCGGCGGCCGGGCCGCGGAAGATCATCCTGGCCACCAATGTGGCGGAGACGTCGCTCACGATCGAAGGGGTGACGACTGTCGTCGATTCGGGGCTCGAACGGCTGGTACGGCACGATCCCGAGCGCGGGGTCGATCGCCACCAGACCGCGGCGATCAGCCGGGCGTCGGCCAGCCAGCGCGCCGGCCGAGCCGGCCGGACGGGTCCGGGCCGCTGCATCCGGCTCTACGCCGACCGCGATTTCCAGGGCCGGCCCGAATTCGGAATCCCCGAGATCCACCGCGTGGATCTGGCGGCGACGGTGCTTTCGATCCTCTCGTTCGGCGTCAAGGATCTGGGCCGTTTTCCCTGGTTCGACCCGCCGGCGCAGGGGCGCGTTCAGGCGGCCCTGCGGTTGCTGGGGATGCTCGGGGCGGTCGCCGGCGATCCGCCGCGGATCACGGCGATCGGCGAGGAGATCCTCTCGCTGCCCCTTCACCCGCGGCTGGGAAGGCTCATGATCGAGGCCCGGCGCGCTGGCCGATTGTGGGAAGGAGCGAGCCTGGCGGCGCTGCTTTCCGAGGCCGATCCCAGGTCGCGCGGACCGGGCGCGGGACCACCCGGCGGACCCGACGATCGCGGCCCCAGCGCAACGGACCGCTCGGACGTGCTCGACCGCCTGGAAATGATCGAGATCGCCGAGTCGGCGCGGTTCTCGCCAGGACTTCTCTCGCGAGGAATCGACGCCGGGGCCGCACGCCAGGTCGCGCGGGCGCGCGACGACCTCTTGAAGCGATTGGGAGCGCGGAACGCCGGCCGCCATCGCGGCGACGAACAAGAATTGCTCGAGTGGTTGCTCGCGGCCTATCCCGACCGGTTGGTGAAAAAACGCGGGGTGCGCGGCACCGGGCTCATGGTCGGCGGCCGGGGCGCGCGGCTCGCGCGGGGGTCGAGCGTGCGCGACGCCGAGCTCTTCCTCGCGATCGACGCCCGCGAGATCAAGGGCAAGGGCGGGCTCGAAATCCTGGTCGAGATCGCCAGCCCGGTGCAATTCGAATGGCTCGAACGCCGAGCACCCAGCCTGCTCACGAAAGAGACTTTCGCAACCTATGACCCTGCTCGCGGCCGGGTCGTGGGGGTGGGGCGGCTGCTGTTCATCGATCTCGTGTTGCGCGAGGATTCGAGCGCCCCGGTCGATCCCACGGTCGCCGGATCGGTCTTGTTCGAGGCACTCAAGGTCGAGGCCCAGGCGCTGGCACGCTCAAACCCTCGCGCCGCCGCGTGGATCGATCGCGTCGAGTTCTTGAGAACCGCCGTTCCCGAGCTCAACTGGCCGGTCCTGGACGAGTCGGTCTTCCTGGAAGCGCTCGAACGGATCTGCGCGGGCGAGTCGCGCCGCGCCGCCGTGGAACAGGCCGACTGGGGCGCCGTCCTCGAGACGCAGCTTGATCACGGCCAGAGGCGCGAGCTGGCCGCCAGCGCCCCAGAGTCGTTGGCCCTCCCAAACGGCCGCACCATCCGGCTCGCCTACGAAGGCGGCCGTCCCCCGATCCTACCCGCTCGGGTCCAGGAGCTCTTCGGCTGGGCTGATGGGCCCAGGGTTGCGCGTGGGCGGGTGCCGATCGTGATCCATTTACTCGCCCCGAACGGCCGGCCAGTCCAGATCACCGCCGACCTTCGGGGCTTCTGGGGAAATACCTATCATCAGGTGCGTAAAGATCTTCGGGGACGGTATCCCAAGCACGCCTGGCCTGAGGATCCGCTCCATGAGCCGCCCATGAAGCCGCGTGCGAAGCGCTGACCGAAACGGGGCACGGATCCGAGGAGAGCCTCGCGAGCCGCGTGAAGATGGGCGACCTTGCTCAGCGGATCCCTTTTTTTCTTGATGGTGTTTCCTTGGGGCGGCTTGTCCGATAGAATCCGCGACGCCGTTGAGCAGGGAGGCTCTCGGCATTCTCGCCCGCGAGAGGGATCTCACCCGAATGCGCCGACCGAACCGGGCGCTCGCCCGTTCGTTCCTGCTGATCATGTGCCTACTCGGTCACGCCGGCTGTGCGACCGCGCGCCGCAATGCGCCCCTCAGGGATTTGCAGCCCTGCACCGACGAGTTCGTCGCGACCCGCGACGGTTGGCGCCTTGGCGTACGGCGATATCGCCCCGAGCACCCCGATCCCGGCAAGCTTCCCGTCGTCCTTTGCCATGGGCTGGGGCTCAACGCGACCTTCTGGACGATCACCGACGACCATCTGCCCGGCCAGCTCGCCGCCCATGGATACGAGGTTTTCGTCTTCGACGTGCGCGGATCGGGCGAGAACGACCAGTTGGCCCGGTATGACCGGGTCAATCCCCTGCTCCGCCAGACCTTCATCAGGGAGCGCGGCGAGCGAAGCTGGACCGTCGACGACCTGGTCCGTTTCGACATGCCCGCGATCCTCGATCACGTCGAGCGTGTGACCGGGCGCGATCAGGTCAACTGGGTGGGCCACAGCCTGGGGGGGATGGTGGTGTTCCCCTACCTTGAGCTGGGGCACGACACGGGACGGATCGCCAGTTTCGTGGGGATGGGGAGCACCATCATCCAGTCCGACGTTCCTCATCGCGACATCATCCTGGCCAATCGCGGGTTGCGGACGCTGGCCCTGGTTGCGAGCCCCGGGCGGATGGGACGACCGCTCAAGTACTTCCGGATGCCGGGGATGGGGATGATCGACCGTTTTTATTACACGGTCGAGAACGTCGATAGACTCACGATTTCGCGGTTTTATGGCTACACCCTCGAGGATACGGGTCCTGGCGCGCTCAAGCAGCTCCGGCCGTATCTTGAATATGGACATATGTTGTCGGCAGATCACCGGATTGACTATGCCGCGCGGCTGGGCGAAGTGTCGACGCCGACGCTTTTGATCGCGGGCGACGCCGACATCCTGTCGGACGTGCCGTCGACGGAGCTGACGTTCGCGGCGATTGGCAGTCGCGACAAGGCGCTCTGGCGGTTTGGCAAGGCGAATGGGAACGTGGCTGATTATGGCCACTGCGACCTGGTCTGGAGCCGGCACGCGCCTCGGGAGATTTTCCCGGCGCTGATCGCCTGGCTGGACGAGCGGCAGCCGGGTGCGAAGCCGGCCCCGGTGGCGACGGCGGCGTCAGGCGTTTTCCAGCACTGAGTCGATGCAGAATTGGGACCAGGTCTCGAATTCGCCGCGCAGTGCGGCGATGCGTTGGAAGGGCAGGAAGCCCGATTCGGCGAGGCCCGCTTCACGAGGCTTGACGTTGGGCTGGTCGAGGTCGAAGACGTGGATCACGCCCAGGTGGACCTGGCCGACGGGGGTCGAGTCGTCGTTGATGAGCCCCACGAGCCGGATACGGCCCGGGCTCGAGACGGCGACCTCTTCGTCGAGCTCACGTTTGAGGGCGAGCTCGTAGGCATTTCGGCTGCGTTCGCCGTCGGCGTCGTCGTGGGCGACGTGCCCCCCCACGCCGAGCGAGCGCAGGCGATGGAGCCGTGATTCGCCCTGGGATTCGCCGCGGGTGTAGCAAAACGCGGAATGGCCGCAGCGAAAGACGACGTAGGGGATGATCTGCTTCAGGCTGGGGTCGGTTTCGACCTGGGAGCGGGGTTGATAGTCCATGAGCTCGGGTACAAGCAAGGCCGAGAGATAGCGTTCGGCGTCGGGGCTGTAGCCTTGAAAGCGGCCCAGGCGGTCGAGGGCCGCGGCGGGGACGACGAGGACGCGTTCGGAGGATTTCGAGCTCAAGAGGGGGCCTCGTTCAGGGGGTTGCGGGTGCGGGACGGCGCGTCGGCCTGGATTATGCCGTGGCGGCCGGCGGAATGAGAAGGGCCAGCCCCTCGAGCACCAGGTTGGGGGTGAGGCGGGCGTGGGGTCCGGCGACGGCGGGCGCGATCAGGTGGGCGTCGCCGCCGGTCCAGAAGACGGCCGGTTCGCCGCCGAGGAGCGCCCCCTGGCGGTCAAGCAGCTCGCGAATGCCGCCCACGACCCCCCAGAAAACCCCGGCCTCGAGCGAGGAGACGGTCCCCCGGCCGCGTGGCGGAGGCGGTGCGTCGATCGCCACCACGGGGATCTGGGCCGTCATCAGATGGAGGGCGCGTGCGGCGACCGCGAGCCCTGGCCCAATCGAGCCCCCGCGCCAGACGCCGTTGGAATCGACGCTTTCAATGCAGACCGCCGTGCCGCACGATACGACCATGAGCGCCCGCCCGCGCTCGACCCGCGAACGCGCGGCCAACACGCCGAGCGCCCGATCCGCGCCTCCCGTTTCCGCCCCCTCGACGTCCATGTCCATCGGCACGTCGGCCGCTGCCCGATACCAGGTCGCCTGGGCGACCCCCTGGGCGGCCAAGAAGACCTCAAGCCGCTCGGCCAAAGGTGGGTTCACGCTCGAGATCGCCCATGTCGCGGACTCGGGCGACGGAACCCCGAGCACGCCAAGCCCGGCCAGCAATCGACCCGGATCATCGAGCGGCAGGCTCAAGGTCTGGCCCAGACGCCGCTCGCGGTCCACTCGGCCGAGCTTGAGCCGGCTGTTGCCCAGGTCGGCCACGATCGCCGCCATGGCCTAAACGCCCGCCGTGACTGGGGCGGCCGGCGATTCGAGCTCCGCCTCGTCCGCCTGGCCCCAGAGCCGGTCAACAATCGCGTGCAAGAGCCGCGGCACGCCCTGGCCCGTCACCGACGAAATCGCGAGAACCTCGCGCCCGAGAGCTCGGGCGAGTGCGCCCGCCCGATCATCCACGTCCACGGAACCCAGGACGTCGGTCTTCGTGAGGACCACCAATTCCGGCCGCTCGGCCAGGGCCGCGCTGTACTGGGCGAGCTCGTTGCGAATCGCGAGATAATTCCGCAGCGGCGTGGACCCGTCCAGCGGTTGAGCCTCGACCAGATGGACCAGGAGCGACGTGCGCTCGACGTGGCGGAGGAATTCGTGACCGAGCCCGTGGCCCAGGTGCGCCCCCTCGATCAGCCCCGGGATGTCGGCGACGACAAAACTGCGATCGGCCGCGACCACGGTGCCGAGGTTGGGGAATTTGGTGGTGAACGGGTAATCGGCGATTTCGGGGTGAGCGCGCGAGATTCGTGACAGCAGGGTCGATTTTCCGGCGTTGGGCAGGCCGATGAGGCCGACGTCGGCGATGACTTTGAGCTCCATTGTGATCCAGCGCTCTTCGCCGGGGAATCCTCTTTCGAACTGGCGGGGAGCGCGGTTGGTGGAGGATTTGAAGTGGGTATTGCCGTGTCCGCCGCGACCACCGCGGGCGACGATGATTTGCTCGCCGTCGGCGCGGAGATCCCCCAGCAGGTTGCCGCGATCGCGGTCGCGGACCAGGGTTCCGATGGCGGCGCGGATGATCAGGTCCGTTGCGCCGCGGCCGAAGCGATCGGAGCCCTCGCCGTGGTCGCCGCGCTCGGCCTTCCAGTGCCGCTGATGCGAGAGATGGGCCAGGTTGGTGAGCCCCATTTCCGCGCGCACGATGACGTCGCCGCCGCGGCCGCCGTCGCCGCCGTTGGGTCCCCCGCGTGGCGCGTATTTCTCACGGCGGAAGCTCAGGCAGCCGTTGCCGCCCGTCCCGCCCTTCACAAACAGGGTCGCACGATCGACGAACATCGAAATCCCGCCCTCGGGCGGTTCGATGGCTCAAAACCACCCGCCCTTGTTGGTAGCGCCTGGCTCAGACCTTGCTGGGCACGACGTTGATCCGCCGGCCCTCCTGATCGAAGAAAACGGTGCCCTCGATCAAGGAGAAGATCGTCCAGTCGCGGCCGACCCCCACGTTTCGGCCGGGGCGCCACTTGGTGCCGTTCTGCCGGCATAAGATGCTGCCAGGCTTGGCCGCCTGGCCGCCGAACAGTTTGATCCCCAACATTTTCGGGTTCGAATCGCGGCCATTGCGACTCGAACCCTGTCCCTTTTTATGAGCCATGAATCGATCACCCCAGAGCGGTTGGACATCATCCTTACGAACGATCAGAATAGCGGACGAGCGTGGTTTTCGACAAGGGGGGCCAGGGCATGAGTACGACGAATCGGGCCGTGGTGCTGCTCTCGGGGGGGCTCGATTCGGCGACCGCGCTTGCGATCGCGGCGAACGAGGGCTTCGAGATTCACGCCCTCACGGTGAATTACGGCCAGCGCCACGCGGTCGAGCTCGAGGCCGCCCGGCGGGTGGCCCGGGCGTATTCCGTCGCCAGGCATCTCGAGATCGCGATCGACCTTCGTGCCTTCGGCGCGAGTGCGCTCACGGCCTCGATCGACGTGCCCAAGGACCGTCCCGAAGACGTAATGGCCCAGGGAATCCCGATCACCTATGTCCCCGCGCGGAACACCGTCATGCTCTCGCTGGCCCTCGCCTGGGCTGAGACGCTGTCGGTTTTCGATATCTTCATCGGGGTCAATTGCGTCGACTACTCCGGTTATCCTGACTGCCGACCCGAGTATTTGCGCGCGTTTGAGACCCTCGCCAATCTGGCCACCCGCGCGGGCGTCGAGAACCAGGGGCGGTTTACCGTCCACGCTCCATTGATTCTCTTGAGCAAGGAGCAAATCATCGAGCGCGGGCGCGCGCTCGGGGTCGATTACGGGCTGACGCACACCTGTTACGACCCGACGTCCCACGGTCTGGCCTGCGGCCGGTGCGACGCCTGCGCGATCCGCCTGGCCGCGTTCGCGCGGCTGGGCTTGCGCGACCCGGCGGCCTATGTGGATTCGGTCTGACAAGGCGAAGATGGCCCGCCCCGGGGGCGGCTCACCAGTAGACCCACTCGTACGCCGGGTCGGCGAGCTCGATCTCTTTCTCGCTGAGCTGCCGCTCGTCGCCCCGGCGAATGAAGTCGATCCGCAGGGTCTTGTACTTGACCACCGGCTTGCCGCCGCTGGGCGAGGGGGTTTCCTTGTAGCCGTCGGAGAGCCCCCGCACGTAGATGCTGAACCGGTCGGCCCGCGGATCCCAGCGATCCCAGACGGCCACGCCGTAGACCGCGTCGTCGACGTCGGGCTTCACGCTGGGGGGGAGCATGCCCATGACGTTCACGGCTCCCAGCAGCGGGATCGTCTGGTCCTCGCGCGCCTGGATGACCGAAACCGCCTCGGGCACGACCTGGTCCTCGTATTTCTTTCCCGCCTCGTTCACCATGATGAACTGGGGGACGAACATCCGCGGCTTGCCCGTTCGATTCGACACCCGGTAATAGATGTAGTGAAGCTGCCGCCGCCCTTTCCCTGGAACCTCGACCGTCTTCATCCGCAGCGGCTTGAAGGCGAAATCCAGCACCCAGATCCCTTCCTTGTCGCGCGGCAGAAGCGCGGTGTTCACCATCTGGACGTTGAACGCCGTGCGATCGTGCGGGACCGGAATCGTGTGCAGGTTGGGCACCAGCTTGACGTCAGGGATGACCGGCGGCCGGATCAGATCGCCCCCCTCGGGCGCGGGGGGGGCTTGCTGCGCCGCTGCCGGGGTCTCGTCAGCGGCGCGAATCCACGCCCCGGCCGCCCCCAGAATCATGGCCGCCGGCAACACGATCCTCAGCACCACGCTCGCCTGGATGGCGCTTCCGCGCCGGCATAAGGTCATCACGAGAACGTCTCCCAGCAAAGGGCACACCCGAATTGGAGTCGCGGCCGGTCGGCATGCTCGTTCACGCCGGCACCGTTCGCTCGAACGGGGCGCGCGATCCGCTTGATCGCTAGTAGCCCGATTCGGCGATTCTCGTCAAGTGAATTTGGGACAAATGGAAATTTAGCAAAAAGAGCGAAGATACACAAATGGCTGACTGCGAGGAAACGAGAGGAAGATCGTGCCCAGGCAGGGTTGAAAGGATCGAAACGATTATTACAATGGGGCTTGAAGCGACGAGACGCGTTTACGGGGCGTGGAACCCAAGATGAGGAGACCGCGATTGGCTCGATGGCGTTTGCAGCTCGTGATGATGGCTGCGGTCGGTTCATGGGGTCTGAACGCCCGTGCCGAATCCGAAACGATCACCCTCAAGGACGGTCAAAAGGTCGTAGGCGAGGTCGTCGCGGATCGCGCGACGGCCGTCTACGTGGATCTGGGTTACGACTTGCTGCGGATTCCCAAGGACCAGATCCGGAAGCGCGTCAAGGGTCAGGAATCAGGCGGGGTCGAGACGACGGGCCGCGCGCCCGAGATCGAGAGTTCGCGGTTTTACTCGACGGGGAATCTCAAGTCGACGCCCGTCAAGGAGCTGGTGAATCGGTTTGGCGAGGCGGTGATTTCGATCGAGACCCCATCGGGGAAGGGATCGGGCTTCATCATCAACGCCGACGGCTACGCCGTGACCAACGCCCACGTGATCCAGGGCGAGACGCGGGTCTCGGCGATTTTGTACTTGAACGCGCGGGGCGGCTTCACGCGGCGGCGGATCGACGACGTCGAGATCGTGGCGATCAATGCCTTCTTCGATCTGGCCTTGCTCAAGCTGCCGCTGCCAGCAGGCGTGAAACCGAGCCACGTGGTGCTGGGTAAGGATGACGACGTCAACGCGGGCGACGGCGTGTTCGCGGTGGGCAATCCGTTCGGGCTCGAGCGGTCGGTCTCGCAGGGGATCGTGAGCAATCGCAGCCGCAGTCTCGAGGGCCAGCTTTATCTTCAGACCGACACGGCGATCAATCCGGGGAATTCCGGCGGCCCGCTCTTCAACCAGCGGGGCGAGGTGATCGGCGTGACCAGCCGGGGGGCGGATGCCGCGATGGCCGACAACCTGGGGTTCGCGATTCCCGTGGCTTATGTCAAGGAGTTTATCGAGCATCGCGAGGCGTTTGCCTTTGACAAGTCGAATCCCAACAGCGGCTATCGCTATCTCGATCCACCCCGGCGCCGACTGACAGGGCGCCCGATCGGTCTCACGGATGGTCCCCGGGCGAAGGAATCGCCGGCTCATACCGAGATTCACCCCTCCTCGACCGGCGGCAAGGAAAGGGCTCGCTGATTGCTCGTTCACGGATGGTTGGGATGCGACTTACGCGGCAAGGGAACTGGTCGGCCCGACGGCCCTGGTTCAAGACTGAGTCTGTTGGTTCGTTATGAGAGCTCCGGCGGTTGGACGGCCGGGTCTCGTCGATTTCCTTGGCCAATCGGCCCGGGGTACCTCGTGCAAAGGGAGTGTGTCGTGATGCGAACGGCGAAGAGATCGGTGGGTCGGCTGGCCCTGGTTGGTTGGCTGGGACTTGTGGGATTGAGCGGACTCGCGGCTCCGGCGGCCGCGGCCGCGCCGCCGGAGCGGATGCTGCCCGAGAGCACGATTTTCTTCGCCAAGATGGTCGACGCCAAGGCGTTCAAGAAAGCGCTTGGCGCCAGTCAGTACGGCCAGCTCTGGAGCGACCCCGCGCTCAAGGATTTCCGCGAGGAATTTCTGCGCAGGCTCGAGGACACGGCCAAGTCGTTCCGCGAGACCGTCGGCCTCTCCCTGTCCGAGCTCATCGAGCTGCCCCAGGGGCCCTTGGCGCTGGCCGCCGTCGGCCGCGACGACCCCAAGCTCCCCGTCGCCGGCGTGCTCATCGCCCAGGCCGGCGAAAACGAAAAGAAGATGCTCGAGCTGCTCACCCGCGCGGCCAAGCAAGGCGAGTCTTCAGGATTCAAAGCCTCGACCGAGTCCTTTAACGGACTCACGATCCACGTCCTCAAGCCTCCTCCCGACGCCGACAAGAAAGACGACGACAAATCGCCCCCGCCGCCCCCCATCGTCTGGACCAACTCGGGAAGCCTCTTCCTGATCGGCTCCGACATCGAGGTCGTCAAGGACGTGGCCGCCCACCGCGAGGGCCGCGACGACTCGCTCGCCGCCTCGGACTCGTTCGTCAAAACCCAGAAAAAAACCGACTCCTCGAACGCCCAGGCGATCTGGTATCTCGACGTCGCCAGGCTCGTCAAGGTTCTGATCAAGGCCAACTCCAAGGGAGTCGAGGCCGACGCCCAGCAAAACCAGGTCCTGGTCACCGAGCTGGGCGGCGACGGGCTCAAATCCATTGGCGGCTGCCTCACCCTCGGCGGCACGGGCTTTGACAGCCTGAGCAAGACCTTTGTCCTCGCGCCCAAGCCCGTCAGCGGCCTGCTCAAGATGTTCTCGCTCCCGCCGATCTCGCTGAAGCCCGAATCCTGGGTGCCGGCCACGGTCGCCAGCTATCAGACCATGAGCTTCGACCTCGACAACCTCTACGAGGCGCTCAACGAGCTGGTCAACCACTTCCAGCCCGGGATGCTCAACATCATCGAGCAGCAGTTGGTCGGCCCTAACGGCGGCCAGCCCCTGTCGCTCATGCAGGATCTCTTCGGACCCCTGGGCGACCGCATCACCCTGATCAGCGACTTCAAGAAGCCGATCAAGGACGAGAGCCAGCGCGCCCTTCTGGCCATTGCTCTCGAGGATCCCAAGGCGTTTCAGAACACGCTTTCGCGGGTCATCGAGCTCACCGGCGCGGCCCCCGAGAAGCGCGAGTTCCAGGGGACCACGATCTACGAGATCAACGTCGAGCCGCCCAACGCCGCCCCCGGCGGAGCCGCGATGGGGGGGCTCAAGGGGCCAATCAGCCTGGCGATCGCCAAGGATTGCCTGATGGTCACCACCGACGCCTCGTTGCTCGAGCAGATTCTGCGCCCGGGCAACACCCCACTCGCCGAGAGCGAGGCGTTCCAGAAGGTCGCCAGGGAACTGCCGGAGAAGGCCAGCGGCATGACCTTCGTCAGGCCCGACGAACAGGCCAAGATCTCCTACGACATGATCAAGAGCGGCCAGGTCGTGAAGGCCCTCGAGCAAGCCGCCGCCGGCCGCGGCGGTCGCGAGATCCCCTCGCTCGACAAGCTCATCCCGACCGACAAGCTCCCCGATTTCTCTGTCTTCACCAAGTACCTGTCGCTGAGCGGCAGTTTCAGCACCATGGACGACGACGGCTTCCTGATGACCGGCTTCACGCTCAGGCGCGCGAATCCCTGACCCCGGTTCGAACAGGGACACGAACTCGGCTTTCGCGCGACGAGCCCGGCCCGACCGGGCTCGTCGCGTTTTTTGCGCGGACCCACCCCGCCCCATCGGAGGCGACCATGGCCGAGCCCCAGGCGTCACCCACGGGACGCGCCATCCGGCTGCGCGGAGTTTCGGTTCATAATCTCAAGGCGATCGACCTTGATCTGCCGCTTGGGCGCTTGATCGTGATCACCGGGGTGAGCGGGGCCGGTAAGAGCTCGCTCGCCTTTGACACCCTGCACGCCGAGGGTCAAAGGCGCTACGTCGAGACCTTCTCTCCGTTCGCCCGCCAGTTCCTCGAGCGGCCCGCGAGGCCCCCCTCGGACCTGATCGACGGCGTTCCGCCCGCGCTCGGGCTCGAGGCGGCCCAGCGCGGCGGCTCGCCCCGAAGCACCCTTTCGACCATGACCCAGATCCACGCCCTGCTTGCCCTCTGGTTCGCCCGCGACGGAAAGGTCGTCTGCCGCGGCTGCGGACGCCCGGTCGAGCCCGCGTCGCCCCAGGCGCTTGCCCAGGCGATCGAGGCCCTGCCGGCCGACACGGCCTACGAGATCGCCTTTCCCGTCGATCTGAAAGGCGAGAGCGACCTGGCCGCGATCACGCAAAACCTGGTCGCCCAGGGCTTCACCCGAGCCCGGCTGGGCGCGCGGCTCGTCCGCCTCGATGAGCCCGGCATCGCCGTTTCCACTCCCGGCGTCTTCCACGTGGTCGTTGACCGACTCACCCGCGGGCGCGATCCCGGCCCGCGGCAGCGGGACTCGATCGAGACCGCCTTTTCCCAGGGTTTCGGCCGCTGCCGGATCACGGGTGATAGATACGAGCACACGTTTACGCGTGGCTGGCGCTGCGGCGGCTGTGGCGCGGCCCATGTCGCCCCCGCTCCGGCCCTTTTTCGCTACTCGAGCCCGCTGGGCGCGTGCTCCGTCTGCGAGGGGCTCGGAAGCGTGCGATCGGCGAGCACCGACGCGATGGGTTCGGTCCGGCGAAAGTCCTTCGACTCGGTATGCCCCGCCTGTTCCGGGGCGCGGTTACGGCCCGAGGCGCTCGCCGTCCAGCTTGACGGCCAGAGCATCGCGACCCTGTCCTCCATGACCGTCGGCGAGCTGGCTCGCTGGACGGAAGGGAAGGCGCGCCCGAGCGAGATCGACCTTCCCCGGCGAATCGAGCGCGGGCTGGGCCTCTTGATCGAGCTCGGGCTGGGCGCGGTCGCGCTCGACCGGTCGGGCTCGAGCCTGACGCGCTCCGAGCTCAAGCGCGCCCGCCTGTCGCGGTTGCTCGCGTCGGGCCCGGTGGGAGCGCTCTACGTGATCGACGAGCCGACCGCCGGCTTGCACCCGGCCCAGATCGCGTCGGTGGTGGGCGCGCTCCGGCGGCTGCGCGACCGGGGCAACACCGTGCTCGTGGTCGAACACGAACCTCAGGTGATCGAGGCCGCCGACCATCTGGTCGATCTCGGTCCCGGGGCCGGCGTGGAAGGAGGCCGTGTGGTCTATTCGGGGCCGGTCGCGGGTCTGCGAGCCGCGGCCGATTCGGCCACGCGGGCGGCCCTGTTTGAGCCGTTGCCCAGGCCGCCGAGAAGTCGTTGCCCGACCACGGGAAAGTCCCTCGTGCTCCGCGGAGCGCGCGGACGGGTGCTCAAGTCGATCGACGTTTCGTTTCCGCTGGGCGTCTTGTGCGCGATCGCCGGGGTGAACGGGTCGGGAAAGAGCACGCTGGTCGAGCACACGCTCTACCAAGCGCTTCAGGCCCAGCTCGGCCGCCTCGCGCATCCCCTGCCCCACGACGATCTCATCGCGCCCGCCGGGGTCGAGCGGGCGATTTTCCTCGGGCATCGCTCGCTCGCGCGGCTCGGGCGCTCGAACCCCGCGACCCATGTCAAAGCGTTTGACGAAATCCGCAAGGCCTTCGCCGCGACCCACGACGCCCGCGTCCGCAAATACGACGCGGGCCGGTTCAGTTTTAATATCGACGGCGGGCGCTGCGGTGTCTGCCAGGGCGAGGGAACCCACACCGTCGACATGCGATTCCTGCCCGACGTCGTCGTCCCCTGCCCCGAATGCCACGGCGCGCGCTACCGCCGCGAGATCCTCGAGATCAAATACCGCGGCCGAGACATCGCCCAGGTGCTCGACATGACCGCTCGCGAAGCCTTCGGCTTTTTTCGCAACCGCCCGCGAATCCAGTCTCGCCTCCGCGGGTTGCTCGAGCTCGGGCTCGACTATCTGAGGCTCGGCCAGCCGTTGTCGACCCTCTCCACGGGCGAGATCGAGCGGCTCAGACTCTCGAGCCTGCTCGCGCGCTCGCTGACGTTACTCGCGCGCGCCCAGACCGCCCACGCCGTGGTGATCCTGGACGAGCCGACCCTGGGCCTCCATCCCCACGACAAATTCAAACTGTTCGACGCCCTGCAAGCGCTCGTCGACCGCGGCCATTCGCTCTTTGTCGTCACCCACGACCCCTCGCTTTTGGGCGGGGCCGACTGGATCATCGAATTGGGCCCTGGCTCGGGCGCCGAGGGAGGCCGGTTGGTCTGCGAAGGAACCCCAGAACAACTCGCCGCGGCAAGCACGCCGACGGGGCGGGCGCTTGCCAGGATCTTCGAAACCCGGTCGGCCAACGAATAGACCCGACCCATCGCGAACCTTGGCGCGCGATCGGAATCCATTTCAGCACGAGGATCGGGATTTCCTTGGTCCTGGGTTCTTCCGGGAGTTTCCAAAGAAGGGAGACGGCGATGGCTCGCAATCGTTTCGAGGGGCCGCTGGAAGAGGTCGGCCCGTGCATGTGGCGGATTCCCCAGAGCTATCGCGCGGATATGCGGGTCGACGGGCTGGTGTTCGCCTCGGCGGCCCTGCTCGAGTCGGTGCGCGAGGACCAGGCGCTCGAGCAAGTTGTGAACGTGGCGAGCCTGCCGGGCATCCAGAACGCCAGCCTGGCGATGCCCGACATTCACTGGGGCTACGGCTTTTGCATCGGCGGCGTCGCCGCCACCGACCCGGAGGCCGGCGGCGTCATCTCGCCCGGCGGGGTGGGCTACGACATCAACTGCGGCGTCCGCCTGCTCCGCAGCGACATCACCTACAGCGAGGTCAAGGGCTCGATCAAGCGGCTGATCGAGGAGCTTTTTCGCCACGTGCCGACGGGCGTCGGCCAGGGGGGTAAGTTCATCCTCGAGGAAGCCGAGATCAAGCAGGTTCTCCTGGAAGGGCCCGAGCACTTCGTGATGCGCGGCGTCGGCGTACCCGCCGACCTGGTCGCGACCGAGGCCGGCGGCCGGTTGGAAGGCGCCGATCCGGATCGGGTGAGCGCCCGGGCGCGGTTGCGCGGGCGCGACCAGTGCGGCACCCTGGGCTCGGGAAACCACTTCCTCGAGGTGCAGGTCGTCGACCGCGTCCACGACCCCGTCGCCGCGAAGGTGATGGGGCTCGAGGAGGGTATGCTGACAGTGCTCATCCATTCGGGATCGCGCGGGCTGGGCTATCAGGTCTGCGACGACTACCTGGCCGCGTTCGAGGGCGCGCCCGAGCGCTATGGCTTCACTCTCCCCGACCGTCAGCACGCCTGCGCGCCGATCTCGAGTCCCGAGGGCCAGGCGTATCTGGCCGCCATGCGCGCCGCCGCGAACTACGCCTGGGCCAACCGCCACTTGCTCGCCCACCTGGCGCGGGGAGTCTTCGCGCGGGTGTTCGAGCGCTCCTGGGAAGAGCTCGGGCTCAACCTGGTCTACGACGTCGCGCACAACATCGCCAAGATCGAGGACCACACGGTATCCGCCGGCGTTTCGAAGCCCGTCTGCGTCCACCGCAAGGGGGCGACGCGAGCCTTTCCCGCCGGCCATCCCGAGGTTCCGCCCGCCTACGCCGCGATCGGCCAGCCGGTGATCATTCCCGGCAGCATGGGCACGGCGAGCTGGGTGTTGGCGGGCGAGCCGGGAAGCATGCGGCACTCGTTCGGCACGACCTGCCACGGCGCGGGCAGGCGCATGAGCCGGACCGCCGCCGTCAAGCACGCGGGCTCGAGGCGGATCGATCAAGAGCTCGAGGCGCTGGGGATCTTTGCCCGCGCCCGCGGCCAGAAGGGCCTGGCCGAGGAACAGCCCGCCGCCTACAAGGACGTCGACATGGTGGTGGACGTCGTCGAGCGGGCCGGCATCTCCCGCAAAGTCGCCCGCCTGCGCCCCGTGGGCGTGATCAAGGGGTGAACCACTGAAGAAACCGAGGCAGCCCCAGGCCGTCGATCCGCGTCGTCGGCCTGGGGCTGCCGCTCTCGCGTTGCGGCGTGACCGGTTACCGATCGACCACAAGTGCTACGTTGGCTATCCGCGACGTCGAGGCACTGCGACCTCACGCATGTCCCCTGGCCTCTCACGCTCCCAGCGGCTCGCGCCGCCAGACGATCTGACAGCGATTGCCGGCGGGGTCGTTGAAGAAAAACGTGCGCATCGCGGCGTCGTCGACCCGGGTGTCGGCCTCGATCGCCAGACCGAGCGCTTGCACGCGGGCCTCGAGCGCGGGCATGTCGTCGCTCCAGAACGCCAGGTGGCAAACCCATCGCTGATTCACCGCCGCGCCGGCCGGCCGGCCGATCAGCTCGATCGCGCAACCATGGCCGTCGGCCAGGAAATAACCGGGCGGATCGCCGGCCCCTTTTTTCACGACGCGCATCCCCAGAAGCGCCACGTAAAAATCGGCGAGCGCCGTCGTGTCGTCGGCGTAAATCGCGAAATGCTCGATCCTGGGCATGACGAATCCTCTTGTGAACAAGTCAGCGCCTCTTGGCGCCCTTGGCCAGTTTCATGACGATCTTCCAGTGCGCGGGCGAGACCGGTTGAATCGACAGCCGGCTCCCCTTGCGGAGGACTTCCATCCCCGCCAGCTCGGGGACCGCGTGCAGCGCGGGCAGGCCGAGCGGCGGGTCGATCGCGCGGACGGCCTTGATCGCGACCTGAAACCACGTCGGGTTCGCGGGATCGCTCTTGGGGTCGAAATGCGAGTCGTCCGGGTCAAAGGCCGTCGGGTCGGGATGACCCGGGCGGACGACTTCGGCGATTCCCGCGATTCCGGGCGGGTCGGCGTTCGAATGGTAAACCAAAACGCCGTCGCCAACCGCGACCTGATCGCGCAAGAAATTCCGCGCCTGATAGTTTCGCACGCCGTCCCAGCCCGTGGTCTGATCGGGCTCGGCCACGAGATCCGCGAACGAGTACGACGTCGGCTCGGACTTGAACAACCAGTAGGCCATCGCGGGTGGGAACCTCTTCGCCAGGGAGAAAAACCTCGCCGCGGGGCGGGGCGATCGATTATCTATATCAGGCCGGCAAGCGGATCGCGAGTCGAGTCGGGCCGGCGACCGTCTCGAGGCAAGGAGGCGTGGGATGACCAAGCGAACCGAGCCGGCCGCCTTCGCCATCGTGCTTCTGTGCGCGGTCGTGGGCTTTTTTCATGAGAGCTTACTCGGTGGCAAGGTGCTGAGCTCGGCCGACGTGTTGCTCGCGACGGCGAGTTTTGGGGAGCCGAGCGCTGCGGAATACGAGCCGGCCAATCGGCTGCTCATGGATCCCGCCCTCCAGTTCGAGCCCTGGCTCGAGTTCAATCGCCGGCTGATCCGGTCGGGCCGGCTGCCGCTCTGGAACAGCCGGGCCGGTTGCGGCGTTCCGCATCTGGCCAACGGCCAATCCGCCGTCTTCGACCCGTTTCAGCTGGTCGCCTATCTCGGCGACGCGGCCGCGGCCCGCGGCGTCATGGCCGCCCTGCGGCTCTGGACCGCCGGCATTGGCATGTTCCTGCTCGCCCGGAAATGGGGCCTCGGGCCCTGGGGCCGCTGGTTCGCCGGGATGACGTTTCCCTTCTCGGGATTCCTGGTCGTCTGGCTCCTCTTCCCCGTCGCCTGGTCGGCCGTCTGGACCCCGTGGCTCGTGCTCGCGATCGACCGCCTGCTCGACCACCCCAGCCCCCGCCGCGCCGCCGGCGTCGCACTCGCGACCGCCCTCGTCATCGCCGGAGGACACATTCAGACAAGTGCGCACATCTTACTGTTAGGAGGCATATATGCAAGCTGGCGTTTAATATATGGAAATGGCAATGGAGTCGTCGCGCTTGGTTTGGGCTTCGGGCTCGGCCTCTTGATCGCGGCGGCGCAGGTGATTCCGCTGGCGGGTTATCTGAGCCAAAGCTCGGTCTGGCGCGACCGCGAGGTTGAGCGGTCGGCATGGTGGCGGCTCGCGCCGCCGCGGCTGCTGGACGCTGCGCGGCTCGCCGCTCCCTACATCTACGGCGGCCAGCGCCGCGGTCAGCCCAATCTCGGCCGGGCGCTGGGGGCGCAGAATCTCAACGAATCGGCGGGGGGTTGCGCCGGGCTGGCGACCTTGATCTGGCTCGCCCCGCTGGCGCTCGTTCGCCCCAGGCGCTCAGCCCACGCGGCGTTCCTGGCCGGGCTGGCGGTCTTCGGTTTCCTGGGCGCGTTTGGTCTGCCGCCGGTCGACAATCTGCTGCGCGCGATCCCCGTCTTGCAGGTCACCGACAATCGCCGGCTCACGCTCTATCTGGCGTTCGCGCTGCCGCTTCTGGGCGGGCTGGGCCTCGACCGTCTGGAAGACTCGGCCGTCCTGCCCCGAAGCTGGATCGCCGCGTGGGCCGCCGCGGCGGTCGCGTTTCTCGGGC
The DNA here is from genome assembly GCA_027459775.1 of Planctomycetales bacterium. Taxonomy (GTDB): domain Bacteria; phylum Planctomycetota; class Planctomycetia; order Isosphaerales; family Isosphaeraceae; genus JAKBAP01. The sequence continues at coordinate 14,759 of DAIDHE010000061.1, read as the reverse complement.
TCGCGCTGGCCGTGCATTTCTCGGAGCCGTGGATCAAGGCGCGGATCGCGCGCGTGAACGAGTCGGCGACCAAGGATGTCGTCGCCCGCGATCGGCGCGTCGAGAGCCAGACCCGGCGGGTGGTCGATTTCATGCCCCGGTATTACGGGTTCATCGCGGCCGAGCTGGCTGGATTGACAGGACTCGTGCTGTTATGTCAGCGCAGGCAATCTCTGGCGATCTCGATCCGCCCGGTGGTGTTCGCCAGCGTGATTCTCGACCTGGCGGTGCTGGGTGTGGGCTACAACCCGGCGATTCCGCGCACGACCCACGAGTATGAGCCCGCGGTGGTCGAGCGGCTCAAGGAGCGGCTCGCGCCCGGCGCGCGTGCGATCGGGCTTTCGCCCGAGCTCCCGCCCAACGTGCTCATGCGGTTCGGGCTCGCGGACGCGCGCGATTACGATTCCATCGAGCTGGAACGAGCCGTCACGTTTTTTGATCGCTTGTATGAACCGGGATCGAGCGCGGCCCCGAGCCGACGTGAGATCACCTGGGCAGGCGTGGCTCGCGCCCGCGAAACGCTTGAGCAGGCGGGCGTGGCTGCGGTAGTCGCGTCGACCAGGCCCCCCATTTCGTTCCCGCGGGTCGAGCAGGTCGGCCGCGTCTGGATCGCGTGGCTCGACGCCCGCCCCTACGCGACGCTGGGCTCGGGCCGCGTTCCCTCCAAGCTCGAGATCGACGACGGCGTGATCACGATCGAGCTCGCGAGCGACCAGCCGGAATACGTCTTGATCAACGAGACCTGGGATTCCGGCTGGTCGGCGACGATCGACGGCCAGCCGGGCCCGCTGTTCGCGCCGGCCGGCCTTTTCATGGCCTCGCGAGTTCCCGCGGGGCGGCATGTGCTGGTCTTGCGCTACGCCCCGTGGGACGTCCTGATCGGGCTGGGGACGAGCGCGCTCGCCCTCGCAATCGCGATTCTGGTGTTGACAAGAAATCGTTTGTTTTGAATTCCTGGAATAGACTTGGCGGGGGCTTGGACGGATTCAGGCGGCCAAGTTAGAATCGTGGGTATGACACCTTCCGGACTTGTGACCCGGTTCATCCAGTGAGGGATTTAACGCTGATGGTCCACTTCACGTGCGATCTCTGCGGCAAGGACTTGACCTCGAGCGGCGAGCGCCGATACGTCGTCAAGATTGAAGCCTTTCCTGGCTTCGACCCGACCGAAATCAAGGAAGACGACCTGGACGATGATCCGATGGAAGCCGTCGCCCAAATCCTCAAGCGCGACGAGACCCTGGTCTCGGAGTTCGAGGCCGAGGCGCCCAAGGGCTTTCGTTTCGACCTGTGCCCGAGCTGTCGCGAGAAATTCCTCAGGGATCCGCTCGGCCGCGACGCCGTTCGCTCATTCGATTTCAGCAAGAACTGATCCCTCCGGGGATCGGTCCGCTCGACCAGCCCCAACCGCGGGGCGCGGTCGACACCGTGCTCGACTCCATCCGCTCGCACATCACCAACAACGACAATTGTAATGACCCGTTGATGGGAGCGCGGTCGCGCGCGCCTGGGGGCCGGTCGCCCTTCGATTTGTCGCGCGGCCGTCCGGGCCGCCTCGCGCGAGACGGCGCCGGGGCGCTGCTCGACCCGTGGGGTCTGATCAACGGATTGCTCAGTGAACCGTGAGCAGGATCAGGTTGGTGATCACCGAGAGGGCGAGGATCATCGCCATGGCGGCGATGAGATTGTTGCGATTGTGGACCTTGGCGGCGACCTCGACGAGTTCGGCCTCGCTCGGTCCCTGGGCCTGGTATTCGAATTCGCCCTCGGCGAGCCCCTCGAGCGCCTCGGGCTTCTGGCCGGCGATCATCGGGCTTTCGCCGCGCTCGAGGCACTTGAGATCGAGGATCAGGTCGTCGGGCGTCTGGTAGCGCTGTTCGCGGTTCTTGGCCATCATGGTTTCGACGATCATGCCCAGGCCGCTGGAGAGTTTGGTGTTCAGGTGGTCGGGGGGGACGATGTTGACCTTGGGGTCGACGTGTTTGCGCATGACCTCGTTGGGGGTTTCGCCGCTGTAGGGAACCTTGCCGGTGGCCATGTGGTAGAGGGTCGCCCCCAGGCTGTAGATGTCGGCCCGGATGTCGATGTTGATCTCGCCGCGGACCTGCTCGGGGCTGATGTAATAGGGAGTGCCGATGGCCATGCCGGCCTCGGAGAGCCCCCATTTCTCGTCGTCGGTGAGCCGGGCGAGACCCAGATCGGCGAGCTTGACCTCGCGGTTCTTGGTGAGGATCACGTTCTCGGGCTTGATGTCGCGGTGGATCAGCCCGCGCTGGTTGGCGTGCTTGAGGGCCTCGGCGATGGCCATGGTGATGCGCAGGGCTTCCTTTTCCTCGAACACCTTGTGCTGGTCGAGGAAGTCCTTGATCGTGACCCCCTCGACGTACTCCATGACGAAATAGTAGCGGCCGTCGACCTGGCCGGCGTCGATGGCGTTGACGACGTTGTTGTGCGAGAGCTTGGCGGCGATCATGGCCTCGCGCTCGAACCGCTTGATGAATTCCTTGTTCTGGGCCAGGCTGTCGAGCAGAACCTTGACGGCGACGACGCGGTCGACCGAGATTTGCTTGGCCTTGAAGACCACGCCCATCGAGCCCTTGCCGAGCTTTTGCATGACCTGGTAGCCGGGGATCTGGAACTTGCGGTTGGTGTCGCCGGTTTCCTGGAGCAGCCGAGCGACCTGGCCCTGGGTCAGCACCTTGGCCTCAACCATGATCTCGAGCAGGCTCTTGGCGGCCTCGGGCGTCTTGGCCGCGCGCTTCGAGCGCTCGGCCTTGCAGGCCTCGATCTCGGCGGCGGTGGCCAGTCCCCTGCGCAGGATCGACTTCTCGAGCTGGGATTCGTCGAGCCCCGACGATTCTCGCGGATCGTGTGGAAGCGATTTGCTCGCGGCCGGAACAGCCATCCTTCCATCTCTCCCGTCGGATGCGGCCTGAAGGCGGCCCGACCGTCGGTTGGCCGGATCGGGCCGACCGGGAACGCCGCCGTTGGACTCAAGATCGAGGCTTCGTGGTATCGCTGGAGTTGCCTTGGAACGACCGCGATCGAGAGACTCGGCGAGGACGCGATCAAGGTTCATGAAGCTATGCCCCCCGCCGTCGTGTTGTCAACGCAAATCCCGCCCGAGCGGAGGGTTCGCGGCCAACCGGGCGGATTTGGCCCCTGGGTTCGGATCGACGAAAGGGCTCCGTTCGGCGAGACTATCAGTATGATCGTCCGCCGGCGTTCGAGGCCGCCGTCGTCATGGGGTGCGCCCCGGGACGAGTCCCCGATCTGGCGGACATTCGATTCCGAGCGTAACGAGGGAATACTACGCACGAAGCTGGGGCGGGTGACAAGAGTTCGCGAAACGCGGGAAGTTCCGGGAGAGGAATGATCGATGAAGGGGAGGCTGATGCGGGTGGCGTACATGCCCGGGGACGGGGTCGGGCACGAGGTCTCGGTCGAAAGCCAGCAGATCCTGGCCCAGGTGGCGGAACGCGACGGGTTCAAGTACCAGCTCATCCCATTTGACCTTGGGGCGACCCGCTATCTGGGGACGGGCGAGGTGCTGCCGGACGCGATCCTGGAGAAGCTCCGAGGCTGCGACGCGATCTTGCTGGGGGCGGTGGGCGACCCGCGGGTTCCGCCCGGCGTGCTTGAAAAGGGGATCCTGCTGCGGCTCAGGTTTGAGTTCCACCAGTACATCAACCTCCGGCCGGTGCGGCTGTTTCCGGGGGTGGAGGGTCCAATCAAGGGGAAGGGCCCCGACGACGTCGACATGATCGTCGTCCGGGAGAACAACGAGGATCTCTACGTGGGGGCGGGCGGGTTCACGCGCAAGGGAACGCCAGAGGAGGTCGCGATCCAGACCTCGATCAACACCCGGGCCGGCGTCGAACGCGCGATCCGGTACGCCTTCGAGCTCGCCCGCAAGCGGTCCCAGACGGGGTCGTTTCGCGGCCTCTCCGAGGCCGACCGCAAACAGGGCTTCGTCCGCCAGGTCACCCTGGTGGCCAAGACCAACGTCCTCACCTTCGCCCACGACCTCTGGATGCGCGCCTATCAAGAAGTCGCCCAGGAATACCCCCAGGTCAAGGCCGACTACCAGCACGTCGACGCCTGCTGCATGCGGATGGTGGTCGCGCCCGAGCGGTTCGACGTGATCGTCACGACCAACATGTTCGGCGACATCATCACCGACCTGGGGGCCGTTTTGCAGGGGGGGTTGGGCCTGGCCGCCTCGGGCAACATCAACCCCGAGCGGACCGCCCCCAGCATGTTCGAGCCCGTGCATGGCTCGGCCCCTGATATCGCCGGCAAGGGGATCGCCAACCCCCTAGCGTCGATCCTGTCGCTGGCCATGATGCTCGACCACCTCGAAAAACCCCGCTCGGCCGACCGCGTCCGCCGCGCGGTCGCCAGCGTCCTCGCCGCCGGAACACCCCGTACCCCCGACCTGGGCGGAAAATCCACCACCAAGGAAGTCGGCCAGGCTGTCCGCGACGCCCTGGCCCTTGACAAAAGTCGATGAACGATACTATTTGTTGAGAAATCGGAAAAAAACACGCGAGCCCGGGCGCTGTGACCGCTTGAAGCAAGCGGGCTCGGATGCAACAATGAGAGTTGAGGAGTCCTTCCGACCCGGCCGCCCCAGGTGACGGTCCGGTGGATCTCTGTTCGAAAGGGAATCGCGATGCCTCCCGCCCAGTACCGCGTTCGCTCGGCGTTCACCTTGATTGAGCTCTTGGTCGTGATCGCGATCATCGCCGTTCTGGTCGCGATGATCATGCCCGCGGTGCAGTCCGCGCGCGAGGCGGCCAATCGCGCCAAATGCCAGAACAACCTCAAGCAGCTCGCGCTGGCCGTCCAGGAATACAACGACTCGTTCAGCTCGTTCCCCTCGGGCTGGTACTGCATGGTCCCGACCTACGACTCCAACAACAACCTGACCTCCGGCGACATCAACTGCGCGACCGTCGGCACCCCCTACCAGAACTACATGTGGAGCGGACTCACCGGGCTGTTCCTCAAGATGGAACAAAACAACCTGTATAACGAAATCAATTTCAACCTCTACCCCACCTGGCCCGACAACGCGACCTCGGTCCGACGCACGATCGACGGCTTCGTCTGCCCCTCCAACCGCCGCCCGCAAGCGGTCAACGCCAACAGCGGCACCTCCGCCCTGGGTGGCGCCACCCTGCTCGGCCCCGCCGACTATCGCGGCAACATGGCCTCGGGCATGATCCCGCCCAACTCCGCGAGCGGCTGCCCCACCCAGGTTCCCTCGAACCCCTATTGCCTCTATTATGACAACGGCACTCTCTTCCAGAACTCAACCATCACGTTCGCCGACATCACCGACGGCAGTTCGACCACCGGTCTCATCGGCGAGAGCTTGACCGGCGTCTGGTCCCAGGCCACAAGCTGCTGTGTCCGGACCAATATCGACCGCACCATCAACCAGCCCATCGTCTCCGGCGGCGTCAGCTATTACACCTACTGGATGAGCAAACACCCCAGCCTCGTCAATTTTGCCTTCTGCGACGGCCACGTCGCACCGGTCACTCAGCAGATCAACAAGGTCGTCCTCAACAAGCTGATGTCCCGCAACGGCGGCGAAACCGTCTCTTCCGACGAGATCAAATAACGCCTTCGCGAAAGCCCTGCGCACTCCTTGCCCTGCGCGCCCCGGCGGTTCGCCAGGGCGCGACCGCGCCGAGAGCGATCCGCCTTTGACCGCCTGGCCAGATTCCGCCAGGTCGGGCCGCGTCATTCCTTCCGGGCCGTCGCCGGACCGTTGACGCGGCCCTCGATTGCGGATTAAGCTATTATTCAACAAGCATTTGACCCACCCTGGGAATCCCGCCGATTGAAGAAGTAGGCCCTGGCCGGGGCTTGAGCGAGCCTGGCGGAGGGGAGGAACGCACTTGAGATTCGCGCGGATCTCACGCCGATTGAGCCGATTCGGTGCGCTGGCGCTGTTCCTCGCGGTCCTTGGCGGCGCGCGGGCGCTGGGGGCGGCGGGTCCGGGGGTCGAGCTCGTCCTCGAGCCGCCGTCGGTGACGCTGGTTGGGCGGGGCGCGAGCCAGCAATTGCTCGCGACGTTGCGGACGGCCGACGGCCGGCTCAGAGATGTCACGTCGCGGTGCGCCTATGAGGTCGACGCGCCCGGCGTGGCGGCCCTGAGCCAAAGCGGCCTCACGACCCCGGTTGGGGATGGCGCGGCGACCTTGCGGGTACGGCTGGGCGCCCTGACGGCGACGGCCACCGCGCGGGTCGAGCGGTCTTCCTGGTCGCGGCCGGTGAGCTTTCGCCGCGACGTCGCGCCCGTGCTCGCGCGGGCCGGCTGCAACATGGGGACGTGCCACGGCAATCTGAACGGCAAGGGTGGGTTCAAGCTCAGCCTTCGCGGCGACGACCCGGCGGCCGATTTCCAGGCGCTTTCGCATGACGCCTCGGGCCGGCGGCTGGATGGGCTTCGTCCGTCCCAGAGCCTTTTCCTGACCAAGCCGACCGGTCAGGTCGCCCATGAGGGGGGCCGGCGGTTCACGCTGGGCTCGCTCGAGGCCCATGCGCTGCGATCCTGGGTCGAGCAAGGCGCGCGCGACGACGCGGCAGGCGCACCCGAGGTGCGTGTGCTCCAGATCGCCCCGGCCGATCGCATCCTTGCCCCGGGCTCGGTCGAGCAGCAATTGATCGTGACCGCGATCTTTGGCGACGGCACGAGCGCGGATGTCACCCGGCAAGCGGCCTTTGACGTGAGCGACCCGACCAAGGCCGCCGTCTCGGCGGCGGGACTGGTGCGCGTGGTGGGGCCCTGCGAGACGGCCGTGTCCGCGCGGTTCATGAACGGCCGGGCGACGGCCCGACTGGCGTTTCTCGCCGACCGCCCCGAGCTCGCCTGGTCGGGGCCGGCCTCCCGGCATCCCATTGACGACGTGGTCTTCGCCAGGCTGAAGGCCCTGAGCCTGAACGCCGCTCCCGTCGCCGGCGATGCCGTCTTCCTGCGCAGGGCGTTCCTCGATGCCATCGGCCGGCTCCCCGACCCCGAATTCGTCCGCGCGTTTCTGGCTGATTCGCGCCCCGACAAGCGCGAACGGCTGATCGACGGCCTGCTCGAGCGCCCCGAATTCGCCGATTTCTGGGCGCTCAAGTGGGCCGACCTCCTCCGCAATGAAGAAAAGACCATGGGCCAGAAGGGGGCCTGGATCCTGGAACGCTGGCTGCGCGATTCGGTCGCGCGCGACGCCCCCATGAGCGAGCTCGCCAGCCGCGTCGTTTCTGGGCTGGGCTCGACCTGGAAGAACCCGCCGGCCAGCTTTCACCGCGCCAATCGCGACCCCGCCATGGCGGCCGAGAGCCTGGGCCAGGTCTTTCTGGGCGTCCGCATCCAGTGCGCCCGCTGCCACAACCATCCCTTCGACGTCTGGAAACAAGACGACTATTACGGCCTGGCCGCCTATTTCGCCAACATCGCCCGCAAGGAGATCAACAATACCCGGAGCGACCGCCTCGATTCCCACGAGATCAACGGCGACGTGCTCGTTTATATCAAGGGCCCCGCCCGGCTGATCAACCCCCGCACTGGCGAGTTCATCATGCCGCGCCCGCTCGGTCAGGCCGGCGCGTCCGGAGGCGACACGCTGCAGGATCTGGCCCGGTGGCTCACCCACGACAACCGCCAGTTCACCCGCAACCTCGCCAACCGCGTCTGGTTTCACCTGCTGGGCCGGGGCGTGGTCGACCCGGTCGACGACTTTCGCGAGTCCAACCCCCCCTCGAACCCGCCCTTGCTCGAGCTGATCACCGATTCGCTCGCGAAAAACGGCATGCGTCTGAAGCCGCTGGTCCGGTTCATCATGACCTCGCGAACCTACCAGCTTTCGGCGACCCCGGACGAGACCAACCGCGACGACGTCGCCAACTTCTCGCACGCCCTGGTGAAGCTCTTGCCCGCCGAGACCCTCCTCGACGCCGTCAGCCAGGCGCTCGAGTCGCCCGAGCCGTTCCGGGGCGCGCCCCGGGGCTGGCGAGCGGTGCAGCTTCCCGGCGTCATGGGCGACTCCGGGTTCCTGAAGACCTTTGGCAAGCCCGATCGCCTGCTTTCTTGTGAATGCGAGCGATCGGATTCGACGACGCTGGCGCAGGCGTTTCAGATGATCGGCGGCCCCGCGGTCAGGCGCAAGCTCGAGGCGAGCGGCAATCGCATCGGCCGGCGGTTGGGCGCGGGGGCGGGCGACGGCGAGCTGCTCTCCGAGTTTTATCGCGCCTGCTTGTGCCGCGAGCCGACCGCGGCCGAGGCCCAGGGGGCGCTTGCGTACCTGGCGTCCCATTCCGACCGCCGCGGCGCCTGGGAAGACGTGGCCTGGGCGGTCCTGAACAGCAAGGAATTCCTGCTCAGGCGCTAGCAAGGAGCCTCGTCCATGAGACCAAGCTGCGACGATTGCCAGACGGCGCTCGGCCGCACCCGCAGGCGGTTCTTGCAAGCGAGCGCCGTCGCGCTGGCCGGGCTCTCAACCGACCTGATCGCGCGCGGCGGCGAATCGCGGCGATTCCCGGCCCGGGCCAAGCACGTCATCTTCCTCCAGCAGTTCGGCGGACCGTCACATGTCGATACCTTTGATATGAAGCCCGACGCCCCCTCGGGCTTCCGCGGCGAATTCCAGCCGATCTCCAGTCGTCAGCCCGGCCTGCGCGTGACCGAGCATCTGCCCCGATTCGCGCTGGTGCTCGACCAGTTCGCCCAGATCCGCTCGGTCAACCACCGGATGCTCAGCCACAATCCGGCGACCTATTACAGCCTGACCGGCCACGCGCCCCCGATCGACGACATTCGCCTCCGCGACACCCAGGAGCTCTACCCGGCCTATGGCAGCACGGCCGCCAAGCTCGCCCCGGCCGACGACCCGGCCATCCCTTCGTTCGTCTCGTACCCGCACCGCATCCGCGACGGTTCGGTCACGCCGGGCCAGCACGCCAGTTTCCTGGGCAAGGCCTTCGATCCCTTCTTCGTGAATCAAGATCCCAACGCGCGCGACTTTCGCCTGCCCGAGCTCAGCCTGCCGTCAAACCTCTCGCTCGACCGGCTTGGCGACCGCCGCGGCCTGCAAAAGCTGATCGACGGCCAGTCCGAGCTCATGCGGATCTCCGAGACGGCCCGCGGAATCGACGACTTTTATTCGCGGGCGCTCACGATGCTGAGCGCTCCCGCGGTCCGCCGCGCGTTTGACTTGTCGCAAGAGCCGGCCCAACTTCGCGACGCCTACGGCCGGACGACCTACGGCCAGGGGTGTCTCTTGGCCAGGCGGCTGGTCGAGTCGGGTGTGCGGTTCGTGACGGTCTATTTCTCAGAGGCCATCGGCGGCCCGCGCGGCGGCTGGGACACCCACGGCGATAATTTCAATCAGCTCCGCGATCGCCTGCTCCCGATCACCGACCAGGCGGTCCCGACCTTGATCCAGGATCTGAAGGCCCGGGGCCTGCTCGACGAGACGCTGGTGCTCTGGATGGGCGAGTTCGGCCGGACGCCGCGGGTCGAGAACACCCAGCAATTCGGCCCCAACGGTCGCGGCCACTGGCCCAAGTGCTACACCGTCCTGATGGCTGGCGGCGGCGTGATCCCAGGCGCGATCCACGGCTCGAGCGACCGCATCGGGGCCTATCCCGCCACCGACCCGGCGTCGCCCGACGACGTCGCCGCGACCCTTTTCTGGGCGCTCGGCATCGACCCGGCCACCGAGGTTTTCGACACCCTCGGCCGCCCGCTCCCGATCGCGGCCGGCAAGCCGATCACCGGCATCTTCGCCTGACGAGTGGCCTCCTCGGGCGCTCCTGGGTTATGAATGAGGGTCGCCCGCCGTCAGGAATCGGGCTAGGCGGCAACTCTCGTCCAAACCATGAGCGATCCAAGCGGGCAAGCGACTGGGCCAGACGGCGTCGCCGCGATCGACTGGGGCCAGGCCCTGGTCGAGCATGGCGGCTGGCTGAGGCGCGTCGTGGCCGGGCGGCTGGGCGAGCCCCGCGCGGTCGACGACGTGATGCAAGAGGTCGCCCTCGCCGCCGTCGCCCAGCGCTCCCCGCTCAAGAACCCCGCCCGGGTCGCGGTCTGGCTCTATCGCCTGGCCGTCCGCCAGGTCTTGATCCACCGCCGCAAGTCGGGCCGGGGCCGATCGATGGTCGAACGCTACGCGGCCCAGGGAGGCTCGAGCCGGGACGAGCCGTCCCCGCTCGCGTGGATTCTTGCCGACGAACGCCAGCGGCTCGTCCAAGAGGCTCTCAAACGTCTCCCCGAACGCGACGCCGAGATCCTGATCCTGAAACACGCCGAGGGCCTGACGGCCCGCGCGCTGGCCGACCGCCTGGGCGCGGCCGTGAATACGATCGAGGCCAGGCTTGTCCGGGCTCGACGCCGATTACGCGACGAACTGGGCGCTCTCTCCGCGGAATTCAAGGTGCATGGCGATGAATAAATTGATATCCAAGATGAACACAAAGTGTGAAATCACCCGCGCGATGATCGACCGCATGGCCGAGGGTGTGCTTTCGCCGGCCGAGCTGCGCGCGGCGGTCGCGCTTCTGGAGGCATCGCCCGACGGCTGGAAACGGCTGGCGGTTGCGTTCCTGGAAAACCGGTGTCTGGACGAGGCTCTCCAGCCCCTGAGCTCCGAACCAGCCCTCCGCCGTGGGCGCGCATGGCCGCGGCGGTTGGCCGCGGCCGCGGCCGTGGCCGCCTCGTTCGCGCTCGGCTGGGCCGGGCATGGGGCGCGCATGACCGCCGCGCCGGCCGCTCCAGCAGTGATCGCCCAGGCGCTCCCCGAGCCGCCCGCCCCGGTCGCGCTAGCCGAGCCGGTCCTCGAGTCGGTCCCCGCGCCCCCGGCCGCGCCTTCGCCGCTCGACCAGGTCCAGGCGTATTTCGCGTCCCAGCCCCCGGTGGTCTCCGATCACACCCGCTACCTGCTCCAGCAGCAGGGCTACGAGGTCGACGAAGAGCGCGGAATCGTGACCGGCGTCTTGCCCGACGGCCGGGTCGTCCTGGCCCCCGTCGATCAGGTGCGGATCCGCCAGGTCTCGAACAGTCCCCTTTGACCCGACGTGTTCTTGAACCCCGTGCAGGGCTCGGCGATCGACCCTCGTTCGTCGCCGGATCCTCGCGCTTACCGAAGGAGTAACGCATGCGTGTTTCGAGATCGTTCGTGATCGCCGCCGGTTTGTTCGTCACCGCCGGCTCGGCCATGGCGCAGGAGGCGAAGAAGGCGTCCCGCGCCGGCGAGGCCGAGCGCGTCGGCCAATTCCTGGAACAGCACGCCAAGGCCGATCCCGCCTGGGCCGGCAAGCAGTGCCAGCTTTGTCATGTGGTTCCCGAGGCAGCGCGGCCGCGGATCGTCTCTCCTCCGAAGGACAAGGCGTTGTCGGTACGGGGGGGGGAGCCTCATTACTTCGAATATCATGAGGAAGATTTTCAACCGAACGAGTTTCAACGGTTCGCCGTGATTCACTTCGACCCCTCCTCGCAATCCCTCGACGGCCTCACCGTCGCCCCCGTCGACGAGGCAATCAGGCGGCATTTGAAGATTCCAACGCAACAGGGGCTGGTCGTGACGTCGGTCGACGTGCATTCGCCGACGCACGCGGCCGGCGTATCGGTTCACGACGTCCTGCTGAAGGTCGACGACAGGCCGATCGTCGATTCCAAAACTTTTGCTCAGGCGCTTCGGAGCGCGGATGGAAAGCCCGTGGTCATCACGCTCGTCCGGGAGGGCGAAACCCAAGTGATCCACGTCTCGCCGCGGGTCAAGATCGTGCTCGAGAGAATCGTGAACGACGAGCCGAACTATCCCAAGTTCTGGATCGGAGTGAGCGCGGGCCCGGTCGAGCCTGCGCTGCGGTCTCAGCTCCGGCTCCCGGAGGGCCAGGGCCTGCAAGTCCAGGAAGTCCACGCAGGATCTCCCGCCGCGAAGGCGGGTATCGAGGCGGGCCACATTCTGATGTCGATCGACGGCCAGCCTCTGGACAACGCGCTGCGATTGAGACAGCTCGTGGAGGCCGCCCAGAATCGCCCGCTTGATCTGATCTACTACCGTGCGGGCTCCAAGGCGAAGTATGGCGCCAAGCTGACGCCCGAGCCCTACAAGCCCGAGCCCCCGGCCGCCAAGACGTCCGAGAAAGGGACCAAGTCTCCCGGACCGGAGCAGAGTTCGAGGGTTATCTATATCACCAGCGATTTCTCTCTTGCCAAGGACGGCCAATGGATTCTGAATTCGAGTCCTCAGACCGGTCTGAGGTGGACGGTGCCCCCGGTAACTCCGGGCCCGGCTCCTGCGCCCGACCTGACCAACCGACTGAACGCCCTCGACGCTGAGATGCGGGAGGTGCGTTCGAGCCTGCAAAAGATCGAGCAAGCGCTCGGCAAGCTGGGGGCGGCCCAGAAGTAGGGTGTGTCGAGCCGGGGTACCCCCCGGCGAGGCACACCAAAGAGCGCCCCGCCGCCGATCTCCCATCTCGGACCATGCCATGAGCCCGCTGTCGCGCGGGGAGGCACACCAAAGAGCGCCCTGCCTCCGATCCGCCCAAACACGCCAACCTCAAGCCAGGGCCGACCAGAGAAGCGTACGCCTCTCTGGTGGGCCTCGCTGCGCTCGACCCACCCTACCTGTCCGGCTACAATCCAATCGACTTCTGACCCCTCGTCATCGAGACCGCGATCGTGGAAGACCCAGACGCCAAGCCCGGCCCCCAACCGCGAACACCCTTCGAGTCGATGCGACTCGACAAGACGGCGTTCTCGGTCGTCGACCTGGGCGACGAGACCGCCGACAAGGCTTACTGGTGGAGCTTGACCCCGCTCGAACGGCTCGAAGCCCTGGAATGGATGCGGCAGGTCGCCTATGGATACGATCCGATTCACGACCGAATTCAAAGAGTTTTTGAGGTTGTTGAACGACTTCCGCGTTGAGTATCTGCTCATCGGCGGCTACGCGGTCGCCTATCACGGTTATACCCGAACCACCGGCGATCTCGATTTCGGATTCGCGGTTCCCAACCTCTCGGTCGAGCTCTTCCTTCGGCCAGGCAAGATCGTCAGGATGGGAGTCGCCCCGATCCGCATCGCAATCATGACCTCGGTCTCGGGTCTCGACTTCGCGACAGCCTATTCGTCCCGAGTCGACGCGCTCGTCGACGGCGTTTCGGTTACGGTGATAGCTCTGAAAGACCTGAAAGCCAACAAGCGGGCCTCGGGCCGGCTCAAGGATCTCGACGACCTCGACCATTTGCCCTGAACGATTTCGACCGGGAACCCTCGAGCGCGACCCAACCATGAACGACCCCCCCACCAACATCCGCGCCCACCAGGCCCAGCAGATGCTCGAGATCGACTGGCCCGACGGCCGCGTCGATCGGCTGGGCTATCTCGGCATTCGAGGGGCGTGCCCGTGCGCGGGCTGTCGCGACGAATGGACCGGCGAGCCGATTCTCGATCGCTCGCGGATCCCCGCCGACCTCAAACTTGCCGGCATGGAACACGTCGGAACCTATGCCGTCAAGTTCGCCTGGACCGACGGCCACTCCTCGGGCCTTTATTCGTGGGAAACCTTGAGACGCCTGGGCGACGAAAGCCTGGCCGCGCCGAAAGGGTGACCTCCCGTGAACCCCATCACCGTCGCCGTCCCCACCTATAACGGCGCGGCCCACATCGGCCCGGCGATCGCGTCGGTCCTCGCACAAGAAGGCGTCGACTTCGATCTGATCGTCGTTGACGACCGATCCGGCGACGGAACACTCGACGTCGTCCGCTCGATCGCCGGCGACCGCGCCCGCATCGAGACCAACAGCGAACAGCTCGGCCTGGCGGGCAACTGGAACCGCTGCGCCACCCTGTGCCAGACCCCCCTGCTCTCGATCTTCCACCAGGACGACGTCATGCTCCCCGGCCATCTGAGAGCGCACGCGACGGCCCTCGAGAGCGACGATCGCCTGGGCCTGGTCGCGAGCGCCGTCACGATGATCGACGCCCAGGGACGGCCCATCCCGCCCGCCATCATCGAGCCCGGCGGCCTGGGCGCGGTCGATCGGGTGTTCCGGCCCGGCGAGCTCGCGGCCAGGATGCCCGTCGGCAACCCTCTGCGCTGTTCGGCCGTGTCGCTGCGAACAGACGCCTTCGACGACGTCCACGGCTTCGACCCCCGCTATCGCTACGTCGTCGATTGGGATTTCTGGCTCCGCCTCTCGCGCAAATGGCGGGTCGCGTGGCTGGCGAAGCCGTCGGTGAAGGTCCGCTGGCATGAGGCCAGCGAAACCCGCCGGTTCAAGGTCGGGACCGACGACCTCGACGAGACGGCCGAGCTCATGGACGAGCTGTTCCGCGACGATCTCGGCGGGGAAAGAAACCGCGAATCGCTCCGTCAATCAGCCCGCGGGCGGCTCGCCCGCGCCTATCTGAATCGCGCCTGGGAGGCCCACAAGGACGGCCGCCGCGACCTGACGAAGGCGAGCCTCCGCAAGGGATTCGAGCAATCGCCACGAATTCTCGCCATGCTCGCCGCTGATCCCAGGCTCTGGTCGATGGCCCTGGCCGCGCGATAAACCATGGGCTTTCTTGGGCTTACGATGATAGAATGAGCCTGGGTCGATTGTTGGACGGGGTGTTTCCGAGTTGGGGGTTGCGCGGATTCGATGAGTAGTCCTTGCACGCTGGAAAAACCGGTTCGTTCCAACCTGGCGCCGACGATGCTGCCCGC
>DAIDHE010000059.1 GCA_027459775.1 Planctomycetales bacterium | reverse complement strand
TCACGGCTCGCGGGCGTCGACGTTGGCGTCGAGCACCTTGGCGATACGCTGGCGAGATTCCTCAAGGTGGGCTCGAGTCAGGTCGTCGATCGAGAGACCGGGCGAGTCGAGCACGCCGGCGATCTTGCTCGAGATCTCCTTGAGGTGCAGCCGGGCCAGCGCCCGAGCGTCGGCCGGGATCGCGTCGCCCCCGCCGCGGACCATCACCAGATAGACGAACGAGTCCCCGGAAAACCCGCCGCTCGAGCCCAGCACCATCGTGCTCAGCCGGCGCAGGTATTCGCGCTGGAGGTTGCGACGGACGGTCGACAGGGCAAACTTGGCCGCCTTCGAGTCCTTGGAGGACGACGGCCGGGCCAGGTCGGACCAGATGCCGTCGGTGAGCGCCCGGAAGACCTCGTCCATGCGGAGCGGGTCCGAGCCGGGGTCGGCCTGGAGCTGCTGGTTTTCGAGCCGCGCCAGCATCCCTCCGGAGAGGCAGTGGGCGAGCACGATTTTCTGGATGCCAAGAATTCGCTCGAGCACCGAGATGTCGACGCCGGGGCCGTAGAAGCTGTTATTCCCCCAGTGCATCCAGCGCTCGTTTCCGAGCCTTCTCAGCAAGGCCGGCGAGAACTGGAACGAGTGATCCGAGAGGATGGTTTCGGCCAGGAATTTGAGGCATTCGCGCTGCTTGGCGCCGGAGACGGGGACGATGGGGTCGCGCGCGTCCTTATCGGCCTTGTGATCGCGCGACACCGATTGGCCGCCGATGTATTGCGAGGCCAAGGCCGCGCCGTCGCCCCACTGCGAGAGCAACACGCCAAACGCCCTGCGGGTGCGCGCCCACGATTCGCCGTCCTTGACCACGCGGGCGTCGAGCGTCTTGGCGAGCTCCACCGCCAGCGCGATGCGCTCGCGGGCGAACTGGCAGGGGTCCGACCCCAGATCCCAGCGATTGACGTAGGGATCGTCGTTCAAGAAGGCGTCCTCGTCGGTGGCGTAGACGAGGTCGTGCTCGGGGGCTCGGGCGGCGATCTTCTTGAGCTCGGCCGCTTCGTCCCCTTCCACCGGCTTGTAGGCGTACTCGATCGCCCAGTAATCATAGGGGCCGAGCGTGGTCGAATAGTAATCGCCCTGCTTCTTGCCCTTGGGGGCGATGTTGATCGGGCTGTAATCCATCACGCTCCCCACCAGACCCTTGGTCCGCGTGATCGCAATGTCGTTGAGCTGATCGGCCGGCAGCATCGTGCTGGCCTTGAAATTGTGCCTGAGTCCCAGCGAGTGGCCGACCTCGTGCATCGTGATGTGCTTGATCGCCTGGCCGATGAACTCCTCGGGGAGCTCGCTCTTGGGCTCGGTCTTCTTCTTGGCCTTGTCCTTGTCGTCCTTATCTTTCTTGTCCTTGTCGGCGGCCGGCTTGGCGGCGGGCGCCTGGGCATCGACAAGCGCGATGGCGGCCAGGCCGAAATCGTGCGTGAGCCCCGTCTGCATCTGGCAAAAGCCCCGCGTTCCCCGCGCCAGGTTCCGCGCCAGCCGCCACGCGATCGGGTTCTGATCGGCCGGCACCGCCTCGGCGACCGGCTTGCCGGATAGGCTGTCGAAGGCGCTCTTTCCCAGCAGCAGCGCCTGGGCCGACGGCTGGCCGTAGCCCATCTTGGCCGCGAGGATCGGGCTGATGACCTCGCCCACTCCCAGCAGCTTCGACTCTTCCCGGCCCGTCGCGGTGGCGCTGCCGATCAGCAGGGCGTATTCTTGCTTCCAGAAATTGATGAAGCTCGCGTCGAACACCACGTCGCCGTCGATCATCTCGCCCGTGAGCGGATTGGCCCGCAGGCACGACATGGCATAGCTCTGGTCCGACGTGATCCAGCGGAACGTGCAGTACCTCGCGTCCTCGGGGTCGAATTCGTCGCGGCCCGGCTCTTCCCAGCGAACGGCGATCGCGTCCCGGAACCCGATCTTCTCAAACGCCTTGTTCCACTCGCGAATCCCCTCCTCGACGTACGGCCGGTACTCGATCGGAACCGTGTCCTCGACGTACCAGACGATCTGCTTCCGCGGCGGCGAAAGCTTGGCCCGAGGATTCGCCTTCTCGAGCCGCCAACGGTTGACCTGCCGGACGAAATTCGTATCCACGTCGGTCGAGCTGAAATCCTTGCTCGCACTCAAGAAATGCCCGACCCGGTCGTCGGCCCCGCGGCTGTGATAGCCAGGGTCGGGGGTCTTCATCAGGCTGTAATGGATCACCAGCGTGATCCCCCGATGGTCGGCCACACCGTCCTCGCCCATCCCGAAAAACCGACGCCCGCCCCCGCTGAACGTGGCCTCGACCTCGAGCTCCATGTTGCCGGGGAACCCCTTGACCTTCGACCACGAGCTGCGGTTGCGATCGAGCATCCCCAGCCCAAGCTGGGCGAAATCGGTCAGGAAAATGTCGGAAAAATCAATGAGCGCCGCCCCGCCCTTCATCATGTTGATTGCGATGATCGGCAGCGCCATCAGCACCGAATCGGTGTAGTTTTGCTGGACCGACTTGACGAGCCCGGGGTTGGCCTCGGCCTTGTAGTGGATGTTGCGCCTGACAAGCTGCACCCGGTCGCCCACCCGCTTGAAGAAGACGACCATCTCGTCCTCGCCGTCCGAGACCGGAATGCCCGCCCGCGCCATGCCGCGCGCGATGGTGATCGGGACCAGAAGCGGCTGGTTGAACTGGTCGGGGCGGATCTCGCCATAGAGATGCTCGGCGTGCCGATAGAGGGTGAAGAGCCCCTCGATCTTTTCGGCATCTTTCGTCACCTCGTTGAAATCGCGGAAATTGCCCATGCCGGGCCTGCGCATGCCGGCGTTCCGGGCGCTGATGACGACCCCCTCATAGTTGATCGGCCCGTCATGGGGAGGCTCCTGGGCCGCCAGCTCGAGCACGCCTAGCCCCACCAGTAGCGCTGCCATGGCGCCCGAGGCGATGTCACGTCTCATGGTCTACTCCTCGATCCGGCCGCACCTCACATGAGCGCCGACCGGATCCTTGTCTTGGTTGATCCAACAAAGATGCCGCTTCAATCGATCGCGGTCGAAACCCGAGCGCGCCCGCGATGCACGCAAAGCCAACCCAACCGCTCCCGTCGCTTCACATTTCTTTTATCTTGCCGAACGAATTCATCCCTGGCAAGTCGCCGCTCGGTCGATTGTCAGACGTCGGGATGGACCGCATGGCTTGAATCGACAACAGCCCACGGGACGACCTCGCCTCCCACGGCGTCCCTGCTCGCCGCGCCGCCGTGTCTCCCGCTGGCCCTCCATGGCCCCAGACCAGCCAGGGCATGCATCGCGAAAGCCCGGCCCGCCGGCAACAACCGCCGTCTCCCCATCTCATGGCTCTGAGCGGCGTGTATGGCAGTGTTTTGACGCGCTTTTCGATCTTCCGGCCCCCGCTGACGGGCCGCGAGCACGCAAAAAGCCCGGGTTTGGCCAATCAATCGACCGTTCCCGCCGAGATCGTCCTTCACGTTGTGCCATGCCAATAACATCATTGTTTTATTCACCTAGAAAAGGATGGGCGGCATGGGATGGGTCACGGTATCGATGCGACCTGCGCGATCGGCGCGGGTCTGCAAGGGACGCGGCCTGGGATGACCGAATGGGTTCGCGAGCCCCGTGGAGGGTGACTTGCGGACGCGAAACGCGGCTCCGCGAATGGTTCGACCTCGCGAGCGTTCAACCGCGATGCGCTGTGATCGATGTGCTCTGGCGTGACTCTCTGGCTCCGAGGCTCGTGCTCGAGGGTCTCATCCTTCAACCTAACGCGGGTTTGGCTGCCCGATAATGCAACCGCCCTGGATTGGCTCGATTCTTCGGCGCAACTCTCACTTCTTTAAAGACTTAAAAAATCGCGAAAAACTTTCGACCCTTCCATTGTCGCGCGCCTTTCGCCCAAACACCTGGCCAGAATGGGTCGGCTCAGATAGACAAAATAGCAGGTATCACGCGTACGACTGGCACGAGAGCGGAACCCGGCGGAATTCGCCGCCGACCAATGCGGCCGGATTCCCGACGGCTACAAGACCCTCGCCCCCGTTGGAACCGCGCCTCCAGGCGCGCCGACCTCGCTCAGGCGAAGGACGTTTGTGAATGAGCAACTGGGGCTCTCACGGCAGGATGTCGGCGACGTCGATCGGGTGGAGCGACTGGCCGGCGATCGTGACCGGGATCTGTCGGCCGCAGGTGGCAAGAAGAGGTGGCAAGAAGGAGGGTAAGACGGAGGAGGGTAAGAAGTGACAGGCACCCAAGATGGTAAGAAGTGACAGGAAGATGGTAAGAAGGGACAGGCACCCAAGTCTTGACTCCTCGGCCGGTACTTGGTAGCTTGCGTGGACTTCTTGAGGAGACCCTCCGATGACGATGGCTCGCGCGCGCCTGGTCGACCCTTCGGTCACTCGCTGGTATCACTACATCACCCGGTGCGTGCGGCGAGCCTTTCTGCTCGGCGAAGGGCCGAAAGACCGCAAACAATGGATCGAAAATCGGGGGCTCAGACATATGCCTGGCCCATCCTGTGCCATCCCCTGTCCCATCCTGTGATCGTGGGCCAATTCGGGGTTTGAGCCGGAGATTCCCCGCGCTCTGGGGCGAGTGATCGTGTCTGGGGCCGTCTTCGCCCGGAAATCGGGGCATTCGGAGCCGTGATGCCTCGTCGAGACGCCTTTGACTCATCGCTCTGAGCGATCGGGCCGATGCCAGTAGAGCCAGCGATGCCATGCAACCTAGGGGGCTCAGACATATGCCTGCCCATCCCGTGTGCCCCATCCCGTGTGCCCCCATCCCGTGTGCCCTCCATCTCGTGTGCCCATCCCGTGTGGCCGCGTCCGGGCCCTCACCCGGCCTTCGGCCACCCTCTCCCGGAGGGAGAGGGTCGCGTCTTGATCCTTCTCCCCGCGGGAGAAGGTGCCGCGCAGCGGCGGATGAGGGGGGCCATGACAGGGAATCGGCCGCCACGAAGTCCAAGACGCGACGGCGCTCTTGATCTCGTCCCATTCGCGCAACAAAACCCCCGAAACGGCGTACCCACGAAAGGGAAGAGAGACAGGGATAGGCACCGAAGTCTTTTGCTCTCGAGATCGCGAGGGAACGCCGCCGGCTCGCCCGGGTCGAGCCAGTGGGCGTCGCCATCGACGTTTGTGTGTTCATGTATGTATATAGTCCGATCCGCGGCGGGGATCACGGCGGCGAAAAAAGCCGCGCCGACCGTCCTCTGGGTTGAGACGCTTCTCGCGAGATCATCGGGGTGCCTCATGACGACCCACGAGCAACCTCCCACAGTCGATCAGCCAATTCCATCGCCGCGCCCGCGACGCGCGCGGTTTCGATTGTGGGTCTTGCTCGCCGTGACCGGTCTATTGTTGGTCTTTTATGTGTTCGTGCGGCTTGACCGTTCCGCGGCCGAGGTGTTCGGCCCCATCGGCGAAGGGGTGCACGATCTGTTCAACCAGGTTCCCGGGAAGCCCCCCGCGCTCACCGCGGAGGGTCGGCGTCTCAAGAAGGACGTCGAAGCCCTGGGCGGAATCCCCAGCGTTACGGTAATCAAGCCGGGAATCTTCGGCACCCTCGGACAGACCGAGTGGGCGAACGTCGACTTTCGCGGCGAGAAACTCGACGACGCGGCCCTCGCCTCTCTCGCGGACAGGTACGGCGACCGGATCGGTGGGCTCTATCTGCAGAATACAAGTGTTACCGACGCCGGACTCAAGAGTCTGAGCAAATTCACCATGCTCCGGCACCTTCAGATCCGCGCGTATCCTCCGCCGGAGGGCGATCCGGCATCGCCGCCCCTGATCACCGACGCGGGAATGGTCCACTTGAAGGGGCTTGACCACCTCTGGACGCTCGACCTCGGCTACGTGCCCGTCACCGACGCCGGCTTGGCCGCGATTGAAGGGTTGCCCGCGCTCGATGGTCTTTATCTCAGTCACACCAAAGTTCAGGGCCGGTTCCTCGCTCGCATGAAGACGCTCTCACAATGGTCGATCCTTTATCTCGATGGCAGCGCGATGTCCGAGGAAAGCCTGAAAAGTCTGTCGGGCGCCACCAGCCTTCGGGTTCTCGGTCTCGACGGCGTGCCGCTCTCGGTGAATGCCTTGCCGTACCTCAAGGCGATTCCCGCCCTCACGAATCTGGAGCTGACGGGATGCGGGTTGCTCGACGAAGAGGTCGCCGATTTGATGAAAAGCCGTCTGGACCTGAGGATCAAGCGGCAGTGAGCGGATGCGGAACCCCCAGTCGAGCCGCATGCGGACGATCTCGTTCATGAACGGGCTGTTCAGATGGTCGGGGAGCGCCTCGATCTCGAGCTTGGCGAACGCCAGGTCTTCGGGCCCGGATGCGTCGTCGGCCATTTTGCTCAAGGCGTCGACGCCGAGTCGGCGGACGCCGCTCGGGAGTTCGTCGATCGTCCCGCTCGCCGTGCAGATCGCAGGCGCGGACCCTGGGCCGCCGCGCTTGAGCGCGCGGTGTTTGCGGTCGACGGCCAAGAGCTCCACGTGCAGGAGGTCGAGAAACTCTCTCCAGAACTCGATCGCATGTCGCATCGAGCTTATTCGGCCGTTGCGAGCGTCCGCGAGCAGCCGCACGAACGTCCCGGACAAGGCGTCCTCGGCCTCAATGAAAACTCCGCGCGCCCGGTATTGCCTGGTGAGCCGGGTCGCGGCCTCGAGCATGACGTCGTGATAGAGGGCGAAGATCTTGCCGAGCGCCTCGGCGTCCCCGGCCGCGAGCTCGCTGACGTAAGCGCTCGGCTCGCCCTCCGGCCGCGGCGGCTCATCGGGAGCCCTGTCCGCCTCGTGATTCCTGAGGAACCGCCGAAAAACCCCCGGCGGCATGTCACCGTCCCAACGCGCTCGATACGTCACGGTTCGTCGTTTGGAAAAGATCGACTCGTCAACGATCGAATGGCGCGATTTTGTTGTTCATGCCACATCATCAATCCGCTTCTTGGATATACCTTTCAATTCCAGGCGGGTTCGCTTGACTTCGCCCAATCCACGGGTAATAGAAGCATGCCAACCTGTGAGGTCACACGATGCTTATGCCCATCGATCCGGCGATTCAGATCGTCGATCATTTCGCGGTTTAGCGAGCGCTAGCTTGTCGAGGACAGAAGCGCCCCTGCGCGAAGGCTGCCGCGCCGAGTCTAAAGCCTCTTCTGTTCAAACTCACGTCAGCGAGTCCGATCGAAGGTGTCGGTCGAGGCTCCCGGAGATCCGAGCGATGTTATTCCCTTCGTTCTCGCGTCGTTACCCGTCTAGCACAGGGCCTCAACGCAATGCCTTACTCGGAGGCAGGAGGCGCGGGGTGCCTCGGATGCTGGAACGACTTGAGGAGCGCACGCTGCTGGCCGTCTCGATTCTCAACGGCGGGGGTTTGGGCTATGCCGGAAATGGCGGCGGCGGGCCGCCTGATGTGACCGGCGCCGCCGGGCCGAACAGTTACCTTCAAATCGACAATAGTACCGTCACGCTTTTCAGCAAGGCCGGCGGAACGATCTTGGACCAGCACGGGATTAACGATTTCTTTTACAACGCCGCGATTGGGAATGAGACGAGAATCTATTCCCAGACAGTCAACATCGCCGCCAGTCCGACCGGCGCTACCGAGGCAGGCACTACCGTAACAATTACCACCACCACACCTCACGGTTTCGTCGTCGGTCAATCGGTGTCGATCTCGGGCGTGGGCGTGGCCGGTTACAACGGCGGATTCAAGATTACGGGTACGCCGACGACGACCTCCTTCACGTACACGGCCGGCACATCCGGGCTGGCAGCTTCGGGTGGCGGAACGGTGAGCGGAAGCTCGTGCGGGACGTGCGACTCCACCGGGGTTTTTGACAACTTGATGGGGACGGGTGGGCGGTTCATCATCGGGGACATCGACATCGAGGCTTCTCAGAATGTCAGTCAGTACATCTTCGCTGTCTCGAAGTCGAACGACCCAACGACATTCGACGCGACGCAGTGGAACTTCTATCATATCACCACAACGGAAGGCTCGGGCGGCCCCAGCTCCACTTCCTGGAGCGACTATCCCGGCAACCCCGGGTTCAACGCAGATGCCTTCGTTGAGACTTTTAACATGTTTGGGGGAGGTCCTACGGGCACTCAAGTTGTTTCGGTCAAGGCGAGCGACCTGGCGGCCGGCAACCCGCTGGTCACTTCCGGCGCCGGGCAAAACGTTTTCCGCAATGATGTCCCCGGCGGCGTCCAAAACTATCGGCCCACGACCATGCACGATTCGGTGGCCGGCGACCCGATGTGGTTGATCCACGACCCCGGCACCGGTACGAGTATCGACGTGGTCAAGATGACCGGCGTCCTTTCGAGCGCCTCTGCCTTCACCACCACTTCCCTGGCCCTGCCGGCACAAGACAATTTCGTCGCCTCTGGTGGCATTGGCAACCCCCTCAACCCTGACGGTAGTGGGATGTTTGACCCCGGCAGCCGAATCTTGAAAGCTGGGGAATACAATAAGATCGTGGTTGCCGCGCAGACGGTCGCGGTTGCGGCAGGCCCGAACACCCTCGCGTCGGCTCAAGCCAATGACAAGAATGGAAACCCCACGGGAGGCTCCGGTTACAGCGTCGGTGATACGTTGACCGTTAACGGTGGCACGTTCACGACGGCGGCCCAATTGACGGTCCAGACGCTCGGCCCCAACGGCTCGGTCGCCACGGTGGCCATTGCCAACGCAGGCAGCTATACGAGCCTTGCGGGAATTACCGGAGTGAGTGGTGGCACCGGCACCGGCGCCTCCCTCAGTCTCTTCTTCACGGGCGAACTCGTTGCTCAGTGGTACGCTATCGACGTGAGCAGCGGCACGCCCGCGTTTCAGACGGTGGGCGGCGGCGAGAACCTTGGCCGCATCGGCTTCGGCGCCAATACCTACTCTGTCGAGCCGGCGATCGACATCAACGCCCAAGGGCAAATCGGCCTGGGCTTCATGGAGTCCGACACGGTCGGGGGCGCTGGTAACACCGCCACCAAGGGCTTTATCTCGACGTTTGTGACGGCACGACAGCCGACCGACGCGGCGGGAACGATGCAACCCGTCGTCCTCGTCCCCGCCGGAACTGGCTCCGGAGATATTAATGGCAGAATCGGTGACTTCAGCGGCATGAACGTCGACCCGGTGAACGGTACTTTCTGGCACACCAACGAGTTTGGCGGCGGCGGGCCCACGGACATTGCCAATTTCACCCCCAACATCGCGCCGACGGTGGTGCCGCCGGGCCCCCAGGCGGCAGTGGAAGGGGTCTCCCAGTCATTTAGCCTCGGCTCGTTCGCCGATGTGGACGGTGGACCGTGGACCGTCGATGTGAGCTGGGGTGACGGCACGCCTGACACAGTCTTCAACGCCGCGGCGCCGGGAACGATCACCCCGCAGACACACATTTACGCGGAAGAGGGATTCCACGCGGGGACAATCACGGTCACGGATACCGCCGATGGCCAGTTTGATTCCAAGCTTTTCTCAGTCATTGTCGCCGACGCGAATCTCACGGCCGGCGCCCCCATCGCGCTGGTGGCCAATAGCGGGGTTTCGCTGCCGCCCGCCACGGTCGTCGGCACGTTCACCGACGCGAACCCAGGTGCTCCCAACGCCGACGGCGATTTTTCGGCGACCATAGATTGGGGCGATGGCTCACCGGCGATCACCGGCATCGTGGTGGCGACAGGTGCCGGGGCCTTCTCCGTCGAGGGAGGCCATAGCTACGCTAAGCCAGGCGCCTACACGACCAAGATCTCAGTCCAGGACGATGGTGGCGAGACGACGCTGCTGACCGGCTCGGCGACCATCACGGATCTGGGCGTGACCGGCAGCACCCGTAACTTCACGACGATCGAGGGCCAGGCCACTGGCACTTTTGTACTGGCAACCTTCGAAGACCCGAACACGCTGGCCACCGTCGCCGACGTCAAGGCCCAGCTAGCCGTTGGCGGCTGGGGCGATGGTTCGCCACTCGTAGCGGGCATCCAGCTCGCGGTCCAGCAGATCGGCGTCGATCCGGCGAATAGCGAGCCGGTCTTCGAAGTCCTGGGCAGCAACACCTACGCCGAGGAGACACCCCCAGGACTTCCCGACACGCTCAGCGTTATCATTACGACTCTTGGTGGTACGACCACCGCATTGACCAGCCCACCCGGTGGCGGGGTTACCGTCCTCGACGCCAAGCTCACCAGTTCCAACGGCGCCGGGATCAACGGCATCGAGGGAAATACGACCGGCGCCGTCCTGCTTGGCACATTCAGCGACGCCAACCAGGGAGCGACTGTCGCTGATTTCACGACACCGTCTGGCTCAGTGGTGGTCAACTGGGGTGACGGTTCGGCCCCGGAGACCCTACCTGCCGCCGACATCGTCGCCCAGGGCTCGCCCGACGGGGTGATCTTCGCGGTCAGTGCGGCGCACATTTATGCCGAGGCCGGCACGTACGCTTACACGGTAACGGCCACCGAGAGCGGTGGCTCGGTCACCATCTTCGGTGGCTCGGGCATCATCGCGGACGCCGTGCTCACGCCCTCGCCGGCGCAGCCGATCGTCAACGTCGTCGAGGCTGCTTTATTCCCCGTCTCGGTGTTTTCGCCGCCTCTGTTCCACGGTAATGTCGCGAGCTACACCGACGCCAACCCCAACTCGACGCTCGCCGACTTCGCGGCCCAGATCGACTGGGGTGACGGCACGCCGCTGACAGCCGGAACCATCAGCCAGCCGGGCGGCGTCGGCACGGCCTACATCGTCGCCGGCTCCCATACCTACGCGGAGTCGAACGTCGACAGTGGCGCTGGCCATCCCATCGGGCTCTTCCCGATCCAGGTGTTCGTCACCAACGACGACGGCGCGAGGCTTACCGTGGTCAGTACGGCGACCGTGGCCGACAACCCAATCGTCCTGACCGGGATCCTGAATCCAACCTCCGACAGTGGTCTTTCAACTGGCACTCCCAACGTCACCGATGTCAATCAGCCTGATTTCCTGGGTAAATCCGAGGCTTTCTCGCACGTCAGCCTCTTCGCCACACCTCTGGCCGGCGGAGCGCCGATCCCGATCGGCCAAGTTCAGGCGGGCAGCGACGGAGCCTGGAACATTCAGTCGGGCGTCGCGCTGCTCGACGGGCATTACGCGATCACAGCCACCGCGGTTGACCAGTTCGGGGTCACGCACACGGCCGCGCCGGTCGTGATCACCACCGACTTGCTCATCGACACCAAAGGCCCGGTCATCGACGGGATGTACTTCAATCGCCTCAATGGCCAAGTCGACTACATCATCAAAGACCCGGGCGCCACTCCCTCGGGCGTATGGCTTCCCAGCATTCTCGACGCGGCCAACTATCAGTTGACGAAGGTTCACGCCAACAAGGCCTATCCGGGCAAGTGGATCGTGACCAACGTCGCCGCCGCCCCTGATCCCACCATCGCCAACGCCTTCGACGTGGCCGTGACGTTCAACAGCGGGGCCATCCTCAAGGGCGGTTTCTACCTCTTCACCATCCGGGACTCCAGCAGTGGAAACTCCTCCGTCCAAGACCTTGCGGAGAACCATCTCGACGGCGAGTTCTACGGGTCGTTTTCCTCGGGCAACGGCATCAACGGCGGCGATTTCGTCGCCGAGCTTCAGGGTTACCACAACAAGATCTTTGCCCCCCAGACGATCGTCGGGACCGCATTCGCGGGTGATGGCGGCATAGGGGGCCCGCCGGTGGCGGCGGTCCACAGCGGAATCCACGTGCCGGCCGTCCCGCGCGGTGGCAGCCCGATCTTTTCGACAACCACCAGCGCTACCAACGGCGGCGACCCGCCCGCCGTCATCAAGGGCCGAACTCATACCCACCTCGTTGTCCCAGGCAGGCAGAGATCACCACTACTCTCCACGAGGTCGAGGCTCGTTCAGCAGAACGCGACCGTGGTGAGTCGCACTCACCCCAGGGGACCGGCCCTGAGCGCAAGGTTTTCGAGGGCCACGAAGCCCAACGCAGCCTTGGCCGCGAGGCTGTCGGGTCGGACCCCAGATCAGCCTTTCGGGGGGGGTTGAGCAGGGGCGGAACGTCTGGGACATGCAGTGTAGTCTTGACGTGTCGGGGTTCCCAAAGGGGTCGATGCAGTATCTTGACGTAGTCTGGGGAACCTGGGGGCTGCGCTCCTGAACGCGATGGCCGATTCGTCGAACGATCAGACAAGGAGTGCGCCCTGGACGACGTCCAAGGATTCGAGTGGGGAGCCAAGGATTCGACTAGGGAGGGCGCGCCTCACGCGCTCGAGTACGGTCGAGAGGATCAGCCGCTTCGGAGCACGCGTCGCTGGGTGGGCGGAGGGTCAGGTTCGACCGGCGCCGGAGTGGGGGCCGTCTTGACGGAGTTGGTGAAGGGCGACCGCCCCGCGAAAGAAGTCGAGTGTGCGCTCGGCGATGATCCGGGGGTGAAGCCGTGCCAGGTAGCCGGCGCGGGCGTGTCGGCCCAGCCGCGCGGCCAGGGACGGGTTCTGGAGCAAGCTCAGGAGCTTCTCCGCCAGGTCGTGGGCGTCGCCTGGCCGATGCAACAGGGCGCTCCAATCGTGCTCGACAATGCTGGGAATGCCGCCGACGTCGGCCGCGATGATCGGGCAACCGGCCGCGGCGGCCTCCAGAGTGGTGTTGGAGAAGGTCTCGTAGCGGGAGCAGATGATCGTCGCCATGGCGCGTGAGCGCAGGCGAGAGACTTCGGGCAGCGGCCGCCGGCCCAGCCAGACGACCCGGCCTGATTCCAGCGCTCCGGGGATCTTGCTCTCGAGATAGCGGGGGAACGCCGCCGTTTCGCCCGAGTCGAGCCGGCATCCCCCATCCGGTCCCACGAACCAGAGCCTGACCGAGGGCAGATCACGTAAGACGCGTGCAAAGGCGTCGATCATGAGGTCGCCCCCCTTCATGCGATCGAACCGACCCACGAAGAGGATTCGGTTCCGATTGCTGTCGTCGAGCCGCCAAACGGACTGATCGGCGGGAACGGGAACCGTCGAGGGCAGTACGGCCGCGTCCGTGAGCGGCAGGTCATGGTAGGTTCGGACGCGGTCCAGGACGTCGAGCGAAGGGGCGGTCACGAACCGGGCGGCCCGGATGGCGGCGGCCTCGGCGGCGACCCTCTGGCGAAAGGCGTCGTCCACCGGCGCGCCCATGGCCGCGCCATTCAGGAACCAGGGCCCATGCAGCCGAAGGCAAACCGGTATCGAAGTCGCGGCGATCGCCCCCAGCGCCCAGCCGAACGTTTCTTCCATCTGCAGGATCTGGATTCCTCGCTTGGTACATGCCCCGCGTATTGTCTCGAGCAGCGCGCGGCGGGTCGGGCGCTCCCATCCCGTGCTGGGGTTCAACCGATAATGGGCCGAGTCGGCCAGACGCCGGACCGCGCCGCGGCGGCGACTCGCATCCCGGATGTCGAACACTTGATCGTTCGGCCGCTGTCCATGGAACTCATGCGCCAGGATCGTGACCCGGCAGCCCAGAGACTCAAGCGCGGGCGCGAGGGCTGTGTAGTAGGAAACGATCCCGTTGGCCGTCTGATCCACGGGCCAGCTCGGGCAAACAAAGCCCACCGAAAGCCGCGATGGACCCGAAGGAACCCGGCGGGCGACATCGGTCGCCGCGCTCTGGGCTCGGTCCAGGACGATACCCATCGGCTCTGTGATCGACGACTCGGTGACGCTCATGGTGCGCGGACTACCCCGGGGATCGAGACAACGCTTCCTGAAGCCTAGGTCGCTTTCCTCGGAGGGCCGTCGTGGGGAGTGCGCACGATTTACAAAGTTGTGAAAACGGGTGTTTTCGGAACTGGTTTTCGCATTTCTTCCGGTTCAGCCCAGCCGCCGGAACCTGGCGAACCAGCTTTTGGGTCCGCCCTCGCTGAAGGCGGCGTTCTCGAGCCCGGGCACGACGTCCATGCGGGAGGGCTGGATTTCCTCGATGGCCCAGCCGTCGGCGAACGCGTCTTCGAGCTCGCGGCGTGAAACGCGCCTGGGTCCGTGCTCGCCGGGCTCCGCGTCGCTGAAGCAGAGCACAAAGACCCGGCCGCCGGGGACGGTGACATGAGCCAGGCCGGCGACGTAGGTGGCGCGATCGGCGTCGGAGAAGACGTGGAAGAGCCCGGAGTCGATCACGCTGTCGAACTGGCGGTCGAAAGTGGCCAGCTTCAGTGCGTCCATCAGGAGGAACTCGGCGTGGAGTCCGCGTTCCTGGGCTTTGCGTCGGGCGGCCTGGAGGGGTCCTTCGAGAAAGTCAAAGCCCACGACGGCATGGCCGCGGCTGGCGAAGAAGAGGCTGTTTTCACCGGTGCCGCATCCGGCGTCGAGGATGGTCCCGGCCAGCCGGTCGGCGGCCTCGACAAACGCCTGCTGGGGATTGCCGACGTCCCAGGGGGCCTTCCGCGCGTACATCGCCTCGAAAGTTTCACGGCTGGGAATGTTGCTCATGACGGCGTTTCCTGGAATATGGCTTGAACTGGGAAAAGCTCCCTTGGCTCGCACCCACCCGGCCGCCCCATCGTCTCGCGCGGCCGCTCGGGCGGCAACCTTGTGCTTTGGCGCGCCCCGCCTTGACGATTCCGAGCGTGCGAGCCTACGATGCGCACGCAGAGGGTCGCGGGGCGTAGCGCAGCCTGGTTAGCGCGCCTGCCTTGGGAGCAGGAGGTCATGGGTTCGAATCCCGTCGCCCCGACTCGGGCTGGTCTGGCGACTTCCTTGGGTGTGGGCTCTAGATCCTGGTCTGGCATCGGCACGCGAGTCCTTTCCTTGAGGGGCGACAGTGGGGGTCGACAAAGGCACCGCCAAGGACCAAGCCGCCAGGGCGGGCGCGGAATTGGTCGAGGACGGCATGATCGTCGGGCTCGGCTCCGGCAGCACGTCGGCCCTGATGGTCGACTGCCTGGGCGATCGCGTCCGTTCGCTGGGCCTGAAGATCACGGCCGTCGCCACCAGCGAGGCGACGGCCCGCCAGGCCCGCGAACTGGGCATTCCCCTGGTTGAGCTGGACCAGGTCCAGAACCTTGACATCAGCCTGGACGGCGCCGACGAGATCGACGGCCGATTCGCCATGATCAAGGGGCTCGGAGGGGCGCTTCTGCGCGAGAAGATCGTGGCCGCCGCATCCCGGCTGCGGGTCACGCTGATCACCGCGGCCAAGCAGGTCGAAAAACTGGGGGCGGCCTGCCCGCTCCCCGTCGAGGTGAGCCGGTTCGGGCTTGCCCACACCGAGCGCAGATTGCAAGGACTGGGGGCCGTTACCAAGATCCGCCGATCCGCCGAGGCGCTCGTAATCACGGACGGCGGGAACTGCATCATCGACTGCAAGTTCGCCGAGATCGCCGATCCGGCCGGGCTCGATCAAACGATTCAAGGTCTGCCCGGCGTGCTTGAGACCGGGCTTTTCGTCGGGCTGTGCGACGTGCTGATCATCGGCGAGGCCGACGGTGTACGGCAAATCGAGGCCGATCGCGCGGGCAGGCGCAGCACCGATTGAGCCGACCTGCCGCCGCTGGCTATGGGGCCAGGCGGGCCTTGAGCTCGTCGAGGATTTCCGCGGTGCGCGACGAGCCGACGCGATCGCAGCCGAGCTTGATCACCTCGATCATCGCGTCCAGGTCGCGGACACCGCCGGCGGCCTTGAGCTTGACCTTGCTCGACGCCGAGCGCCTCATCAGACGCAGGTCGTCGAGGGTCGCGCCGCCGGTCCCGTAACCGGTCGACGTCTTCATGTAATCGGCCCCGACTTGCTCGCAGATTTGGCACAGCCGCGCTTTCTGGTGGTCGGCCAGGAAGCAGTTCTCGAAGATGACCTTCACGATGGCGCCCTGGGCGTGGCACGCCCGCGTGACGGCGTCAATATCGGCGGCGACGGCGTCCCACTCGCCGGCGAGCGCCTGGCCGATGTTGACCACCATGTCGAGCTCGGTCGCGCCGTCCTCGATCGCGCGCTCGGTTTCGAAGACCTTGACGGCGGTCGCGTGTCCGCCGTGGGGAAACCCGACGGTCGTACCCACGGCCGTGCGCGTGCCCTTCAAGACCCGGGCGGCCAGGCTCACGGCATAGGGTTTGATGCACACGCTGGCGACGTCGTAACGGGCCGCCAGCCGGCACCCGTCCTCGAGGGCCTGGCCGCCCAGGGTTGGGCCGAGCAGCGAGTGATCGATTCGCCGGGCGATTGTTTCATAGGTCAGTTCGAAACTCATCGAAACGCGCTCCGAAAAGGGGGGTGCGTGCCCAGGCGAGTCAGGTGGGTTGCGAGACGGCGCGGCGCGCGAGGAATCCGATCGCGCGCCGGGTTGACGTGGTCGGCCGAAACATCATGGCCAGGACGAGCGGGATGTAAAGCATGACGAGAGTCCCGCCCTTGTCGAGATACCAGAACTGACTGGCGACCAGCAGTGCGGCGGAAAGGGCGACGAGCTCGCCCAGGCTTTTGTTCACGGGCCAGATCGCGACGAAGATGACGAGTGCCAGGTAGCCGATCAGGACGGGGAGGCGATAGCTGGAGTCGATTCCGACCCAGAAACTGGCCGCGGACCGGGGCTGGAAGTGTGGCAACAGGCCGGCCTCGGCCACGCTGCGAGCACCCAGGGCGCGGGCCCAGACGGCCAGGTCGGGGATCAGCGAGCCCAGGACCGCGCACCCGGCGACCACCGCGATCGCGACCAGGGTGAATCGGGGCATTCCCCGTCCGAAATAGAATCCGGCCCAGAGCGCGATCAAGCCCAGGCAGGCGGGGATCCAGCCCGCCGCCAGCCCGATCAGGGCGCCTGCGAGGGCGGGCCGATCATGGAAGAGCACGGCCGTGGTGATGAGCGCCGCCGGGATGAGCTGGCCGCTGTCGACGACGGCCATCCGGGTATAGGGGATGAGCAAGTAACACGCCGCCATGGCCGTCCCCGTCAGCGGGCGCTCAAACCACCGCCAGCCGATCCCGACGAGCGCGAGCACCAGCCCCACCTGGGCGAGGCTCGCCAGCACGCGGGAGACGATCACCTGCGGGAGTTCGCGTTTGAGCGAGGTCGGCAAGGGAGCGATCTTGATCATGCTTTTCACGGCGGGTGGCGTCTTCTCGGGAGGGACCGGGGCCCGATCGTCGCGTCCGGAGGGCTCGGCCGGATTTCGGGCCGCCCCATCCTCGACGGGCAGGCTGACGGTCTCGACGACGAGCAGGCCCAGGATGCCCGCCGACAGGCAGATGAGCCCCGACATGTTGAGATTGGGCTCGAGCAAGGGCCGGCGTCTGAGCCCGACGTCGGCGAGGCAGCGAATCAGCCAGAGCAACGAGCCCACGAAGAGCCAGACATAGGCGCTCCAGGGGTGGTCGACGGGGTTGCCGGAGATCCACATCATCCCCGGCGCGAGTGTGAACAGGAGCAGCAGATCGAGATTCCGCATGCTCCAGAACCGGGAGAATTTGAAGAACAGCGTGACGCAGCCCAGGAGCGAGAGAATGAGCCAGACTTCAGGACCTAGACCAAGATCGGCCACGAGCGATCCGTTCA
The DNA here is from genome assembly GCA_027459775.1 of Planctomycetales bacterium. GTDB lineage: Bacteria > Planctomycetota > Planctomycetia > Isosphaerales > Isosphaeraceae > JAKBAP01. Next base: position 9,266 of record DAIDHE010000059.1, on the reverse strand, counting down.
CGACGACCTCGTCAGTCGGCAGGGTGGGGTGCGGGAAGGCCGGCGATCTCGCGAAGTGCGTTCAAGGCGGCCCGTTGCTCGGCTTCTTTTTTGTTGCTTCCCCAGGCCGGGGCGTAGCCGTGATCGCCGACCTGGGCCGCGATCTTGAAGCATTTGGAATGGTCGGGCCCCTTTTCATCGAGCAGCAGATACGTTGGCGTCGCCCCAAAATCGCGCTGGGCGATTTGCTGGAGATTGCTCTTGTAATTGACCCCGTGCTGATCCAGGGCGGCCGCCTCGATCTCGCCCTCGAGGTTACGCGCGATGAACGCCCGGGCCGCCTCGATGCCGCCGTCCAGATAGATCGCGCCGATGAGACTCTCGAAGACGTCCGCGAGCACCGATGGCGGCGTCTTGTCGTGCGATCCCATTCCCTTGCCGATCACCAGATACTCGCCGATCCCCAGTCGCTGCGAAAACTGGGCGCAGGCCAGGCGCGAAACGACCGTGGATTTGATTCTTGTGAGCTCGCCCTCGAGCTCGTCGGGGAACCGCCTGAAGACGGCCTCGCAAACAATGGCACCCAGGATCGCGTCGCCCAGGAATTCCAGCCGCTCGTTGGAAACGAGCCGATGATTGGCCCCCGAGGCGTGCGTGAGCGCTTCCTGAAGGAGCCTCACGTCGCGGAACTGGTAGCCAATCGCCGCCTGGCACTCGTCCAGAACGTCGGCCTTGGTCTTATGCTTCGTTGAAGCCATACTCACAACGCGCCCATGGAGTTACACCGCGACCAGATAGGCTATAGGGCGCGGGGGCCGTTGTCAACGGGCTGCCACGCCCCTCCTTTTCAAGATGGAGGACGCGATCGAACGTCGGAGGGCTGGGTCGTACGAGGAGATCCTCGATAGGGGGCTCCAGTACATCGACGTCTCTTCTCAATCGGGCGGCTGATCCACGGCCATTGTCACGGCCCGCACGAACGCGGCGACCCTGGCTGGGTCTTTTGTTCCTGGGACGGACTCGACTCCGCTGGCGACGTCGACCATGTACGGTCGCACGCGAGCGAGGAGCCGGGCGACGTTTCCTGGATTGAGCCCGCCTGCCAGGATCAGCCTGGGCGTGCCGGCGATCAGGTCGAGGAGCACGTCCTCAAGGGTCTGGCCCGTGCCACCCGCCACGCCGGGTACGTAGGCGTCGACCAGAACGCCCTCGAGCACGACGCCCAGATCGAGCGCGTCTTGAACGAAAGCCGTGACGCGCGGCCAATCGGCCGGTGAACGGAGGCGAAACGCCTTGATCACGCGGAGGCCGGCGAGGCGAGCGGAATCGGCGGGGGTCTCGTCGCCGTGGAGCTGAACGGCCCAGAGGCCGACGCGGTCGGCCGTCGCGCGGACGCGATCGACGGGTTCGTTCACGAAGACGCCGACTGCGCGCGTCGTCGAGGGGAGGGCGGCCGCGATCTCGGCCGCCCGGGCCGGCTCGACAGAGCGGGGCGAGGGAGGATGAAAGTTCAGCCCGAGCAAGTCCGCGCCCGCGCGGGCGCAAGCGAGGGCCTGATCGACCTCACGGAGCCCGCACACCTTGATCAGCACGCGCGGGGAAGACACAGAAAGTCATCCGCGGAAAGCGGCCGAAAAGCCTGGCCCGCCGTCACGAGGCGACCAGCTTGTCGAGCGAGGCCTTGAACTTGTTTTCGGGATTGACGCCGATCAGGCGGTCGACTTCCTTGCCGTGCTGAAAGACGAGCACGGTGGGGATCGCGGAGATGCGGAGGTTGCCCGGCGTCTCCTGGTTTTCGTCGGTGTTCATCTTGCCGACCTTGACCTTGCCCTGGTAGCTCGCGGCGAGCTTCTCGATCACCGGCTGGAGCGAGCGACAGGGGCCGCACCAGGGGGCCCAGAAATCGACGACCACCGGAATCGGCGAATCCAGAACCTCCGACTTCCAGTTGCCGTCGGTGAATTCCATCAACCCGCTTGCCATGTCAGATGCCTCATCATTCCGCGAAAGTCCATTAACGAGGCGGGCTTATCTCGAAAGCAGATCGAGAGGCCCTGGCTCGCATAACGCATTATAAGAAGGCGCTGGGGCGAGTCAACGGGCCGGCGGGGCGGGGGCGCGGCTTGAGCGGTCCTGTTCCGTGACCACGGGTTGTCACCCGCCGCGTCTGGTGGCGACCACGTCGTGTTCGGCGAGATAGAGCAAGCGGCCGCAGCTCATGCAGAACGAGAGTGAGACGCCGTTGATGAGCTCGTTCATGACCTGGGCGGTGACGGCTGTGTAGCAGCCCAGGCAGGATCCGTCCTCGCAGGCGGCCAGGGCGTCGGCGCCGTAGCGGGCGACGATGCGGCGGTATTGATCGCGGTGGCTCTCCGGGATGGTGTTTTCGCCATCGATGATGGCGGTTTCCAGCTCGCGGAGTTGGCTCGCCTGCGCGCCCGCCTGTTCCTCGACCTGTTTCTTGAGAGCGGCGACCTCGTCGGTGAAGCGCTTGACTTCGGCCTCAAGCCGGGCGACCTCGCGGGCCTTGGCCTCGATCGAGTCGAAGGCGAGCAGGATGTCTTCCTCGAATTTGGACTTGGAAGACGCGTCGTGGGCGATCTGATTCTGGATCGCCTTGTACTCCTCGTTTTTCTTGACCTGGTTGAGCTTGATCTTGTAGTCGTCGATCTTGGTCTCGACGCCTTGAAGGAGATGTTCATGTTTTTTGAGTTGAACTTTGGCTTCCTGGAGCGCCTTCTTGGCCGCCTCGAGCTCGTTGTGACGGACCTGGAGAGCGGCCTGCCGGGCGGCGATGGTTTTGGGTCCGGAAGCCAGCCGGTCGCGGAGCGCTCGAGCGCGTTGGTGCAGGTGATGAAGGTCGCGGAGATTACTGGCCGTCGCGGGCATAAGCGTGGTCCTCACCCATGAGGTTTGTTCATCCAGGAAGCATCTTGAATCCGTGTTCGATCGAGGATCTTGTGTTCGAGCCGCGAATCCAGGGGTTGCTCGCGGTTAGGGGGCCGATTCAACAAAAAAACCCCCGGCCGCCTGTGGCGTCCGGGGGTTGGCTGCTGGTCAACCGGTACTCTCGAGGAAGCCCTCGAGCTGTCGACTTCGCACGGGATGTTGCAGTTTTCGGACGGCCTTGGCCTCGATCTGCCGCACCCGTTCGCGGGTGACCTTGAAGATGCGGCCGACCTCCTCGAGGGTGTAGGTATAGCCGTCGCCGAGACCGTAGCGGAGCTTGATGATCTCGCGTTCGCGGTAGGTGAGGGTCTTGAGGACGGAGTCGATCTTTTCCTTGAGCATTTCCTGGGTGGCGGCGTTGATCGGGCTTTCGGCGGCCTCGTCCTCGATGAAGTCGCCGAAGTAGCTGTCCTCGCTTTCGCCGACGGGTCGATCGAGCGAGATGGGGTGGCGGGAGATTTTCATCACCCGCCGGGTCTCCTCGACCGAGATGTTGGCGGCGCGGGCGGTCTCCTCGATGGTCGGCTCGCGGCCCTTTTCCTGGAGCAGCTTCTTGGAGACGTTGCGGAGCTTGGACATCGTTTCGATCATGTGGACCGGGATGCGGATGGTCCGCGCCTGGTCGGCAATCGCGCGGGTGATGGCCTGGCGGATCCACCAGGTGGCGTAGGTGCTGAACTTGTAGCCGCGGCGGTATTCGTACTTGTCGACGGCCCGCATGAGCCCGGTGTTCCCCTCCTGGATGAGATCGAGGAACGAGAGGCCGCGGTTGCGGTATTTCTTGGCGATCGAGACCACCAGCCGGAGGTTGCCCCCCGACAGCTCGCGTTTGGCCTGCTCATACTGCCGGAACCGGATGTTCATGAGCTCGACCCGCTTCGTGAGCGATTTGGGGTTTTCGAGCGTGATTCGCATCAGGTCCTTGAGTTCCTTGACGACGTTGGCGCGGTCGTCCTTGCCCCCCTTGCCGGCCCGCATGTCCTTGAGCTGTTGCTTGAGGTCGTTCATGCGGGCGGCGACCTGCTCGAGCCTGCGCATGAGGGGCTGGATTTTCTGGGTGCGGATCGAGAGCTCCTCGACCAGCATGACGTTCTTGAGCCGCCGCCGCTTGATGCGAGTGACCAGGTTGGAGCGGGTTTCGGGGTCGCGTTCGCGGACGACCTCGCGGAACTCGCGGACGTTGGCCTCCATGAGCGGCTTGAGGGTGTTGAGGTTGTGCTGCATCCGGCCCAGGATCTGGTCTTTTTCCAGATTCTCGGTGACCGAGACCTTGATGGTGCGGTCGAAGGGGAGCTCGCCTTCGTGGACCTTGCGCAGGGTGTCGACGGCCTGGGTCAGGGCGTAGTGGCACTCGAGAACCTTGCCGCGGAACTGCTTGCGGGTGATCTCGATCCGCTTGGCGAGGTTGATTTCCTGCTCGCGGGTGAGGAGCGGGATTTCGCCCATCTGGGTGAGATACATCCGCACGGGGTCGTCGATCCTCCGGGAGATCTCGTCGAGATCCTCGGGGGTGAGCTCGGCTTCCTCGTCGGCCGCATCGTCGGCGGTTTCTTCCTCGGGTTCTTCGTCGGCCTCGCCGGAGGCGAGCAGGCGAGCCTCGGCCTCGTCCTCGTTGATGAGATCGATGCCCATCTCGTCGAGGGTTTCGAGCAGGCCGTGGATGCGCTCCGGGCTCGCCGCCTCGTCGGGCAGGAAGTCGTTGACCTGGTCGAAGGTCAGAAACCCGCGACGTTTGCCCAGGTCCAGGAGCGTTTTGAGGCCTTCTTCCAACTTGTCCATCCCAATCCTCCCCGCGAACGAAACGACGGATCTCGAGGCGCTAGGCCTTTCGTGTCCTGCCGCTGGTTAAAAGTCGCAGATATTCCAACTCTATCGCACGATACGCGTCCGGGTCGGCGTGTTGATCGGTCTCTTCGCGGGCCCGTTTCAGGACGGCCAGGCGGCCGCGCCATTCGCGGCGGGCCAGGACTTCGAGCATTTTTTCCAACCGCTCGCGCCAGGAGGCCGGCTGGACCCCCTCAGGCAGGGGCGAGGAGCTGGGGGTGTTCAGGGCCGTCGAAACGATGAGCCCGGCGGCCAGCGCCCGGACCGCCGGATCCTCGAGTCTGAGCATGAGATTGTCATAGCTTGGCGGATAGCCCTCGGAATGCAAATCGAGATACGCTTGAAAAATGGCCCTGAGGGCCGGGTCGACGAGCGAGGCCGGCGTGACGTTGGTCAAGAGCACCGGCGCGGCGGTGGGTTCATTGATCAGGATCCGCACGAGCTCGAGATCGGTTTTGTCGAGGTCTTCCTCGCGAACGGCCGGCGGTTGCGGGGCTGAGGCGGCCGCTTGAGCCTGAGCCGGCCTGGGCCTGGCGGCCGCTTTGTTCCGGCGGTCGAGCTCGCCGCGCAGGCGGTTGAGCGTTTCGAGGGGGACGCGGAGCCGCTGGGCCAGCGCGTCGAGAACCTTGGCTTCCTTGATTTCGAGCCCAAACTGATGCGTTCGGGGGGCCCGGCCAAGGAAGCCCAGCACCCACTCCGCGGCCCGTCGCGCGCCCTCGGCTGAATCGACGTCGAACCGATCGGTCGCCCGATCGAGGATGTAATTCACCGGGTCGATTGCAGTCTCGAGGAGCGCTCGAAAGCGCTCGCCCCCCTCGTTCATGAGGAAGTCGCACGGGTCGAGGTTCGCGGGCAACGGTAAAACCAAGAGTTCCAGATCGACCCCCAGAAAGAGTTCGAGCGCGCGGTCGGCCGCCGTGAGCCCGGCCTGATCGCCGTCGAAGACGAGCACCACGCGCTCGGACAGCCGCCGCAAGAGGCGGAGGTGGTCGTCGCCGAACGCCGTTCCCAGCGTGCCGACGACATGCCCCAGACCCGCTTGATGCGCCGCGATCACGTCAGTGTAGCCCTCGACCACCGCGACGAACCCGGCCTCGCGGCACGCCGCCCGCGCCAGATCGGCCCCATAAAGGACCGATCGCTTGTGAAAGACCACGGTCTCGGGGCTGTTGACATACTTGGCGACGGTCTTGCCGCGAGCGGCCAGAGCCTGCTCCTCCGCCGGCAGAATCCGCCCGCCAAAACCCACGACTCGCCCCTGATCGTCGTGGATCGGAAAAATCAACCGCCCCCGAAACCGCTCGCGAGCCGGCCCGCTGGGATCCTCGGAGTGAACCACCAGACCGGCCTGTTCCAGCAGTTCGACGCCAAACCCTTTCACACGGGCCGCCGAAAGCAAGCGACCGCGCTCGATTGGTGCGTGACCCAGATGAAATTTTCGCGCCGTCGCCGCCGTGACGCCCCGAGATTCGAGATAACCGCGCGCCTCGCGTGATTGCTCGAGCGCCTTTTCAAAAAAGTCACGCGCCCAGGCGTTCACCGCCAGGAGGTCGCTCTTGGACGTGCTCGAGCCGGGCGCGGACCGAGCGCGGCTCTCGAGCGTAACCCCCGCCCGGTCGGCCAACACCCGGAGCGCCTCGGGAAAATCCACCCGTTCGACGCCCTTGACAAAGTCGAAAATGTCGCCGCCCGCGCCGCAGCTCCAGCACTTGAACGACTGACGTTCGGGATTCAGCTCGAGCGAGGGATTGTGATCGTCGTGAAACGGACAAAGCGCTTTAAAGCGGCGCCCCGACCGGCTCACCGTCAAGTAATCGCCGGCCAAGGAAACGATGTCGATCGCGTCCTTGATGGCCGTCAGCGTCGTGTCGGGATGACGGGGCACGGTGCGCTCCTGATAGAGAGAGTCGGGACCGAACCGTGGACGGCGGGCCGCACAGCCCGATGCGCCTCACGCCACGTCGTCACCCGCAACCCGTGTCCCGCCTTCGCTTCCGGCTTCGTCCAAATTATAACCCCAGAGGATTTCCGGTCAAGTTTTCTCGACCCCGTGCCGACAGCTTGGTTGTCTTTGTAAGACGAAACGATTCTGCGTGTTAGGTTCGCTCAGCCGTTCGCGAGGACCAAGGCCTGACTAGACATACGTATCGATCATGTGCCCACGTGTCGACCACTCGAAACCACCCCGAACCCACCTTTCCTCTTATCCAATTCCTCATGAGAGGCGCTTCGGATCATTCCGAATGTCTCGCAAACCATGTGTCCAAGTCAAGTGCGTGGTTCCGGGGTGGTCGCAGGCTTGGGCGGGGTTCTCTGGAGGGCCGTCCATGCGCCGGTTACGGGACGATTCACGCCTGACATGGCACGAGCCCGGAGGCGGTCAGGGTTTCTTGGGGGCGTCTGGTCCACCGATGAGCATGGGGAGGACCTGATTGTCAGGGGTCTGGACCAAGAGCGGAAGTCCCTTGGCGAGATCGAGCGAGCGGACCGCGTCCTCGAGCTCCGCGAGGCTCTTCACGCGCACCTTGCCCACACCCAGGATGAGCATGCGAGGGCGCAGGCCCGCGCGAAAGGCGGGGCTGCCGATGATGACCTGTTCGATCTCGATGGCCGCGGCGTCGGGCGTCGCCGCGGGATGCTCCTTGAGCTGCAAACCCAGGGCGGGGATCAGCTCGAGCGCGGGGGGAAGCTCGCTCACCACCACGAGCGCCTGATGGCTCTGACCGTCGCGGATGTATTCCAGCGGAACACGCGCGCCGACGTCCTGCCCGGTCGTCAAGATGCGCAAGCTGGGGGGATCAGCGACCTCGCGATCCCCGAGCTTGACGATCACGTCGCCGACTTTGAGACCAGCCTGATCGGCGGGACCGCCAGGCTGCACTTCGACGATCAGTGTGCCGCGGGTGCTGGGGACTTTCAACTGGCGGGCGAGATTCGTATTGAGGGCCTGGATTTTGACCCCCAGGTAGCCGCGGACGACGCGGCCTTCCTTGATGAGGCTCTCCGCGACCTTTCGCGCCAGCGATGAGGGGACGGCGAGCCCGATCCCCTCGTAGGCGCCGGTCTGGGAGATGATGGCGGTGTTGATGCCGACGACCTTGCCCGCGAGGTTGACGAGCGGGCCGCCGGAATTGCCGGGATTGATGGCGGCGTCGGTCTGGATGTACGACTCGTATTCCGAGATCCGGACGTCGTTTCGTTCGGTGGCCGAGACGATTCCGGCGGTCACCGAGTGGTCGAATCCCATCGGGCTGCCGATGGCCAGCACCCAGTCGCCGATGTCGAGCTGGTCGGAATCCCCCCACTCGGCCTGGACCTTGAGATCGCTCTTGACCTGGATGACCGCGATGTCGACCTTGGGGTCGACGCCCACCACCCGAGCCAGGACGTCGTCGCCGCGGCCGAGGCGGACGACGATCCGATCGGCGTCCCGGACGACGTGGTAATTGGTGACGATGTAGCCCTTGCGTTTGTCGATGATGACGCCGGAGCCGAGCTCCACCGACTGGAAGCCGGGGGTCATGGCCAGGCCGCCGCCGCGAGGCGCGCCCGCGGCTTCGTCGCCGACCCGCCGCAGCCGCTGCGACTGAATATTGACGACCGCCGGCGAGACCGCCGCCGTGGCCAGGCGAAAGAGCTCGCCCGCCCGATCGACGATGCCGGCCTTGTCGAGCTTGGCGAGCGCCTCCGACGCCGCCCGCGCCCGGCCGGCCTCGTAGGCGTAGCCGGTTCGATCGGCGATGTAGGGGACGCCGTAAACCAGCAGAGTCGCCGTCGACAGAACCGACAAGACGAGGAGGAAACCCTTGCGAACCGGGGGTGTGGCGGGGCGCGGCGGGGGCTCCTCGAATTCCAGCTCTTCCTGTTCAAACGAGGCCATGAGAGGATCGGCTCCGGCGGAAAAACGGGTTCCAAATGAGACGCCAAACATCAAGCACGGCCCGCCACCAAGTCTCGCCTGGAAATCACGCCGGCGATTCCATTTTGGACCTTCATCATGGTGAAATCAATGAAACCGGCCGAACTCTCCTCCGAGACAAGGGCCACACCAGGTCGTCCGCCGCGGGCATCAGGCCGCCCGAGGCGAACCTCGCGCCCGCTAGAAGAAGTCGATTTCAGGCGAAAGATCATCCATGTGTGGAATCGCGGGTTTTGTGAATCCTGGGGGTGTGGCGGCCGATCGTGGCACAGTCGAGCGGATGACGGCGACGCTTGCGCATCGGGGCCCGGATGGCGACGGCTTCCTGGTCGACGGCCCGGTCGCGCTGGGGCATCGGCGGTTGTCGATCATCGACCTGGGGGGCGGAGCTCAGCCCATGGCCAATGAAGACGGCTCGATCTGGACCAGCTATAACGGCGAGCTCTATAACGAGATCGAGCTCCGCCGCGAGCTCGAGGCCAAGGGCCACCACTATCGCACGGTCTGTGACACCGAGAGCCTGGTCCACCTTTATGAAGAGGACGGGCTCGAGTCGTTCGCCCGGCTCAATGGGATGTTCGCCCTGGCGATCTGG
>DAIDHE010000050.1 GCA_027459775.1 Planctomycetales bacterium | reverse complement strand
CGCACGAACTCGGGGTCGGCGACGTCGCATTCGATGCGCTCGCAGGGAACGCGATCGCCGCCCAGTTCGATCGTCCAGGCCGAGCCGGGCACGCCGCTGACCCGCACGGGTTCCCGTGCGCTGAGCAGGCCCGGCAAGGTGATCGTTTCGCCAGGCGTCTCGACCCTGCGGAGCACCCGCGCCGACGTGATCTCGAGCGGCCTCGCGTCGACCGCGCGGTCGGGCTCGACACGCACCTTGAGATAGCGGAACCGGCTCGGCGAATACGAGAGCCGCCGGTCCTCGAGCCGATCTGGTCCGAGCTCAAAGTGGAAGAGATCCTTCTCGACCATCACGCGCCAGTCTTGACCGCTCGTGCTTCCCTCGAGCCGGGCGCGGCGGTGATATCGTGGCAAGGGAAGCTGCACGTCGACCTCGTTGTGCTCGGCGGGGTCGGGTCCGAGATCGATCGTGAGCTCGGCCGATCCGTCGCCGCCGCGCGATTTGTTGAAGCTCTTGCCCGGGATGGGCTCGGTCCGGAAGTCGGGCCGGCGGATCCGTGTATCAAAGGGGGTCTCGCGTCCCTCGGAATCGATCAGTCGCAGATCCACCAGGTCGATCCGGGCCGCGCTGAAGACAGCAGGCGGTAGTACAAAATCTTGCCAAGGCCCGGTGGTCTTCTCCCCCGCGGGCGCGACATCGATTCGATAACGCCAGTCCTTGAGCGATTCGCCAGCCGGGGCTTTCGCCATCTCGGCCGCGGGCACTTGCGCCAGGGCTTCCGGCGGCCGCGCCGCCAGGACCATGAGCGCGAGCAACCCCATGGCCGTCATGAGCAGCCCGATCTCGGCGGCCTTGGATCTAGTTCTTCGCATTGGCTTGCACCTCCCCGCGCGCGGTCTCGGCCGGATCGGGCCGAAGCCTCTGATAGACCCGCGCGGCTACCCCCAGAACGATCGCCCCCGCCAGGAACGCGGCGATCCGATAGATCTGATCGAGATCCGCCATGTCGTAGAGAAACACCTTGAGAACAACCAGTCCGAAGAGGCCCAGGGCGGTCCACCTGAGCCGGACCCGGTCGACCCTGAACCCCACCGCTAAAACGATCGCGGCAAAGACCGACCAGAAGACCGACACAGCCATGGATCCCAGCCGCTCCCAATCCAAGTCCGCCGCGCTGTCGAACCTGGCCCGCGCCTGGAATGAACCGAAGAGGTCGACCGAGAGAATGAACCAGAGCAGAACCACGCCGCCGATCTCGGCGGCGGCCGCGAGCGTTTGCTCGGTCCGCGCGGCTTTCGCCATCGGCCGTCGAGTGAGAGCCAGCGCGCCCAGCCCGCAAGCCGCGACGCCAATGGCGGGCAAGGCGTGATCGTTGAGGACCGGCCAGTAGGGCGCCCGGAAGCCGTCAAACAGATCGACGAACAGCACCCGGCCGACCGCCAGGCCCATCAAGACAACCGCGAGCACGCGATGGAAAGGCGCTTGCACGCGGACCCCAAACCACCACAGGGCCGCGGCTTCGGCCGCCCATCCCAGGGCCACCCACGAAGCCCTGGCCTGGATCGGAAACGCCACGGCGACGAACCCCACGGCCATCGCCAGCGTCGCCAGCAACAGCCGGTTGAACTCAGGCCGACCCGACAACATTCCCCGCGCCAGCGCCGCGTAGAGCGCCGCCGTCGACAAAGCGAGCGCCCCCATCCAGGGCGCGTAATCGGGCTTGAGCAACACATAAAACGCCGTGAATCCCAGGCCGCCGCAGAGCAGCCAGCGCACGATGTCTTCCCATGCCGCCTCGCAACGGCGCCGCGCCTGGGCGACCAGCACTTCCGCGAGGAACAGCGCGAACACCGCCCCCTGGAATCCCAGCGCCCAGGCGCGTTTTTCGGGATGGTAGCTCGCGGAGTACCAGCTCCAGAACAAGGCCTGGGTTCCCAGCAAGCCCACCGTTCCGACCCCCGGCCAGCGCCGCAGCGCCACCATGAGAACCGCCCCCAGGTCGAGCGCGACCAGGTAGGAAAAAAACGAGACGTAGTCGTCCTTTTCGGAGACGAGCAAGAGCGGCGCGATCAAGCCCCCCGCGATCGCCATCAGCCCCAGGGCGGGGGCGTCGGCCAGAACGGCCAGGATCGCCGATTCCGCGATGATCAAGAGCAAGAACGCCGAGGCGGCCTGCCGGGGCAACAAATGGTAGAAGCCAAAGGCCCCGTAGACGGCCAGGTAACACAAAACCATGCCTGCCGACGTGACCATCTGAAAATAGAGATGCCATCCCTGGCGACGGGCTCGATTCCCGCCCAAAACCAGGCCCGCGCCCGCCAGAGCCGTGAGCATCACGCGTCCCAGGGGCCCGAGCCACTGGTTCTCGACCGCGTATTTCACGAAAAAGCCGCCGCTGAACACGACCAGCAGCATCGCGCCCCAGCCCAGCGCCTTGCGACCGATGAAGCTCTCCCAGTCGATGCCGGACGCCTTCTGGAGAACCAGCCGACGTCGCGATTCGACCGCGGCCCGGACGGCGGCGGTCGCGCTTGGCCCGGGAACGGGTTGGATCCTGGGCGCCTGGGTCTGGTCGGCCGGGCGCTCACGGACGACCGGCCTTGCCTCCAGATCGGGCTGACCAAGCCGCTCCTCGAGCTCCGCGACCCTGAGTGCGAGCGATTGCAAGCGCCTGGTCCTGGCGAAGGCCCAGATACTGAGCACCCACGGACCGAACAGGAAGGCCGCCATGGCCATCGCGAACACGATTTGAAGAACGAATTCGTTCACTCTGAAGACTCGGCGGAGCCCGTGCGCCGGCGGGCGAAGGGAACCACGACACCCCGCGGAGATAATCTGGTCAGGTCGCCTTGGGCCGAAGCGAGAATGTCGACAATCGCGATGCGGCCGACTGCGTTTTGATCGATGACCCGGAGGAAAGTACTGGCTCGGGCGACAATACTGAAGAGGATGATAACCGTCGGAAGAGTACTGTGTCCAGACATCGGACCGCGATCCTGGCGATTCGCCTATTACCGGGCGCGCCGAGACTCGTCGCGGGTGCTTATCTCTTGCGTCCGCGGCCCTTCGGGGCGGCCTTGGGTTCCGGGGGCGCGTCGGTGTCGGTGAGCTTGAAGTCGAGCTTGTTGGTCTCTTCCTTGACCTCCGCCGTGAGGTTCGTGGTCTGAGAGTTGCCATAGCCGGCGGGGATCAGGCTTTTGGCTTCCGACTCGGCCTTGATCACGAAATCCCTGGGAATGACGGCCAGCTCCTCGGTGCCTGAGACATTCTTGCGGGCGGCCCGGGCCTTTTCGAAGTCGGCCTTGGCCTTGGCGCTGGCGTCCTCCCGCGCGCTCACCGTGACCTTGTACTTGCCTGGAAGCGCGCCGTCGTTGTCCCCGCTGGTGGACAGGCTGTAGGCGCCGTTCACGATGGCGCCTGTGGCGCCGGTCCCCTTGGGATCGTCGGGGATGAAGTTGATACTCCCCTTCTCGAGAGGAGCGCCGTTGTACGTCACCGTGCCGGAGACCGGGAAGCGTTTGCCAAACCCAAAGTCGCCGCCCCCTCCGCACGAGGTCAGGACGACAGCCCCCGACAGCGTGATGGCTGCCAGAGTAACGCGAGCGAGAGTGCTGGAAGAAAACATGGGAGTGGAGATCCTCGGGCTCGTTGCCAATCCACAGTGGAATGCAGGCGATTGCACGACGCCCGGACTCCTGGCAAGGAAGAGTCCGGGCGCTCTCAAGGCATTTCGCAACATCAGAACCGACAGGGTCGTCGCCGGACGGCCCTTTCGGTCAATACTGGTCGGAGCTGAGAACCTCGCCCCCGTTCCGGCTGCCGAGGGCGCAGTAGGCCTGCATGTTGACCGTCTGCTTCAGGAAGTGGACCGACCCATCGACGAACACGAAGTTCGCTCCACCCGGGTGATGGCTCTTGAAGCCCGTGTTCGTATACGCGCACCTCGAGGCCCAATTGGACGTTCCGAATCCGCCGGCGGTGTCGCAGTTGAGCGGGGTCGGGTAGTTGATCGGCACCGTGGTGCCATCGGCGTTCGCGCTGTATTGCCAGACGTTGAGGTCGGCGCGCTGGGCGGGAAGGGCCTCGCCGGCCGAGATCGTGTTGCTCGTGCCGTCGGTCACGCTGGCGAGCCGGACGATCTGATTCGTCGTGCAGTCAAACATCCCGCGGAGGACGCCGGGCGACCCGCTGGGCGGCAGGTTGGCGTTGATGTCGGCGTAGGTTCCCTGATAGCCGGGCCACCCGACGCGCGGCTGACCGGGGACGGGCGGCCAGACCGTGTAGGGGGTCTCGGTCGGGAAAAACGCGCCCTGGGTGAGCGCGCCGATGCAATAGTTGTCGCCGAAACTGCCGACGTAATTCATCACAGGAACCATCCGCGTCCCACCGTTCGGCGGGAGAGGGGCCGAGGTGACCGCGTACTGGCCCAGGCCGCCCGCGCCGCTGTTCCCATCCGGCCGGAACCCGTCCTGGTCGCCGTCCGAAGGGCATTGCAAACTGGCGATCTTGGTGTACCAGGCCGTGGCGAAGTCAGGCTGAGCGAAGCTGCTCAGGATGGCGACCTGGAAATTGATTGAGTTGTAGAGAGGGTTTTGCTCGAAGTAAGGCAGCGTGAGCGCGACCCAGCTCACTCCATTGTTACCGAGCTGGGCACCCCAACTGCTGTTGGCGGCGCTCGTCACCCCCGTCATCGCCCCCATCGGCCACACCCCGTTGGTGCTGTCGTAGTTGGCGAAGGCCAGGCCCAATTGTTTCATGTTGTTGGTGCACTGAATCCGGCGAGCGGCCTCGCGGGCCGCCTGCACCGCGGGCAAAAGCAAGGCAATCAAGACGGCGATGATGGCGATGACCACCAGAAGCTCGATCAGCGTGAAGCCGCGAAGCCTCGCGGGTTCCTGTTTCTTCATCATGCGATCCTCCTCGGATAAATTGAGTAAAACGTCAGGACGAATGGAGTACAGCGTCAAGACGTGGGCGGGCTCCCGACACGGGCTTTGTCGTGATCGCCCCGCCCCGGAACCTCGTGATGCACGAACGGCGACCGAGCAGCTTGGCCGCCCGAACCAGTCCCAGAAAATCGACCGCTGGACCTTGACATCGGCCCGCGCCCGCCCTTCGCGGGCGAAGCCCATCGCCTCGAGATCCGCGGAAAGCGCCGGGCCTCGAACAGAACAGAACACGGCGGCATCGTTCGAACCCGGCGGCAGGTTCCCGGCGGCCAAGCCACTCAACCCACCGCCGAGACAGGGCCCCGATGCACGACGATGAGGGTATCGCCAGTCTCGCATCTCCTCATGATACAGCGAAAGTATGGCGCGTCAATACGTCAACGAATGATCTCGGAGACGAAGGCACGCACTCGCGAGCCGGCGGGAACGAGACTCCCCCGATCGCGGAATCACGGCCGCTCGGCCGAGGGGCCGGCCCGCGAGGCATAGTTCCCGCCGCTGGCGGTTGCGATTTGCTTGAGCTGGTCGCCCCCCAAGCCGCCGGCCAGATCAACGCAATGGATCGGGATCTTGTGGGTGTTGGCCCGCCCCACGGCCCCCACGGTTCCCTCGGGCAGTGCCCCGTCGGAAAGCAAGAAAACCGCGTCGGGCCGCAGCGCGAGGGCCTGCTTGATCGCCGCCAGGGGATCGGTGCCGCCGCCGGGATCCATGAGCCTGAGCCACGAACGGAGCAGATTCTTGGACTCGAGATCGGCCGAGCGCGGAATCGGCCCGCCCGGCATCGGGATCGATTGCTCGTTGAAGAAGATGACCTCGAACTTCTGCGGCGGGCGCAGCGCCATCACGCTGCGGCGGAGCTCGATGGTGGCGCGTGGGAAGCGATTGTCGTCGATCATGCTCCCCGACCCGTCGATGATGTAAATAAAGAACTGCCCCCGCGCCCGGAGCCCGAAAAAAGAGGTCTGACGCCAGGGGGGGATCTCATTCCAATCGATCGCCTCGCCGTACCGATCGGCCGCCTGACCGCCCGGCGGGAGCAAGAACGAACTGCGCCGCCGGTCCATCTCCTCCTTGGTCAGCACCCGGACCGGAGCGGGGTCCGCCGGTTTGACGCCGGGCTTGGCCGCGGCCTTGGCGGCGCGCGGCGAACCCTTGGCCGCGGGCTTGGCGGACGCCGGCCTGGGGGAAGCCGTCTTGGCCTCGGCCTGCTTGACGGCCGACGCGGCTTTCGCCGTCGGCGCGGGCGATTGGGCCGACGTCGACTGCCCCGTCAACGCGGCCGCGAGAGCCAGAACCATCGTCCACGGCACGATCAAACGCCTCCGAGCAAGCCCCTTGATGACGGCCCCCTAATACTGTCAAGCGAAAACGCCCGGCGACGGCCCTTCGCAAAGAGCGTTTTCCGCACCCTCTAGGATCGCGCGGGCATCCCCTATAAAATAGGAACTCTCAAGGGCGGAGTCGAGAAGGCTCGGGTGCGAAGCGCCCCGGCCTGGCTCGCGGCCCGTACCACCTTCTTGTTTTCTGGATCGCGCGGCGGCATGTTAACCAAACGCATAATACCCTGCCTTGACGTCGACCGCGGCCGAGTGGTCAAGGGGACGCGGTTTCTCAACCTGAACGACGCGGGCGATCCGGTGGAGGTGGCGGCGCGATATGATGTCGAGGGGGCGGACGAACTGGTGTTCCTGGACATCACCGCCAGCCACGAAAACCGCGCGATCCTGCTCGACGTCGTCGAGCGCACGGCGGAGGTCTGTTTCATGCCACTGACGGTCGGCGGCGGAGTCCGTGAGATCGAGGACGTACGGGCGCTCTTGCGCGCCGGCGCCGACAAGGTCTCGATCAATTCGGCGGCCGTCCGCGATCCCGATCTCGTGCGCAGGGCCGCGCTCCGATTTGGCAGCCAGTGCATCGTGGTGAACATCGACCCCAAACGGGTCGACCGGGGCGGAAGAGTCGCCTGGGAAGTCCACGTGAACGGCGGACGCACGCCCACCGGGCTCGAGGCCGTCGCGTGGGCCCGCGAGGTCGAACGCCTGGGAGCGGGCGAAATCGTCCTCACGTGCATGGACTCGGACGGCACCCGAAATGGTTATGATCTCGAAATGACCCGCGCGGTCGCCGACGCCGTGATGATCCCGGTCGTGGCGTCGGGAGGGGCCGGAAATCCCGAACATCTTCGAGCCGCCCTCGACGAGGGAGGCGCAAGTGCGGCCCTCGCCGCCAGCATCTTCCACTACCGCGAATACACGATCGGCGAAACCAAGCGCTATCTCGCCCAGCACGGCGTCCCCGTACGAATCATGCAACCCGTCCCTGAGTCTTCACGTCAAGAAACCGACCCGAACCGTTGACCATCGAGGAGCCCAAGCCCATGGCGACAGCCGTCGAAACCCAGGTCGAAGCCCTACCCAACGAGCCGGAGGCCAACAAGCTGTTCCGGATGGTGATGACGCACAAGGGGTCCGACCTGCACATGAAGGTCGGCATGCCCCCCGCCATGCGGCTGGCGGGCGTGCTGCGCTATATGCAGCTTCCCGTCCTGTCCACCGCCGACATGGAACGGCTGATGTACCCCCTCCTGTCCGTGCGACAGCGCGAGGTCCTCGAGGAAACCGGCGGCATCGACTACGCCCACGTGGTCTTCGACGGCGAGCTCGAGACTCGATTTCGCGTCAACCTTTTCAAGCAGCGTGGTCGTTTGAGCCTGGTCGCTCGGCGGGTGAACAACTCGATCCCCAATTTCGAGGGGCTGGGACTGCCCGAGGTCCTGGGCGAGATCGCCGGCTACGACCAGGGGATCGTGATCCTGGCCGGCGTCACCGGCAGCGGCAAATCGACCACCATCGCCTCAATGCTTCAGTACGTCAACGAGCGCGAGCGCTATCACATTGTGACGATCGAGGATCCGATCGAGTACACCTTCAAGGACGCCAAATCGATCATCAATCAGCGCGAGGTGGGCATCGACGTCTGCGATTGGGACACCGCGCTCAAGCACGCCGTCCGGCAGGATCCCGACATCATCCTGGTGGGTGAAATGCGCGACCGCGACACCTTCAGCGCCGCCCTGCACGCGGCCGAGACGGGCCACCTCGTCTTCGGCACCATCCACGCCTCGAGCGCGCCCTCCACGATCAGCCGAATCCTCGACCTCTTCCCCCGCGACATGCACTCGGCGATGCGGCAAAACCTGGCGTTCAACCTGAAGGCGATCATCGCCCAGAAACTCTTGCCAACCACCAAGGAACGCGCCGCCAAGGGCCAGACCCGCGTCCCCACCTGCGAGATCATGCGGATGAATCCCACGGTCCGCAAGCTGATCCTGAACGAGGAAGACACCAAGCTCGCCGACGCCATCCGGATCGGCAAGGACGAGGGAATGATGGACTTCACCGAGAGCCTGCGCAGGCTGGTGGTCGGCGAATTCATCGAGCGCGCCACGGCCTTCGAGGTCGCCCCCAGCGCTGAGGCTTTGAAAATGTCGCTCAAAGGCATTACCATCAACCAGCCTGGAATTCTGTGACCGTCGGCGCTCGCGGCCCCGGGGGAGTACGATCCGCTCCCCAACGGGTGCCGCGGCCCATTGCCTTGCCCATGTGGGACGACCCCGGTCGTGCCGTCCCGAGCCCCACAGACCGCGCAGCCGCCGTCTGGCCGCCAGCGGATGATCTCGACGCCTCGCACCCAAGAAAGGTCAAGAATGATTCGTCCGCTCGTGGCGCTTGCGACCTTTTTCGCGATTCTGTTCGTCGCCGCCGATCTTGGCGCCGCCGAAATCCCCGGCCTGATCCTCGCCCAGGCCCCCAACATCCAGCGCGGCTCGGGGTTTTACCTCAATCTCTATAAATTCATCCCCGTCCTGGTCGTCTACCTGCTCTGGGCCTGGACCACCAACTGGGTCGAGCATGACACCAAGGAGCTTAACAACCTCAAGTTCGGCGTCTGGAACAGCGTCGTCTTCGCCGCCGGGGCGCTCGGACTCTTGCTCGTCTTCGCCATCCCCATCTACCCGATCGGCCTCGCGCTTCTGCTCTTGCTGTATTTCGTCCCCATTTTCGTCTACGTCTACGCCCGCAACCAGACGGTGCCCGACGACCAGAAGGTCCTCACCCCCTATCACTTCGGCGAGCTCGCCAACGACCTGCTCTTTCGCCTGGGAATGCGGCCGATCTTCAACCGCGACGTCGGCACGGCCGACCGCGAGGGCCCGCCGATCACGTTCATCGCCAAGTCCCAGGGCTCGACCAAGGGCGATTCGTCGCGGGTGAGCCAGGCCGAGGAATCGCGCTCGTTCATGGCCGCCAAGGAGCTCGTCTACGACGCCGTCCTCCGCCGCGCGACCGACATCCACCTCGAGCCGACCACCGAGCAGCTCTCGGTGCGGTATCGCATCGACGGCATCCTGCACGCGGCCGAGCCGTTCGACCGCCCCACCGGCGACGCGGTCGTGAACGTGTTCAAGGTCCTCTCGGCCATGGACATCTCCGAGAAGCGCAAGCCTCAGGACGGCTCGTTCGGCGCCAAGCTGCAAGCCCGCGACCTCGATTTCCGCGTCGCCACCTCGGGCTCCAAGGCCGGCGAAAAGCTGGTCATGCGAATCCTCGACAATAGCACGGCCGTCAGCAAGCTCGAGGACCTCGGGATGCGGACCAAGCTCGTCGAGGCCGTCCGCGCGATCGTCACCCAGCCCCACGGCATGTTCCTCTGCTGCGGCCCCACCGGGGCCGGCAAATCGACCACGCTCTACGCCGCCCTCCGCGAGATCGACCGCTATCAGAAAAACATCATCACCGTCGAGGATCCCATCGAGTATCAGCTCGACAACATCACCCAGATGGAGATCAACACCAAGGCCGGCCAGACCTTCGCCACCAGCCTGCGGTCGATCCTGCGGCAAGACCCCGACGTGATCATGATCGGCGAAATCCGCGACCAGGAAACCGCCTCGATCGCCTGCCAGTCGGCCAACACCGGCCACCTCGTGTTCTCGACCGTCCACTCCAACGACGCAGTGACCGCGCTCTTCCGCTTGCTCGACCTGGGCGTCGAGCCGTTCATGCTGGCGACGGCCCTCTCGGCCGTGCTCGGCCAGCGGCTGGTCCGCTTGCTCTGCGAAGCCTGCAAGGAACCCTACAAGCCCAAGCCCGAGTTCCTCAAGAAGGCCAATCTCCCCGTCGAGAAGGTCGACGTCTTCTACCGCCGGCCCGAAAACCCCGAGCAGGTCTGCCCCCAGTGCGGCGGAACCGGCTATTTCGGCCGCACAGGCATCTATGAGCTCATGGTCGTCACCGAGCCCATGCGGGAAATGATTCGCGAAAACCCCTCGATCAACAAGATCAAGGCCGAGGCCCGCAAGGCAGGCATGATCCTGCTCCAGGAAGACGGCCTCCGCCAGGTCATCCAGGGCAAGACCTCGATCGAAGAGCTCATGCGCGTCGTCAAGTAACGCCCAGCGATCCCCAGAGACCAAGACCCAGACAACCGCGGCGAGAGACCCCGATCAACCCCATTCTGGAAGCAGGCCGAGAGCGATGGACGCCGGAATCAACCTTCTCATCCTGGGACTCACCCTGGGCCTCGCCTACGCCCTCACCAGCGAAGGGCTCTGGGGCTCGGCGCTCATGTTCTTCAACGTCGTCTTCGGCGGCTTGATCGCGTTCAATTTCTACGAGCCGGTCGCCGCCATGATCGATCACACGGGCATCGGCTGGGGCTTTTCCGACACCCTGAGCATGCTCGGGCTCTTCTGCGCGGCCACGGGCATTCTCCGCATGACCACCGAAACCATCGCGCCGGCAATGGTTCGTTTTCCACCGGCCCTCTATCACGCGGGGCGACTCGTCTTCGGATTGGGCGGCGCGGCCGTCACGATGTCGATCGTGCTGCTCTCGTTGCACGCGGCCCCGGTTCACAAGAAGATTCTGTATGTCATCCGCTATGACACCAAGCCTCCGTTCGGGATGGGCTTTGACCATCAGTGGCTGGGCTTCTTCCAGCACGCGACCGGGGCGATCTTCGCGCAATACGGCCGGGGCCAGCGCGACCCGTTCATGGAATACGGCCATGGTGCTGGGGGCCAGCGGTACGCCGTCAAGGTGTTCGATCCGCGTGCGGAGTGGCTGATCATCCACGAAGAGGCCCGTCCGTACGGAACCGGATCGATCCTGGGTGATGACGCGGGAGGCGACGCCACGGCGGCCGCTCCGGCCGCTGGTGGAGGCGGCCAGGCGGGAGCAGGGGCAGCGCCCGCGGCCGGACCCGGCGGAGGCCCTGGCGCGCCCGGCGGAGCTCCTGGCGGCGGACCAGGCGGCGGCCGTCGCGGTCGGGGCGGACCCGGTGGCGCTGCCCCTGGCGGGCCGCCCAACTGACCACCGCCCACGCACGCCTTCACGGCCGCGCGGGCGGGCTCTGCTTGGCAAACGACGTCACTTGCACAAGCTCGAATTTCGGTCGTGACGACGGAGCGCCCGCGGTGTACTGGGTGGACGCGCCCAGCCGATAAACGGCAACCTGGCTGGTTGTGGTCTCGAAAACATACAGAGGGGCGATCCCTCCGGTATGCGGGCCTAGCCCGCCGGTCGTCATGAGGAACCGCGGCCGCGGGCCCGCGTCCAGGTCGAGCTTGAAATCAACCGCCAGGTCGCGCTCGTCGAACCCGTCGATCATCTGGGACGACGTCGCCGATTGTTTCGGCGAGGGGATCGTCGCCAGCAGTCGACCTCCCTTGTAATCGAGGTAGTAAACCGCCTCGAGCGCCATCGCGGTCCGGGTTCCCTCGTCGAAGCCGATCAAGACGGGCCCGGTCGTGACGATCGCCTCGCCCGCCCGGTCTCCGCCCGAGGCCAGCATCGGCCGCGCGGGCGAGCCCGCCAGGATCCACCCCAGCCCGACGCCGCACAAAAGCGCGGACGCGACCGTCATTCTCGAACGATAAACCATGACGCCTCGACTCCTTTCGATTCCCAGAATGCCCCACCCGGTTCCATCCACCTGAGCGTCGGGATTGTGCTCGATCCGTCGCTGGGCGTCCAGAGCAAGGCCGGCCTCGCCCCGAGTGCCCGCGACATCCACGATCACCGAGATCGCAAGCGATTCCGCGCGTAGCCGCGATCTCGTCCCCATCGGATCCACGCCTCGGTCCTGGGGCCGACTCGGCCGCGTTCCGAGTCGGGAACGGCGTCAGCGCCGGTCAGGGTCCGGAGGGCGGCGAACCAAGGATTGGGTCGTTTCTCCAGTTCCCTGAGCAAGAACGGAACCACGGCGGGGCCAAGCCCGATGAGCTCAGGAACCCAGGGACCGAAAGGGAACCTGGGACCGAACCGGGGACGCGGCTAGAATCCTCAACTGGCCGCGTCCCTGTTTCGGTCCCCCTGACCTCACGTCGGAATCAACGCGTTCCCGGCCCAGGAGGCGGATCTGGTGCATCAACTTTCGCCACGATTTGTCGCCAGATATCCAGATAGCCGAGTTGACTTGCCCATCGTTCGACCTCCGCGCGGTTCACGCCATCACCGGTGACTCGCAAGATTCCCGCGATGTCCCGCAAATGATGATCGCCGCCACCTTCGGAAAAGTACCAGAGCTTGCCCAGGATCACATCCTCGGGGGCCGCGGTCATCACATCGCGATCAGGTAAGAGCCTGACGGGGCGACCTCGGGCCATGCGAACGGTTGCCCATTCATCGGCGCGCGGCAGGATGAAATCGATCTTGTTCCCAGAACTTGGATGGATCACGTCGAACCGCGACGATGTCCGAATCGCGTCGCGAATCGCGGTTTCACCGAGGTAGAAGTCATCGGGAGGAAACGCCCTCAGCAATTCGTCGATGTGGTTCAACTGGAACGCGGCGACGATGTCGATGTCTTGAGTAAAGCGAGACTCGCCGTAGGCGATGCTGGCGAACGACCCCACAACCAGGTACGGCGCGTTCATACGTTCCAACGCGTCAACCGCGTGACGCAAGATATCGATCTGATCCATGACCTAATAATCTCCGCAGGTATTCGCGGTGTCGCTGCTCGACCGTCCAATCGGCGTGGAGCTGCAGAACACGACTCTGCACAATGGTTCGAGCGGTTCGATGCGCGGCGTTTGCCATCGCAATTCGTTCCGCCGGGGTTTTGGCCGCCAGAACCGCGGCATAAAGGCGGTCGATGACTTCGATGCGAAGTTGTTCCATTGGCGAATCTCCGGACGTTACCCGAGCCAATGATAATGATACTGCCGGACGCCATGCCAGTCGCTGAGTTGAACGCGAGCAGCCATCGGGCTCATTCTTCCAGCGGACGGTTGGGCACTCGCCCTGGCGCGAGTTCGGTTCGGGGCCGGCTTGATTTCTTGTCGTTTTCGATCCGGGGCGGCGGAACCGACTCGAACAGGATCATGACCTTCGCTTCCTTGTAGGCCAGCTACAGAATCATGGGCGGTGACGGGACATGGACGGTGACGGGACGGACAGATCGTGCAGCGTGCAGTCGTGCAAGCTCCGGCCCGGACCAGACCACCGCACGCAGTGATACCTGGGCGCAATTGCCCACTCGCGCGACTTCTGGCCTAACCCTATCTTCCCTTGATGCTCCCGCACTTGAACGGACCCATGCCATCACGGACCCACGGGAGTGGTGGAGCACCCATGTCGTCCTAACCCTCTTTGGCAGAATGGGTTGTAGACTGTAGGAACCGAGCAGGACCAAAAAAGCGCATGACAACGTGCATGTCCTTTCTACCATTCATTCGTCTCGGCACCCCATAACAGAACGCCGGAACCAGGTGATTCCCCGAGTGCGCCGTCTTTCCAGACCATTCAAGCCGCGTTGATGGCGTCGCCCCGCCCCGTTGAACCACCATGGTCTCGGCGGGGAAAGCGGCGGGCGGTGGCGTCGCCAGCGGTCTCGCGGCCCAAATCGCCGACCACCCGGCCCAGGCGTTTGACCATGGCTTCCAAAAATGTCGAAAAATAGTTGACGTTCGTCTTGGAGGCGTTTACCCTGTTTGAAGTCGTCTTGGTTCGTGCGATCCGAGAGTGGGGTTGGCGCGATGATCAAAGACTCAACTCAACGACTTCATCGGCGATCAGTTCTCCCGTGGTCGCTCATGACATCCGCGGCTTTCGTCGGTCTGGCGGCAACGCCGCTTGTATCGACATGTTCACCCCCCCCCCCAGTCACGCAGTCATGGGTGAACGCCCTCCCTCGCGAGCGTGGCACGCGTCCGCTCGAGACCAACCCTGTATCGCTCGATCTGGGCGTTTTGAAGCCGGGTGCCCAGGCTGAGTCGGCGGTTGAGTTGTACAATCCGGGTCCGGCTCGATTGGTCGTCGACGGCATCGAGACAAGCTGCGAGTGCCTCACCGTCGCCCCTGCATTTCTTCGGCTCGGGCCGGGCGAAACCGAGCGTCTGACCGTTCGATTCATTCCGGACGCAGAGGAGAAATTTCGTGGTGCGCTGGCGGTGGTCGTGACCGGCGTCGGCGAGAGAGGACGCGTCATTTTTCGGACCCGCGTCGAGCTCGAAGTGCGTGACGGAAGCGCCGAAGGCGTTGCCATCGGCCCGTCGGAGCAGAGGGCGGCGGCGGTTTCTCGCTGATCAGGGCCGGTTCCCATGGCCCAAGTTTCTTTAGGAGGGAGGCTGAGAGAACGACGAAGAAGGTTTGGAATCACGTATCGTTTACGCGTTACTCGTGCCGATCCTCCGTTTATGATTTGGCACTCACGGGGCTTCGCGTCCACGGACGCGCCCTGTGCCATCGAGGAAGCGACGGCGGTCGATTCGATTTTTCTCCGGTTCCCAAACCCAGAGGGATGGTCTTGAAATGGTTGTGCTTCGTCTCGTCCGATCCTGGATTCTGCCTGTGGCGATGACCCTGGTCGTGGCGGCGCTCGTCGGGTTCGCCTCGGTCGCCAAGGGGAGCAATCATCTGCTCTCTGAACGCGAGAAGCAATCGATTCTGGCGTCATACGCCTTCTTCAAGCCGCCATGCTGGTACATTGGCTCATACAATTGTGCCTCGATGTCCGGCAGCGGCGGCCCGCTTACCGGCTGTGGCCAAGGCTCAGGCGCTTTCTGCTCGGGTTCGTGTACGAACTCCTGCAACCTTCAGACCAACACGAGCTGGGCCTGCGTGGAGGGCAACGGAAACGGGCCATACGGAGCCTGTCCAACGTTCACTGCCGGCGCCGGCACATGCGGATTCCAGACGAACAACAGCAACTGCGTCTCGGTAAACAACGTATGTCTCTGCAGCGGGGGCAACAACACCACCACGGCATGCGGGAACACGCAGGCGGAGCCGACGAAGTACCCCGGTCCTTGCCCGTGACTTGGGCGGCCTAGCACCGGCGTGTGAGAGAGCGGCTCGGTTCGCGGCTCTTGACGAGGGTCTTTGGCGGTCTCCGGATCCTTCGAGCCATTCCTGACTCTGGCGTTGGCGCTCCAGAATACCGATTCGCGCCGAAGCTGAGGGGCTCCCTCCCTGGACGGCGGCGGCACAGAGGTATGAACTTTCGGCCTGGCGATTGAGCGTGGACTCTCTCTCCTGGATATCCTGCGCGGCCACCCGCCTGCGTGGCGAATCGAGCAACGTGGCCCAATCATCAACGGGAAACTGGGGGTAAACGAGCCGTGAAATCGCTCTTCCTCGCAGCCATGTGTGTTTTGCAAGCCCCACCGCCGACGGACGGCGTGAGCAGGCCGCTCAAGGTCGGCGACATCCTCGATCGTTGGGAGGCGGGCGCGAGGCTCATCGAATCGTACGACCTCAGGCTCGAGCTCCGCACGAAGAGCTTTCTGGTCTATGAAAATGGTGTGGAGCGGATGGTTGACGAGAAATCGGCCGAGCCGCGGCCCGCGGCCTTTTCCAGGATTTACCGTAAAGGAGAAATGCGACGCGGCGAATTCTTTGGTGAAACCCGGGACGGCGCCCCGGTCACGCTGATCTGGGACGGCAAGGAGTCGCGCACACTTCAGCCAGGGGACAAGTCGGTGCGCGTGTCCTCAATGATCTTGTGCTTCGGATCCTTGGAGTACGAAGACTACGAGATGTCCTATCGGAACGTCAGGGGGACTCTCGACAGGATCTCGCTCTGCAAGATCAGGAAATCGCGTTTGCTTCCTCGTGAGGGTCGGTTCTACGTCGTCGATGTGCCAGGACCTTCATCGTTCCGGGAGCCGCACTATACGAATCTGCGTTGGAAGATCTGGCTCGACCCCGATCGCAATTTCCTGCCGGCCAGAATGGCCGAGTGGATTGTCAAGGAAGATCATGACGAGCACAACATCGACACCGAGAACGAGCTTCGTGAGGTCGGGCCGGCGGTCTGGGCGCCTGTCCGGAGCACGATGAGGGTCTACGTCAAGGGTGAGAAGTCGCCGATTTATGGCAAGTGCATGATGATCTGCGATCTGATCGTCCAGCAAGACCAGTCGAGGTTCAACATTGACCTTGACGATGGGTTGTTCGGGACCGCTATACCCACGGGTACGACCGTCGTCGACGGCGATCGAAAGGTGGTTTATACGGCCGGCAGCGAGAACGCCGACAAGTATCTCGCCCAGATCGCCAAGCAAGAAAAAGCCAAGTTCAAGTCCTTATCGCCCAGGGATCGGCCGACGCCGGGTATGGTGATCGTTCCCGACGACGATCGCCCGGGCTGGGCAAAAACCCTCTGGATCGGGGGCGCGGCGGCTCTGATCGTGGTCGCGGTCTATGCCCTGATTCGTTTCCGCGCCCGCGGGTCCGCCTGAAACCCAGGGAGATCGTCCATGGTCACGATGATCCCACCTCGACGCCCGACGCGTCTCGCGTTCATGGCTCTCTGCGCCGTCCAGTTCGCAGCTCCCGCGATCGCGGGGCAGGAGTCGGTCGAGCCGAGGACGCGGGATCCTTACTGGAGTTGCGGCGTCAACTGCCTGGCCTTGATCGCGCACATGCGAGATCGAGAAATTACGATCAGATCGATCCAGGATCTGCTGAGACCTCGAGAGAACGGCGATTGCTCGATCGCGGATCTCGAGCGTGCGAGTAGGGCGATTGGACTCCATCCGGTCAGCGCGATGGCGTCATGGCAATCGCTGCCGAGCGTCACTCGTCCCTGCATCGTTCAGCTGCGGAGCGCGACACGCTATGGGACCGGAGCGCACTATGTCGTTTTGATGGGGCTTCACCGATTGGGCGTGATCACCATCGACCCTCCTGGCGCCGGGGTGCTTCATCCCCTCGAGGAATTTCATTCGGACTGGACGGGCGTCCTCGTCGCCTTTCCCGAAGATGCGAAGCAGGAACGCGAACTTGTCGCAATGCTCCAGGGACGCCCTCACTGGATCAGTTGGGGCATTCCAGCAACGGTCGCGGCTCTGACCGGGCTCTTGGCCTGGTCGTTGAATCGTCGCCGGGTCCGCAAAACAAACCGCGCGACGATCGTCCCCGCGTCTGGCACGTGATCTTGTCGTCGATGCTCCGTGAGAAGGAGAAACGCGTGTACTCCGAACATCAACGCCGCCCGGCTCCGCGCAATCGCGCCGCCTCGCCTTTCTCGTGTTTCCGGGCGCTCGCGCTGGCGAGCGCTGGCGTCGCGTACGCCGCGGGATGCACAGAGACGACACCTGCTGAATTGTACATTGAAAGCCCGGTGATCAATTTGGGAGTCATCGATCCGGGCGTGCACGACTTCGCGGTCGCCGTCGAAAACCGAGGAGGTCGGGCGCTTGCCATCGGGAACATCGCGAGCAGTTGCACTTGCATGTCGGTTCAGGCGCCACCGCTGCTGTCGCCGGGGTCGAAGTCAGACATTCAGGTCAAGGTCAAGGTCAGCCCGGGTGTGGGTTCGGCCTCTCTCTCGATCACGTTGAGCGGCGCGGAGACGCGGATCGTCCATTTGGAGTGGCAGGGGAAATCTCCGCCGCGTCTCGTGTCGCCGGAGATCGAGATCGCTCAGCGGACTGGCGAAGGGGCGAGCCAGGAGGTCGAGGTGAGCTACGCGGGGGGCGACGGCTCGGACCTGCGATTCCTCGGCGCCTTGGGCCTGCCCGACGACGTGACCGTCGAGCTCGTCGCCGACGACCCCTTCGCGATCCGCCCAACCCCTGGCCTGGGCGTAGGGAAGAACCCGCCACCGCCCGTCGTGGGCAAAGCCGTCCTAAGATTGAAGAGCAGCGCGACACGAGCGCACGTCTCGTCCACGACGTGTACACTGAAGGTGCGTCTCCGCGGCGTGGAGTATGAGCTGCCGTTGTTGGTCGGGGTCAAGGTTCACGATGGCATCCAGGCGCGGCCTGAAAAGCTGTTCTTCAGTGGACGCGGTTGGGATCGCCTCAAGAACGTCGACCGAAGAGCGATTGTCTCGACGAGTGGCGTTCGCATCGACCAGCTCGGGGTTTCCCGCAAGCCGTCTTTTCTCGAAGTGAGCCTGGCTTCGGTTGGTTCGCCGCCGGTCGCCACATTGACCGCACGGGTAACCGCGGCGCCGCCGACCGGCCTGAGCCAAGACGCCATCATTCTGAAAGATCGGAGAGGCGCCGAGCTCTTGATCCCCGTCTTGGTCAGCTACGAGCCCTAGCGTCCCGGGTTCTCATCGCAAGCCGGCGAGTCTTACCTTCAAGGATTCAATCACGTGACAACCAATCAACATCGCCGCCCGAGACCGCCTCGGGCCATGACCTTGATCGAGCTCTTGGTCGTTCTGGGGATCATTGGCGTCTTGGTCGGGTTGCTGCTGCCGGCGGTCCAGTCGGCGCGCGAGGCTGGGCGGCGAGCCCTGTGCATGAACAATCTACGGCAGATCGGGCTGGCCGTGCACGTCTATCACCAGGCCGTGGGGTCGCTGCCTCCGGGCCGATTCAAGCTCTACGACCCCCGATACACGGGTTCCAATCCGCCTTGCAGCACGGAGGGGTTCGATAAGAGCTTGCTGGTCCAGCTGCTCGGCGCGCTCGACGCGGCGCCGCTTTATAACGCCGTGAACCAAAGCCTGGCAATCATGAGCCTCGAGAACACAACCGTCTGGTCGGTGGTGGTTCCGACGTTCGCTTGCCCGAACGACCCCGGCGGGGGCGAAGCGCACGTTCTCAACCCGTCAAGCCTGACTTGGGTAGGCATCCCAACTCTATCCGGTCGCTCTCTCCCCATGGTTTTCACGAGCTACGCCGGTTTTTTTGGGTCGCTAAGCGCCAGTGCGTATCCAGAAGAAAGTACTCGTTGCGTCGTCCAATCCTTGACCATCATCCAGACCAATGGATGTTTCAACGACCTTGCCCCCCTGTCGTACGCATCGATCACGGATGGTCTGAGCTCGACCCTTTTGCTCGGCGAACGGACGAACTACATCTTGGATTACGACAATCGTGGTTGGTACGTGATGGGCAATCTCGGCGACGCGCTCATCTCGGCGATGCGGCCTCCGTACTCGAAGAGATTCGGCACGGAGCATGCAGGCGACCCGGGCTCGGCCACCAGTCTGCACCCGGGGGGCGTGAACGTGGTCATGGCTGACGGGTCGGGCCGGTTCATCAAGGACACGATCCAGTCGTGGCCGATCGACCCCTACACAACTTACCCCGCCGGGGCCTGGAAGACGGCTGGCGGCTGGTGGACCAACCTGCCAACTCCAGGCGTCTGGCAGAATCTCGCGACCAGGGCCGGCTCAGAGGTCATCTCGGCCGAGGATTTTTAGGACTGTTTCGCTGGCCCGGTCTTGGCCGCCACTCCCCAGTGCCAAGCCCACGCGGTCGGTCGCCCGGGGTCTTCACGTCCGTTCAGATCGTCACGGGCTGGATCTTCTCTCAGCGATGTCTCTTCATCACTGGAATCATCGATTTACCCCTCCGCGCAATTCAGATCAAGACGTCCATGTGGCCTGTGCGCGCGGGCTTGACAGGGCGCGGCGGGGGCTTTTAGGATGGGATTCGAGGGATGCGAGCGAAAGTCTCGCGGCTCATTTCGGGATGCGGGAGGCGCGGGTGACGACCCGCGGTCCGGCATCCCGTCGTTGTTTTGGTCGGCCGCCCTGCCGCGGCCGGCCGGGGATGGGGAGGTTTGATCAATGCGCGTTGCCTTGGACGCGATGGGGGGCGATCACGCTCCTGGACCGATCGTCGCGGGGGCTCGCCAGGCCGTCGAGGACTCGCCGGAATTGACCGTCGTTCTGGTCGGCGATCGCGATCGGATCGAGGCCGAGCTCGCGACCGCCGGCGACCTTCCTCGCGACCGGCTGCCGGTCGTGCACGCCAGCCAGTGCATCGGGATGGACGAGAAACCTGTCGAAGCCCTCCGTAAGAAGCGCGACAATTCGATCTCGCGATGCTGGGGGCTGATGGCGACGGGCGAGGTCAATGCGGTCGTGTCGGCAGGCAACACCGGCGCGATGGTCGCGTCGGCGCTCTTCAACGCCAAGATGTTCCTGCCCGG
>DAIDHE010000042.1 GCA_027459775.1 Planctomycetales bacterium | reverse complement strand
AGCAACGCGTCGAGATCTCGAAGATGCGGATGACATCGTTATGTGCCTGTAAGAGTGTGAGGAAATCAGCGTATTCCGTTGTTGGATTGCGATCACGGCCCTTTCGCGCTTGAGTCGGCCCCGAATACAGCCAGTTCCCGTCCGGTCGTCCCGTCCCAGACGCGGAGCAGGCCGTCCTCGCCGCCCCCGATGATCGCTCGGGCCGTGGCCGCGCTGGCCGCGGATTGCATGAAATCGGGCAGTTTGTCCAGGGCTCGAATCTGTCGTCCGCCGTCGTCCACGATGCGCACCAGGTTGTCTCCCGCCGACGTGAGGATCTCCCGCGTCGCCCCGATGAACTGGGCCGAGGTCACTTCCTTGCTCCAGCCTTCGATCTTCCTCGTTCGCTCTCCAGAGATCATGTCCCAGACGACCACGACGCCGTCCGCGCCTGCCGTGGCCAGCACCCGTCCGTCGGCCCGGAACGACAACCCCAGGATGTGACGGGTGTGGCCTTCAAACACATGGACCGGCTTGCCGCTGGCGATGTCCGTGACCCGCGCGACCTTGTCGGCGCCGCCCGAGGCGAGCCGCTTGCCGTCGGGCGCAAAATCGAGGCTGAGCACCGCGTCGGCATGCGTTTCCTTCCACTCGGCGACCAGCTTTCCGCTCGCCACGTCCCAGAGACTGACGTCGCCCGAACGCGTGGGCTCGCCCCCGCCGGCCGCGAGCGTCTTGCCGTCCGGGCTGAACCGCAAGGCGTTCACGCGATCGACGAACGGCGAGGCCGCCGAGTCGCCGCCGAGGGTCCGCTCCAGAACCCATCGCGGCGCGGTCCCCAGGCGAACCATCGAGCCATCGCCCGAGCACGCTTCGAAACCGCCGTCGTCGCAGGCCGCGAGGGAAGCCGCCAGGGTCGCCCCCCCGCCGGGCACGTACCCGATGGGGAAGCCGGAGGCGACGGCCCAGACCCGCAGCGACCCGTCGCGCGACGTCGCGGCGACGGCCCCCACATCCGCCGAGAAACGCACCGCCAGCGGCTGACCCATTCGGGCCGCGGCCTTTCTGGTCTCGGTCGCGTTCGCCGTCGCCTTGTCTTGCAGTTCCTTGGCCTGGGCCGCGGCCGCCCTGGCGGCGGCGACCGCGTTCTGGTTCCGGGCCTGGGCCGCCGCGTCATTCCGCGCTTCGACTTCGGCGTCCTTGAGATGGATCTCCCGGGCCTTGAAGGCCGCGAGCGCCTGGTTCTCCGCCAGCTCCGCGGCCGTGAGCTTGTCCTCCGCGTCCTTACCCGGCTTGGCCAGAGCCGCGACGGCCTTCCGTGCCGCGGCCTTCGCCTCCGACGCCTTCCTGAGCGCGTTCTGTTTTTCGTCCAGATCCTTCCGAAGTGTCGCGATCGTCTCGTTCGTCTTCTTGAGCAGCTCATCCAGAGTCTTGTTCTGAGCCTCAAGACGGACCGCTTCCTGCTTCTGGAACGCGATCTCGAGCCCTTGTCTCGCGACCACCCCGTCCAGGGCGGCCAGTCGAGCGCTGGTCTCCACGTCGCCGCTCAGCTCGATCACGGGCTTCCCGGCCGCCAGATCCCACACCTGCACGACCCCGTCGCCCCGGCCAGCGGCCAAAAGCTTGCCGTCACCCGACACACCGAGTGCCACGACGCCGGCCGCCGGGAATTCCTGGACCAGCTTGGCCGCGGGAACGCTCCATGATCGCACCTTGCCATCCGCGCTGGCGGCGATCAGAAGCTCGGTTCCCGTCTCGACAGCCGTGATGGCGCCGGTCGCGCCCTTGAGCTCCCTCGAGATCACGAGTTCCGCCTTATCCCCGGCCGGCAGCGTCCAGATCCGCACGACCTTGTCTTCGCCGCCGGCGCAGATCGCCTTGCCGTCGTGGGTCCAGGCCAGCGAACGCACGCCGCGGAGCGATTCCTTCCCCGCGATCCGCCGACCGTCCGCGATTCGCCATATGCCGAGCACCCCGTCCGCCGCGTGGACGGCGGCTTTCGTCGCGTCTGGCGAAAGACACAGCAGTGCTATGCTCGCATGATTTCCGGTCGCGATCGTCCTGAGCGCCTTCCCGCTCGCGGCGTCGAGCACGTGAAGCGTGCCTTTTTTGTCGGCGGAGACGATCCGCTTGCCGTCCGCCGAGAGCGCCGAAACGACCGCGGAGAGCGCAGGATCGCCTGTTCGCGTCGTGACCGCCGGATCCTCTCGCCGCCAGATCTTCACCTCGCGATAGCTTCCCGAGGCGAGCCTCATACCGTCGGGACTCATCGCCATCGCCTGCACCATCGCCCTGTGGGCGACCCCCATGGTTCGCGTGGACCCGGGCGCGGCCAGCGAAAGGTCGGTGAGCCGTGTGACGAGCCGACGGGTCGCCAGGTCGTACACGAAGATCTGGTTCGCCCGGCCGCAGGCGGCGAATCGCCCGTCCTGGGTCATCGCCACGCTATAGATCGGATGGACGCCTGGCGGCAAGGGCTGCCAGACGACTTGCCGCGCCTGCTTGACCGAGCTCTTGGCCCCCTGGTCGATCCATGTCTTGAGGAGCGCCAGCTCGCCGGGCGTGAGATCGTGCGCGCCGCTCTTGTTCCCCTTGGGGGGCATCTCGACGTCGCCGGTGTGGGCGGCCGCCTCAAAAATCAGGCTCTCGGCGCCCTTGCCAGGAATCACCCCCTCGCCCGAGTCTCCCCCTTTGCGCATCGCCTCGGGCGTCTCCATGTTGAGAGCCGCCTTGGTCGTCGTCTTGTTATGACAGGCAATGCAATTGGTTTTCAGGATCGGATAAACGTCTCGATAAAAATCGATATCACCCGCGTTTGCCCGAGACGCGAGCAAGCACCACCCGGCGGCCAGGGCCGCGGCCGAACGGCGGAGCACGCGTTGTCGCGGGGGTGCGCTCATTTTTGATCCTTGGGCGTGACGAGAATGCGAATGGGTCGCGCCACCACGATGTCGACGATGTCGCGGGGCGCGGCCGCGTCGGTCGCGGCTTTCATCCGTCGGGCGGCGCTGGCCTTGGCGGCCTCGGCCGACTTTTGCTTGCCGATCGCGGCCTTCGCGGTATTCTCGGCCTCGGCCTTCTTGGCGGGGGGCGCGGCCTTCGCCTCCCGCGCGAGCTTGCTCGCGGCCAGGGCGATGGCCATCGCCTCTTGCTCGGCCTTCTTTTGTTCCTCCCTGGCCAGTCGCACGGCTTCCGGATTGGAGCGGTACTGGGCGACGGCGCTGCCGTACAACACCAGCGCGTACTCGCCCGGCGGCGTCTTCAGGGCCGCCAGATCGAGCACGACCTCCGAGCCGGCCGCCTTGAGGGGAACCTCGAGCGCCTTCAGGCTCCCAAAATCCGCGCCCATCGGGCTCAGCTTGATCGACGCACCCGTGAAATCGCTCCTCCAGACGAACTTGAGGGGGATCGAGAGCGTGTCGCCCGCCTTGACTTTCCACACCTTGTCCTCGGCCGCCGCGATCGTGACGGGGGCGCCTTCCGACGGGCTGACCGACACCGCCACGTCGGCCATCAAGCGCGGGTTCGGGATCTCCTGGCTCGCGTCCTTGACCGGCCAGACCATCGAGGCGAGCCGGCCGGGTCTCGTCACCGTTTTCCCGTTGATCTGGGCGCGGCCGAAAATGCGGGCCACGCCGAACGACCGGGGCGCGGTTTCGTCCGCGCTGATCAAGAGCGAGCCCACGGATTTGCCGGCCGGGATCTTGAGGCCGCGGGCCGAAACGCCCTCGGGCAGGTTCGTCATCCCCAGCTCGATCTCGCCGTCGAACCCGTCGCGGCGCACGACCACGACCTCGAGCGCCATCGTCGCGCCCGCCCGCAGCGCGATCGGCTTCGAGACCGCGTTGCGATCGCCGTTCCGCAGATTCATATGTAAAGCCCAGGCGGCGAGTGCGAAATCGGGGGCCGGCTTGCGGATGATCAGCTTGTAAACATGGCGGGGCTCGCTTCGGGTGCCCCCGAACAGGTCGCGCACCTGGAGTCGATACACCCCGTCTTGCTTGATCTCGATCTTGCCGAGCGGGTCCGCCGACCCGGCGTCGTAGACCGGGCCGTCGTACGAATAGCCATTGCTCGACGGCTTGATCGGGCTGGGGATGTCGTTCAGCTCCGCGACGTCCTCGAGCGTTTCCCGCGAGCCGTCGCGGATCGCCCGCTGGACGACCACGAACGGGTCGGTGGGCAAGCCAAGCCGCTCCGACGCGACCTCGACCCACCACACGTCCCCCTTCTTCGCGGTGAACTCGAAGGTGTCGACGTCCGCGGCCGGGTAGAACCGGCCGTCGATCTCGCAAGGGGGCGTGATCCTCTGCGCCTGGGCGTGCTGGTTGTTGGGCTCCGTCTCCTCGATCCTGGGGCGCCTGGACGCCTCATCGGGCGGCCACGAAAACGCGCTCACCGTCGCCGTCGCGGCCTGCCGGGGCGCGGGCCCCGTGCCAGGCTCCTCAAGCAGCGCCAGCCGGTAAAAATGGGTCGGTCCTCCCTGGAACGTCAGGTCGTGCACCTTGACGAAATACCGGCCGTCGGCGGGGGCCGTGAAATCCAGCAGACCGCCCCGGCGATCGGCCAGCAGGTCGCGACCCTGGGCGTCGGCGATGATCAACACCGGCTTCAGTTTCGAGTCGATGCCGCGGGCCGCGCATTCCACCACGAATCGCCCGCCCTTCCTCGCGCTGAAGACATAAAAATCCACGCTCCTCGGCGTCGCCATGGCGTTTGTGATCGAGTTCGCCTTGAGCTCCATGGCCGTCGCCAGCGTCGTATTCGCCTTGGCCCGGGTCGATTCCGGCAGCCCGCTCACCGAGAAGGCCCGCGACGACGAAACCCCCAACCGCGACAACACCCGGGCTTCGTGCACGCCATGGGGGGCGTCGGCGGCGATGGCGACCACGAACACATCGTGCTCAGCGCTCCCCGCGCTCGAGACCTTCGGCTTCGCGGTGATCCTGGGATTCGAGAAGAGCAGCTCGCTCGCGCCGTCGATGTTCTCGCCCGTGATCTTGACCTCGAAGCTCGTCCCCGCCTGACCGCCCATCGGCATGGTGGTGAGCAACCGCGGCGCGGGCAGGCAAACGTCCTGGGCAAGCGCCGCCGCGCCAGGCCCCAGGCACGCCATCACGACCATCAAACGAAATAGGATGTGTTTCATCATGGGCTTAATGATTATAAAGAAATTCCTTGGTGTTGATGATCGCCCAGAGCAGATCCTCGTAGGCTTCACGCTTGGCCTGGGCGGCGTCGATCGGCTTGCCTTGCGGGTCCAACCGCGGCCGGGCCATGTAGGCCGCGGCCGTCTTGAGCTCGGCCGGGCTCGGCTGGCGCGCGTAGGCGGCCAGGTACAGCTCGCGCACGTTCTCGGACTCGGGCCTGGTCGATTTCGCCATGAGCTCCGCGCGGCCGCCGGGCGTCCTGAGCTTCGTCTTCACGTCGGCCGCGTTCATCAGGTGCAGGCTTTGCGCCAGACTTGGCGACTGGACGCGCTCGCACTCGCAGGCGCTCGCCCCCTCGGGCCTGCCGAACACCTGCAAGAAGGGCGAGCTCCGGTTATAGCTGTTGTCGGGGAGTGAAATCGCCCGCGTGCCGGCCGGCAAGTCGGCGAAATCGGTCTTCGCGCCGGTGAGCTGGTCGACCGCGTCCAAGAGCACCTCGGCTTGCAAACGCCTGGGGTAGTAATGCGAGAAGTTCTGGCGGTCGACGCCGTTGGCCGCGCTGGGCGTCGCGCTCAACTGGTACGCGTGCGACCGGGCGATCGCGCGGACCACGGCCTTCAGGTCGTATCCGCTGGCGACGAAGTGATCGGCAAGCGCATCCAGCAGCTCGGGATTCGTCGCCGGGTTGGTCTCGCGGATATCGTCCTCCGGCTCAACGAGTCCACGCTTGAAGAAGTGCTTCCAGTAACGATTCACCAGCGCCTTCGCGAAGTAAGGGTTCGCCTTGTCGCTCATCCAGTCGGCCAGTTTAAGCCGGGGGTCCTCGTCCTGGGCGATCGCCAGCGCGCGTCCGCCCAGGACCGCGGGCTTGACCGGGAGCTTGGTCTTCTTGTTTTCGAGCTCGGCCATGCCGCGTTTGTGAAAGATCACGTCCTCACCGCGGGTCGCCGTCGGCTTCCGTCCCACCCGGCTGAAGAAGGCCCCGAGGCCGTAGTAGTCGTTCTGGCTCCAGCGCTCGAAGGGATGATGGTGGCACTGGGCGCACTGCATGCGGACGCCCAGGAAGAGCTGGGCCACGTCCTCGAGCTGCTCGCGAGGCTCGAGCACCCGCTTGTACCAGGCCACGGCGGGGTTGTCCGCGATCGTACCCGTCGCCGCCAAAAGCTCTCGCACCATCTGGTCGTAAGGCTTGTTCGCGAGCAGCCCGTCGCGCACCCAGGAGTGAAAGGCGAAGTTCGCCGTGATGTCGCTGGCGTCGTCGCGCTTGTTTCGCAAGACCGCGGTCCACTTGTTGGCAAAGTAGTCCGCGTAGTCGGGGCTCGAGAGCAACGTCTCGATCAGATGATCGCGCTTATCCGGGTCGGCGCTCGACAGAAACGCGCGTGCTTCGTCCGCCGTGGGCAGTCGGCCGGCGATGTCGAGCGAGACGCGGCGGTGAAACGTC
Organism: Planctomycetales bacterium; assembly: GCA_027459775.1. GTDB lineage: Bacteria > Planctomycetota > Planctomycetia > Isosphaerales > Isosphaeraceae > JAKBAP01. The sequence goes on along the minus strand of DAIDHE010000042.1, from coordinate 13,520 downwards.
GCGTCGTCGCAGACCGGCGACGGCGGCAGGCCCAGTTGTTTCAGGTTGGCGAAGACGAGTGCGTCGATGAAGTTCCTTGCGGCGGGCATCGGCCCGACCTGGGCGCCCAGGGGGATCGAGGCGATGAAAACGGACGCCATCCCCTGATAGCGCACCATGACGGCCACGTTGCCGGGGATGTCGAGGATCCTGACCAGGCCGTGCTCGCCGGCCTCCGCCATCGCCTTGTCGTTGGGCTCGTAGAGCGCCAGCCGGGTGACATCCCCGGTATGTCCGTCCGAATAGTGGGCGAGCACCTTGAGCTGCTGTTTCTCGAGCGTCTTCATCACCTTCCGTTTCGGCTGGACCTCGATAGACGCGAGCGTGGGGTCGGACTTTTGGCCGTAAGCCATGCCTTCGCCGATCCATCGGACGAGGCGTTGATAGCTTTCCGAATTCGGATCGAGCCGTTTGCCGCCTCCGTGTGGAACGATGTTGGCGGCCTTGAGGATCAGCAAACTCTGCTCCGGGGCCGCCGGAAACACGCGTCGGCCGCGCCCTTCTTTCACGATGTGCTCGTAGTCTTCCTGGGGTTCGAACCCGAGCAGCGAGAGTCGAAACCCGTTCTGCCCGTTCCCCGCCTTCGCGTGGCACGCGCCCGAATTGCACGAGGCTTTGGTCAAGATCGGCGCCACGTCGTTGACAAACCCCAGCGGCCGCGCCGGCTCGCCCGCGACACCCGCCGGAGCGCACCACGACAAGCCAGCCACGAAGCAAAGCGGAAGCCACACGGCGTCTCGGCGATTGTGTCTCATGGGACCGCGCTTTCCGAGCAAGCGAGTACGTTTTCCCTGCGTCTTGCCCGCGCCTTCCGCCCCGAATCGCGATCGATTCCCAGGCGGACGTCCAGGACCGGACCCCCGGAAGGAACCCCTTCGGCGAATCACGCGCGATCGCACGATCTGGCGAAAAAACGACATCGCGTACTCCCCGGTTTCAAGACGTCGCTCAACGAGGAAGGCCAAGGCGGAGGGATCAGCCGGTCAGGCAGGTGGGGGTCTTCAAATCATCGCGGAAGAGGCATCACGCACTCTTGGGATCATCGATCTGCCGCTTCGATTCTCCATAATAAGTTTAACATCTGAGGAACGCAAGCGTGACTCTGTTTTTGTGATGGAACGGCCTCGGGCTGGCCGGGCAGGCGGCTGAGCGGGCGTGGGGGTGCGAGAGCGTCAGGTTTTCCGTCCGCAGCACTGAGAGGCGATCGCCCGGTGCGCAGCACTGGGTTGGCCTGGGACGGCCCCTGAACCCTTTTGGTCTCGGCGATGCAGCCTGTCAGGCTGCGACTGGGGGGCTCCGAACGGAGGAGTCGCGGCATCGCCGGGTCAGGAGGCAAACCGGGCGAGCTTACTTGCGTATTGGTCGAGTGGGTTTACTGGGCGATGACTTCGAAGATGTATCCGTTGGGATCCTTGAAGAAGAATCGCTCGAACGTCGTTTCTCGCAGGGGGTCGATCAGTTGAGCGCCGTGTTGGGCGAGTCGTCGTTTCAGGTCGGGGAAGTCCGGCGCGGGGTGATAGAGCGCGATATGGCGGCCGTATTCGCGATCGAAGGGCGAGGGTTTGAAGTCGGGCGTCCTGAGCAAATGGAGCTCTTGTCCTGGAGCGATTTCGAGCCATGCCGGCTCGAGCTCGGCGGGGACGTTGGTGTGATGCTCGAGGGCCTGCCAGCCAAACGTGTCCTGAAAGAACCGCCTGGTCGCCGCCACGTCGCGCGTGGCCAGGGTGAAGTGAGCGATTGCCATGATGTTGATCTCCCTGGCGTGATTCGAACATGGGGCGTTGGCGTGTTGCCAAGATCATAACTCCGGCTCGTGCCTGTCTGGTAGGGTGAGTCGATCGGCGGTATCCCCGCGGTGAGGCTCACCATCGAGCCGTCGCGCTGTCCGTCTTCCCGGCCCGGCTCGCGCCGGCAGAGGATTCGCGCACGTGATGAACTGTGGATTTGATACGAGTTCAGATGACCTTGTCGCGACAGCTAGGATTCGACAGAGGGGCGGAACCGGGGGCGATCACCGGCGGGCCAGATCCGCTCAGGGATGGATGCGTCCGCGCAAGGTGGTACATTCTCACTGCCGGCGTGGGCGCGAAGTTCGAGAACGGGCGGGGCCAAGGCCGCTCGATCACGCTGAAACCGCCGAGGGCTGATTGCCGCCGCGGCCGGCCGGGTATCGAAGTCGTCTGTTGAACGCGCGGAGGTCGAGCTCAAGAATGCCCCGGATCTTTGACAACATCGATCAGTCGCTCCTCCCCGCCATTCGCGACACGCTGGACGTCTCGCAACGCGCCGATTTTTGCGTTGGATACTTCAACCTCCGAGGCTGGCGCCAGATCGACGAACAGATTGAGCGGTGGTCGGGAGGGCCCGGCCAGTGCTGCCGCCTACTGGTTGGGATGCAGACCCCGCCGCGGGAGGAGCTCCGAGAGGCGATCGGAGTCCACAAGTCCGACCACCCGATCGACAACAGCACGGCCATCCGTCTCAAACACCGGCTTGCCGAGGAGTTTCGCGATCAGTTGATGCTTGGGACTCCCAATAATGCGGACGAGATCGGCCTCCGCCGCCTGGCGGCCCAGATCCGCGGCGAGAAGGTCGTCGTCAAACTGTTCCTGCGCCATCCCTTGCACGCCAAGCTCTATTTGCTGTTTCGTTCCGACCCGATCGCGCCGGCGGTGGGCTATCTTGGCAGCAGCAATCTGACCTTCGCCGGCTTGTCGAGTCAGGGCGAGCTCAACGTCGACGTCGTCGAGCAAGACGCCTGCGCCAAGCTGGCGAGCTGGTTCGAGGACCGGTGGAACGATCGCTGGTGCCTCGACATCTCGAACGAGCTCCTGCACGTCATCGAGCAGAGCTGGGCGCGCGAGCAACCGCCGCCCCCCTATCACATCTATGTCAAAATGGCCTATCACCTCTCGCAAGAGGCACGCGCCGGCCAGACCGAGTTTCGTCTTCCGCGCATTTTCGAGGGCCAGCTCTTTGAGTTCCAGGTCGCGGCCGTGAAGATCGCCGCTCACCACCTCAATAAGCGCGGGGGCGTGCTCATCGGCGACGTCGTGGGCCTGGGCAAGACCCGGATGGCGGCGGCCGTCGCCCGTATCCTCGAGGACGACCTCGACCTGGAAACGCTCATCCTCGCCCCCAAAAACCTTGTCCCAATGTGGGAACGCTGCCGGGAGCGCTACGGGCTTCGGGGCCGCGTCCTTTCGACCAGCCGCGCTATCGAAATGTTGCCGGATCAGGTCAAGCGCTACCGGCTCGTCTTGATCGATGAGAGCCACAACTTTCGCAATCGCGACGGCAAAAGTTATCGAGCCATCCGGGATTACATCGAGCGCAACGAAAGCAAGGTCATCCTGCTCTCGGCCACGCCCTACAATAAAACCTATCTCGACCTGGCCAACCAGTTGCGCCTCTTCCTCAAGGAGGACGAGGACATCGGCGTCCGCCCCGAGGCGCTTCTGCGGCAAATCGGCGAGTCCGAGTTCATCCGCCGCTACCAATGCGGGGTTCGGACGCTGGCCGGCTTTGAAAAAAGCGAATACCCAGACGACTGGCGCGAGCTGATGCGGCTCTACCTGGTGCGTAGAACGCGAACGTTCATTCAGGACAACTATGCCCAGAACGATGAGGCCTCGGAGCGAAAATACCTCACGTTTCCCGACGGTTCGCGCTCTTATATTCCCACGCGACGGCCGAAAACCGTGAGATTCAAGATTGACGACGGCGATCCCGACGATCAGTACGCGCTTCTGTATTCGGAGCCGATCGTGGACGCGGTCAATCGACTGGCCTTGCCGCGTTACGGACTCGCCAATTACCTCGACGAGCGGCCTCACGACCCGCCGCCGCCCGCCGAGCGGCGCATCATGGGCGACCTGTCGCGGGCCGGGAAGCGTCTCATGGGCTTTTGCCGGACCAACCTCTTCAAGCGTCTCGAAAGCAGCGGCCAGTCGTTTCTTCAGTCCATCGAGCGGCACATTCTCAGAAACTGCGTCTACCTGCATGCGATCGAGAGGGGTCTTCCGGTTCCGATCGGAACCCAAGATGCGAGCATGCTCGACACGCGGTTCACCGACGCCGGGCCAGACGCTTTCGCGGACGACGATGACGGCGACGATCAGCGGGCGGAGAGCGATCTTGCGGTCGAGGCCGCGACGCTGGCCTGGTTTCGCGAGCGCGCCGCCGTGGTTTATGAGCGCTACTCGGGGCCATGGAAAAGGCGGTTCGGCTGGCTTCCGTCGGGGCGCTTTCTTCCCGATCTCGCCCGCGACCTTGAGGATGACGCCAGGGTGCTGATCGCCGTCCTCGAGCGCTGCGGCGCCTGGGTCGCCGCCCGCGACTCGAAGCTGGGCCAGCTCGCCGATCTGATCCAGCGAAAACACGCGGGTCGCAAGATCCTGGTCTTCACCCAGTTCGCCGACACCGTGTTTTATTTGACGCGGGAGCTGGAAAAACGTGGGGTGGGCCGGGTCGCGGCCGTCACCGGCGACACGAGCGACCCCAGCGTGCTCGCCTGGCGGTTCAGCCCGGCGAGCAATGATCGCCCCGGCCTCGTCCCCACGGACGAGCTCGACGTCCTGGTGACGACCGACGTCTTGAGCGAGGGCCAGAACCTGCAAGACGCGGCGATCGTCGTCAATTACGACCTTCCCTGGGCGATCATACGCCTGATTCAGCGCGCCGGCCGCGTCGACCGGATCGGCCAGAAGGCCAACGAGATTCTTTGCTATTCGTTTCTTCCCGCGGACGGGGTCGAGCGGATCATTCGCTTGCGGGACCGGGTCCGGCTCAGGCTGCGGGAAAACGCCGAGGTTGTCGGCTCGGACGAGGCGTTTTTCGAGGACGACGAGAGCGACGCGGCCGTACGGGATCTCTTCACCGAGAAGGCCGGCGTCCTGGACGGCGACGACGATGCCGAGGTCGACCTGGGCTCATACGCCTATCAGATCTGGAAAAACGCGATCGACCGCGAGCCCGCGCTGGAAAAGATCATTCCCGACCTGCCCAACGTGGTCTTCTCGACGCGCCCGCACCAGCCCGCCGCCGGCCGGCCCGAGGGCGTGCTCGCGTATATTCGCACGGCCGGCGACAACGACGCCCTGGCGTGGCTCGACACGGCGGGCCAGCCGGTCACGGAGTCGCAGTTTGCGATCTTGAAGGCGGCCGAATGCACGCCCGAAACCGCGACGGTCGACCGGCACGCCAACCATCACGAGATCGTCGAGCGCGCGGTCGAGATCATCGCGGTCGAGGCCAAATCGCCGGGTGGCGGGCTCGGCCGCCCGACGGGCGCTCGGTATCGAACCTATGAACGGCTGAAGCGTTATATCGACCAGGTCAAGGGAACGCGGTTCGACACGCTCGGACTGCGCCGCGCGATCGAAGAGATCCATAACTTTCCGCTCAGACCGCTCGCCGTCGATCTGATCAACCGCCAGCTTCGCCACGGCATCAGCGACCAGGATCTCGCCCGCCGCGTCGTCGAATTGCGAGAGGAAGACCGGCTCTGCATCGTCCAAGACGAACACGAATCGCACGAGCCGCGAATCATTTGCTCGTTGGGGCTGCGCGCGAACCGTTCAGGCCCTGGATTGGAATCATACGAGCCCGAATCGCCAGCGAGTGCATGAGGGAGCGGTCGGTTGAAGTTGCCGTGATGTGATACACTCGCTTGCGCGTCGTGCTTGTAATTGGAGTCGGAATTGCTGGAGTACGAGCCCGAAGCGCCAGCGAGTGCATGAGGGAGCGTTCGGTTGACGTTGTCGTGATGTGATACACTCGCTAAACCGGCCGTTCGCGAGCGATTGCGGTAATTCGATCTCACCGGCCTCTTCACGCAAGAGCTCGGCTGGGGTTTTCCAGCGTCCGGTCTGACCGTGAACGTGTTGGGCCACGACTACGCGCTCCGCGCCATCGCCCAGAAACGCGGCGTTCAGATCTTCCAATGCCCGCCCGGACCCGACGGTCGGATTCCCGACCACGCCACGCGCGGGAAAATCGAGAAGCAGGTCGCGAAGCAAGCATATGAGCACCTGATCATTGTCGTCGACAACGCCAAGGGCGCCCAGATCTGGCAGTGGGTCGCGCGGGCGCCGGGCCAGCCCGCCCTTTACCGCGAGCACACCTATGACCCCAAACTACAAACGGCGGCCGAGGCGCTCATCCAAAAGCTGCGCGTCATCACCATCCCGCTCGGCGACGAGGAAGCTCTCGACCTGACCGGGACGGTGCACAAACTCCGCGACGCCTTTGACCGCGACCGCGTCACCAAGAAGTTCTACGACCGCTTCAAGATCGAGCATGGGGCCTTCCTGGCCTTCATCAAGGGGGTTGCCGACCAGGCCGAACGGGAGTGGTACGCCTCGCTGATGCTCAACCGCCTGATGTTCATCTACTTCATTCAGCGCAAGGGTTTCCTTGATGGGAAGGTCGACCATCTCCGCGACCGCCTGGCCCGGGTCCAGGCCAGACGGGGCAAGGGGAAATTCCACACGTTTTACCGCTATTTCTTGCTCGCGCTGTTCCACGAGGGGTTTGCGAAAGAGAAAAACGACCGTGCTCTCGACGCCGATTTGAGGGCCCTGCTGGGCGCGGTCCCCTACCTGAACGGCGGCCTGTTCGAGGTCCATGCGCTCGAGGAGCGCAACCCCGAGCTCGACATCCCCGACGAGGCGTTCCGGCGTCTTTTTGACTTTTTCGACCAGTGGGATTGGCATCTCGACGTCCGCCCGCTCCGCAACGAGCGCGAGATCAACCCCGACGTGCTTGGCTACATTTTCGAGAAGTACATCAATCAGAAGCAGATGGGGGCCTATTACACCAAGGAAGACATCACCGAATATATCAGCAAGAGCACGATCGTCCCCTACCTGTTCGACGCCGCTCGAAAGGGTTGTGCGGTCGCCTTTGAGCCCAGCGCAGCGCTTTGGCGGCTCTTGAGTGAGGATCCCGACCGCTACATTTACCCGGCCGTCCGTCGCGGCGTGGTGGAGGCGGCTGGTCAAATCAAGCCGCTGCCCGATGCGATCGCGGAGGGGGTGACGGACGTCTCGAAGCGTGGCGGCTGGAATCGTCCGGCCCCGGAGGCGTTTGCCTTGCCGACCGAAACCTGGCGCGAACACGTCGCCCGCCGCGAGCGCTGCCTGGAAATCCGCGAAAAGCTCCGTCGTGGCGAGGTCCACGAGATCGACGACCTGGTCACGCTCAACCTCGACCTTCGGCAGCTCGCCGAGGATGCGATCTCGGGGAGCGAGGGGCCGGAGTTGCTCCGGGCCTTCTGGCACGCGATCCGCGACGTGACGGTGCTCGATCCCACCTGCGGCTCGGGCGCGTTCCTCTTCGCGGCCCTCGGCATCTTGCAACCGCTCTATGAAGCCTGCCTCGACCGAATGCAGGCGTTCGTCGATGATCTGGGTCGATCGGGGACGAGTCATTCACCGAAAAAGTTCAGCGATTTCCGCGCGATCCTGGCCGAAATCGATCGCCATCCCAACCGCGATTATTTCATCCTCAAGTCGCTGATCGTGGGCAACCTCTACGGCGTCGACATCATGGAAGAGGCGGTCGAGATCTGCAAATTGAGGCTGTTTCTCAAGCTCGTCGCCCAGGTCGAGGACGCCGATCAACTTGAGCCCCTTCCCGACGTCGATTTCAACGTCCGCGCCGGCAACACCCTGGTCGGCTTCGCCACCCTCGACGACGTCAAGAAATCGCTCAACAAGAAACACAGCAAGACCGAAACGATCCAGCTCATGCCCGGGTTCGACGAACAGGATCAGGTGAAGCGGATCGTCGAGGACGCCGAGATCGTCGATCGCGCGTTCCAGCAGTTCCACGAACAGCAGACGAAACAGGGCGTGAAGAGCCGGGAGCTCGCGGCGGGCAAAAAAGAGCTACGAGACCGGCTGAATACGCTAGGCGGCGAGCTCGACCGCTATCTCGCCAGCGAATACGGCATCGACGCCGACCGCAAGCCCAAGGACTTCGCCAGCTGGCGCGCCAGCCACCAGCCCTTCCACTGGTTCGCCGAGTTCCACGGAATCATGAAGGACGGAGGGTTCGACGTCATTATTGGGAACCCGCCGTATGTGGAGATCAAGGAGGTAAGGGGTTATAGCACTCGTGGCTACGAGTGCCTGACTTGCGGGAATCTTTATGCCTTGACCATAGAGCGTTGCATGGGCCTTGGCGCCCTGGTCGGCCGTCAGGGGTTCATCGTTCCTGTCTCCTCAATATCGACAGACCGATACCAGGGACTGAAGGAACGACTCGCAAGCCATCGCCTGTGGTTCAGCTCGTTCGACGACAGGCCATCTCGGCTCTTTGATGGGCTCGAACACATTCGATTAACGATCCACATAGTAAGTCGGGGGCAACGGCCCACCAGGAATTATTCGTCGCGCTACAATAAGTGGGCCGGCGTCGAGCGTCCCTCGCTCTTCGAACAGATGGCCCTCGCGGAATCCGTATCAAATGTTGTGAGCAACGCACTCCCGAAGCTGTGCTCGAGCTTGGAGTCCAGCATCCTCAAAAAACTAGCCGGTCGGCAACCGCGACTTTCCTCGTTCCTCGATCCCGGCGGTGACCACAGCATATTCTATTCAAGAAAAGTCGGCTACTTTTTACAGGTACTCGATTTCCAGCCAAAGATTCTCGACGGTCGCGGACAACGTAGACCCCCCTCGGAGTTTAAGACGCTGAACTTCGCGAAGGCCGAGCATTCGCGTGGGGCGCTGTGCTGCCTGAACTCGAATCTGTTCTATTGGTTCGTGACCGTGTTCAGCGATTGCCGACACGTCAACAAACGCGAGGTCGACGCGTTCCCGATCGACTTGGAGTCGTTGTTGGTGGACGGACTGGGGTCAAGATTGGACAGACTTGGCAAGGAGCTGATGTCGGACCTTGCCGCGAATTCCGAGATTCGCAAGATGCGGTTCGCCCATGACGACCTGACCGTGCAGTGCATCATCCCAAAGGCTTCGAAAGTTCTGATCGACAGAATCGACGTGTTGCTAGCCGAGCACTACGGCTTTTCATCCGCGGAGCTCGACTTCATCATCAACTACGACATCAAGTACCGCATGGGCGCGGACGCCGGGGAGGATGACGAATGAGCGCGGCTCGGAGTGCGTCGCAGTCGGACCGCACGCGGGCGATTCTCGAGGATCTTGAGGCGGTTCGGGAGAATCTGCTCGCGCTTTCGGACGACATCTGGCTTTCGATCGACCACAACGATCCCGACGCGCTTGAGAGCGGCGTTGTGTTCAAGCGCGCCTACAACGCCAAGGCCGCCGCGTTCGACCAGCTGGCCAGCGAACTGTCGGTGCTGGTCCAGCAATTCACCAGTGTGCGGCTCGAGGCCGGCGAGGAGTCCGGGTCGGAGGATCACGAACAGAACGAGCGGATTGTCCGGGATCTCAACCGCGAAGAGCCGCACTCGCTCGACGAGGATTTCACGTACAGGCGCCCGCACGGCTTCATACTGTCGGGCCAGGCGGCGAGCGGCATCTCAACCTGGCAGCGGCTCTACGAATTGGCTTGTCGCCAGCTGCTGCAGCGCGACGCGGCCCGTTTCGCGTCCTTGGTCGACCACGTCGACTTTATCAGCAATCGCGGCAATCATAGCATGGCGCGCCATCCCAGCGAATTGCGCTCGGCCCTCGAAATCGGCAATGGGCTCTTCGTGGAATGCAACCTTTCGGCCAACGGCATCCGCGACATGCTCCGCCGGTTTTTGGTTGCCTTCGAGATCGACCTCGCCGAGCTCAAGATTTTCCTTCGCCAGGACCGCGACGCGGGGCGAGCGGATCGCCTGGAGTGACCGACTTCTCGGGAACAAGATCCTTCAGATTCCCCTCGATGAATGTTCGGAGTCTCCGTTCCGCGCCGACCTGGATCTGACGGACTCGCTCGCGGGTGATTCCCTCGGCGCGGCCGATCTCCTCGAGAGTCATCGGCTCGCACCCGATTCCGTACCGCATTCGCAAGACGCGCCGCCGCCGTTCATCAAGGCGTGTGATCGCGAGGTGAATTTGCGCCAGGCGATCCTGACTGAGCAAGCTTTCGACAGGCCCGCCGCCGGAGTCGGCGGGAACCGACGAAGCTTCGTCATATTCGGGCTCTCCACGGTCCGAGAGTGAGCGTACGCTCAAGGCCCGGCCGATCCGCGGGTCCGCGTGTTTGGACGCCGGCTTCAACGTGCACAGCCGCCTGATTTCATGCTGGGGTCGCTTCGGCGCTCGGGCTGTTCGCGATCTCTGGAGCCGCACCCAGAGCGCCAGTGTCGGCTTGAGCGCGTTGGGCGGCACCTGAATGAGCAGCGATGCCTTGAGGCCGCCCTGGTGGCACTCCTGGAGAATGCAGCGATAAGCAAGAGTCGAGAACTGGTAACCGCGGTCAGGATCGAATCTCCGAGCGGCCCTGATGAGCCCGAGCACGGCGATCTGCTCCCCATCCTCGGCATCCAGGTGGTAGCTTCGCCGGGGCCATTCGGCAAGGTGCCGCGCCAGGGGAAGATGGAACTCGACGAACTTGTCGAATGCGCCCTCCTCGCCATTCTTCATGGCGACGGCGAGGGCGTCGCTTTGCGCTGCGTATTCTGGTCGTTTCGCGAAGAGATTTCGTTCGGCCGGCGCGTCGAGCGCGGCCCGCGTTCGATCGAGCGCGTCGATCAGGGAGGGTCCGCGTTCCTCGTCCTCGATCGAGAATTGCAGACCGAGCAGCCGCTTGATGAGCGCGTCGGGCGGCGAGGACGAGAAGAAGGGGTGCTCACGATGCCTCAGACGCCGGCCGTCCCCGGTTCGAGCCGCCCATTGCCAGACCTGTTTCGGCGGTCGATCGCACAAATAGATGAGGATGTGCTCGTGGATTCCCCGAGCCACTCGAGCCTGGGCGCGACGCAGGAGTCCACGGTTGCAAAGAGAACGTCGATCCACGTTACACTGGAGAACCTGGAAACCATGCTTTTGGGCGACCGCGTCGAAGGTGAGCCGTCGCTCGGCGACGTCGACCGAAATCGAGCCCGAGGCTTGGTCCCAGCCCAGCTCTTCACGGAAGAGTTCCGCGAACCGGTGTTCGGCGAGAAGCGTGGTCAGGCCAAGCATACGCGGCGTCTCCCAGGGATTGGGGCGGAATGGATTCTAATGATGCGGCTCGGTGGAGAATAGAGGCATGTGACGATGACCGACCCCTTGATCACATTGGCTGGCTCGTCTCCCGGATATCCGGCGCGACTTCGAGACCAGGGCCTTGAGCGGCGATACCCGATCCTGGCGGTCGCCGGCGACGCGGGCCTGCTCGCCCAGCCGCTTCTAGGGCTTCTTTGCTCGATGAGGTGCCCTGGCCGGATCGTGCTGGGCGCTTATGACCTGTCCAGGGCTCTTCGCGACGCGGCGATCGCGGTCGTGGGCGGATTTCATTCGCCGATGGAAAAGGAGTGCCTCGATCTCTTGCTACGCGGGGCGCAACCCGTTGTCATTTGCCCGGCCAGGTCGATCTGGCGCATGCGAACGCCGCCCGCATGGCGAAAGGGAATCGAGGCCGGGCGCGTGCTGGTCGTCTCGCCTTTCGACGGGCCCGCTCGGCGCGCCACGACAGCAATGGCCGAGCAACGCAACCGGTTCGTCTCGGCGCTTGCTCAAGAGCTCCTCGTTCTGCACGCGAATCCCGGCGGACGGGTCGAGCGCCTTTGCCGAGAAGCGGCAGCCGCGGACGCGCTGGTCTGGACTCTCGATCTTCCCGAAAACGCCGCCGCGATTGAAGCCGGAGCGCGGCCGACAAGCCTCGATCAATTCGCACGTCATTGGCGATCTCGAGTCTTCGCGCCGAGCCCGGCCACGATACTGGAAAACGGGGAGCCGAAGGGCGAGCCAGAAGGCGACCCGACTATCAAAGGTGGCTGTCCGTGACTGAATCTGACTGAGTCTCGTCGGAGTGAGACGTTTCGGCGATTCTCACAAAGTGTCCTGGGCCAGACGCCGATTGGCTGGCAGCCGTACGAATACAGACCGCGAAGACCGTGATAAGAGAGATCCTTCACCGCGCCCGTCGGATAGGCACTGAGCTACTCAGACGCGGAAGATCAGGTGTCATTCGTCAGTGCGTGGCGGCCGGCCAACCTCGGCCAGGTCATCGGGCCAGATCCTGGCCACGCGAGCGCAACAATGGAACGGCCGAAAAAACTTTTTCAAGATTTTAATTCGTTCCTCCGCCACAGGTTCCGTCCATCGAGCCAATAAATCCGTCGGGGTTGCAATCAAGGGAAGCCAAACGCGCGCTAACCTGATTGGAAACAGCCAAGGTCCGCGCACAGGTTGCGCCGGGCACTCGCGCCAGGCCACCTCGGGTTCCTCATCAACCGGCTCGGGCCGCGCCACGCCGCGATCCTTCGCACTCGATCCCGAGAGCGACGCGACAATCCATCTCGGGCCGACCGAAGATCCGCTCGGTCCAACCCTCGTCTGTTGCTCTCGGTCATGACTAAACGACATATTTGCATGGCACACTCGATGCACGACAACCCCGCCGAAAGGCTCGGGACGACCGGCCGGTCACCCCGTCGAGGCCCCGTTCTTTACGGGCGCGAGCTTCGCCAGGCGTGGCCGTCACCGCCCGCCGCGAGCAGCGGAAACCTCGCAAACAAGCTGCCAAGTGCGCCACTCCATGGCGCTCTGAAAGAGAACGGCGAGAATCGGAACGACCGGGCAGGTACGTCTTATGCCATGACCGAGCAGCATGGCCTTCCGGCCGACTCCAGCCCGGGAGCGAAGGGTTGCCAAGACCCGACCGGTCGGTCATGCTTGATGTATAACTGTTGTTGAACGGCCGTTGACAGCGGCGGTTTGAACGGCGGTCGTGTGGGAGAGGGGCTGGCGCGTGTGCGCCGGCGGCAGTTCACACCGGGGGGATTGGATCATGGATCGTCGTCATTTCCTGGGTCAGTCGGCGTTCGCGGGCGCGGGCGCGATGTGGATGGGGGGAGCGCCCGCGTTTGCCCGGTCGCTCAAGCCGTCGCCCAACGAGCGGGTCCAGTTCGCGTGCATCGGGGTGGGGGGCAAGGGAGACAGCGACACCCACTCGGCGGGCAAGCACGGCGAGATCGTCGCGCTGTGCGACATCGACTCGGGCACTCTCGACAAGATGGCCAAGAGCTATCCCAAGGCCAAGAAGTACTTTGACTATCGCAAGATGCTCGAGGAGATGGGCGACAAGATCGACGCCGTCACGGTCAGCACGCCCGACCACACCCACGCCCCGGCCAGTGTGATGGCCATGCGGATGGGCAAGCACTGCTTCTGCCAGAAGCCGCTGACGTGGTCGATCGAGGAAGCGCGGCTGATGCGCACCCTGGCCGCCGAGAAGCATCTCTGCACCCAGATGGGCAACCAGGGCACCGCCGAGAACGGCTTCCGGAGCGGCGTCGAGCTGATTCGCTCGGACCTGTTCGGGCCTGTCAAGGAGATCCACGTCTGGACCAACCGGCC
>DAIDHE010000354.1 GCA_027459775.1 Planctomycetales bacterium | reverse complement strand
GACGGCCTGCTCGACGACCGGGTGCGGGTGCTTCTCGAGGACGGCGACGCCGTCTGGATCGCCACCCACAACGGGCTCAATCGCTTCGAGAACGGCCGGCTCGAGCGCTTCACCACGCGGGAGGGGCTCTCCGAGAATTCGGTCTTCGCGCTCCACAAGGGGAGCGACGGGTCGCTCTGGATCGGCACCTGGGGGGGTGGGCTCAATCGGCTCAAGGACGGCCGGATCCGGGTTTACACCACCCGTGAGGGGCTCACTTGCAACACGATTTGCTCGATCCTCGAGGATGGGCAAGGGGGGCTCTGGTTCGGTTGCGTCAAGGGGATTTTTCGGGTGCGGCTCGAGGAGTTTGACGCGCTCGATCGTGGTCTTGTAGGGGCTCTGGGAGCGACCGAGTTTGGCAAGGCCGAGGGGATGATCTCGACGCAGTGCAACCGGGGTACGCAGCCGGCGGCGTGTCGAACGGCCGACGGCCGGCTCTGGTTCGCGACCATCCAGGGTCTGGTGATGATCGATCCCGCGCGGCTGCCCGATCCACCCGCGCCGCCGCGCGCGTTCATCATGGCGATCGAGGATCAAAAACGCCCGCTCGACGCCCCAGCGGCCGCTGCCCTTACTCACGGCCCGCGCGAGCTTACGTTTCGCTACGCGACGTCGAGCGTGCTCGCCCCCGAGAAGATCCGGTTTCAGTACCAGCTCGCGGGTTTCAACGGCGACTGGATCGAGGCCGGCGCCGAGCGGGTCGCTCGATTCTCGAACTTGCCGGCGGGCCGGTACAGTTTTCAGGTCCGTGCCCGCCACGGCGACGGTCCGTGGGGGGCGGCCGCGACCAGCTTTCCGCTCGAAATCGCCCCAGCCCTCCACCAGACCACCTGGTTCAGGGCCGTGGCCGCGTGCCTGGCGCTGGCGGTCGTCGCGCTGGCCGTTCGGCTACGCCTGGTCCGGATCGAGGCCCACGAACGCATGCTCGAGGCCCTGGTCGAGGAGCGGACCGCCCAGGCCCGCGCGGCCCAGGAGGCCGCCGAGCAGGCCAGCTCCGCCAAGGACCACTTCCTCGCCGTCTTGAGCCACGAGCTCCGAACCCCGCTCACCCCAGTGTTGCTCTCCGTCGACTGTATGCTCGACGACGTCCTGGACCTCGACCAGCGCGACCAGCTCGAGATGATCAAGCGCAACATTCAGCTCGAGGCTCGGCTGGTCGACGATTTGCTCGATCTTTCGCGAATCGAGCGCGGAAACCTGCGGCTTGACATCGCCGTCGTCGACGTCCACGAGGCCATCCTACGGGCCGTCGACGTCTGCTATAGTGAGGTCCAGTGCGCGGGGCTGGTTCTCAGCACCAGCCTGCGCGCCAGGAACCATCACGTTCGGGCCGACTTCGCGCGGCTGATGCAATTGTTCTGGAACCTGATCCGCAACTCGGTGAAGTTCACGCCGCCGGGTGGCGCGATGTCGATCACGACGCGCGCGCTTGGCGAGGCGGACGGCGATTCGGGGGTGCTTCTGGTGGTCGAATTCCACGACACGGGGATTGGGATCGAGCCGCACCTGCTCGAGCGGATCTTCGACCCGTTCGAGCAGGCCGCCCCTCTGGGGCGCGGCCGGCGGGGGGGGCTTGGGCTGGGGCTCGCGATCTCGCGCTGGGTCGCCGAATCGATCGGGGGAAAGCTCACCGCTTCGAGTGCCGGAGTCGGCCAGGGCTCGACCTTCCGGCTGGAGCTCCCCGCCGTGGTTCGCGGCGCGGACCGAGGCCTCGGCCCCGCGCTGAGCGCGCCGTGCGAGGCGCCCGGCGATCTCGCCGTGCTCCTGGTCGAGGACAATCTCGACACGCTCCGCTATCTGAAAATCGTCCTCGAGCGGCTTGGCCATCGCGTGGTCGCGGCGGCCTTGCTCTCCGAGGCCCGCGCCGCCGCCGCGAACGGCTCGTTCGACCTGCTCGTCTGCGACATTCAGCTCCCCGACGGGTCGGGTCTCGACCTCATGCGCGAGCTGGCGGAATCGAGCGCCCTGGTCGGCGTCGCCCTGTCGGGTTTCGGCACGGAAGAGGATCTCGTCGAGAGCAAGGCCGCCGGGTTCACGCTGCACCTCGTCAAACCCATTGTGGCCGACGAGCTTGAGCAGGCGCTGTGCTCGATCGGCCGCCTGCTGAGACGGCCTGCGCGCGCGGCGTTCGTCGGGGCCGCGCCGGCGAATTAGCCTCGGGCCTGGCGCCGGCGCACGGCCGCCCGAGCCGGGGCGTTTCGCCGTCAGTCGTGCGAATCGTCCCGGGGGGGCCGCGACCTGCTGGCGCGGGTCTCGCCCCGCTTGCGCTTGGATTCGAGCCGGCGTTTTTTCGAGCCGGCGGTGGGGCGGGTCGGACGGCGGGGGGTGGGTTTTTCGCAGGCGCGGGCCACCAGCTCGACCAGCCGCTCGATCGCGTCGCGGCGGTTGGCTTCCTGGCTGCGCTCGCCGCGGGCGAACAGGGTCAGGAATCCGTCCTGGCCGAGCCGCCGGCCGGCGAGCCGGACCAGCCGCGATTGCACGTCGGGGGGCAGCGACGAGCCGGCGACGTGAAAGCGCAGGCGGGCGGCCGTCGAGACCTTGTTCACGTTCTGGCCGCCGGGTCCGCTCGCGCGGATGAATTCAAATTCGAGCTCGCGTTCGTCGATCGACACGCGATCATTGATGGGGATCATGACAATCGTTCGTCGACCAGGGGGAGCAGCCGGGCGAAATCGAGGCCGTTGGGGCAGGCGGCCCGCGCGGCGGCCAGGTCCGCGCCCGACCAATCGCGTTCGGCGCACGAGAGCGCGGCGTAGTGTCGCCGGGCTTCGCCCTTGTGGCCGTGATGGTCGTGATAGGTGAGGAACCGGGTCAGGTCGCCTAACGCGGCCTGGGTTCCGCCGGCCTGGGCGCAGCGGCCGTCGCAATCCGCGCACAGGGTGGGCCCGTGGGCCAGGGCCGCGTCGCGGATTTCGTGGATCTGGGCCGTCGTCAGGGGCTTGAATCGGCGCAGGGCGTCGACGTTGGCCCGGACGTGGTCGGTGTTTTTCATCGAGACGCACGAGGCCGTGATCCGTTCGTCGGTCCAGATCGCGTGCAACAGGCCCTGGAACGGCGTGAGATTCCGCTCCTTGAGGGTGGGGACGCGCTCGACGACCTCTTTCAGGATGTCGCCCTTGGGCTTGTCGCCGAAGAACTGGCCGGCGATGTGCTTCATCGAGATCAACCCCACGCCCTTTTTCCAGGCTGAGTCGAGCGCCCGGGTGAGCGGCTCGTCCTTGCCCAGCCAGGGGGTGAACTGGAGCATGATCGCGTCGATGATCCCCCCTTCCGAGGCGGCCTGGATGATCTGGGCGCGGTTCTTGTGGTGGGTCGAGAACCCGACGAACTTGGCCTTGCCCGATTTGCGGATGGCGTCGGCGGTTTCCTTGAGCTCTTGCCCCTTGACCATCTCGCAAGCGGCGTCGGTCGAATGGTTGTCGCCCAGGCCGTGGATCATGAACAGGTCGATGTAATCGGTCCCCAGCGCCGCCAGCCGCTGGTCGATCATCTTGAGCAGATCCTTGGGCGCGCGGGGCATGTCCTTGGTGACCAGAAAAATCTGCTTGCGGACGGCCGGGTCTTGCTCGAACCACTTCTTGAAGTTGGGCTCGGTGCCGTAGACCTTGGCGGTGTCGAAGACGCGGATGCCGCTGGCGAACGACGTCCGGAGCACGCGGTCGGGGCTGCGCACGGCCCCTTGCTCGAGGATGGTCAGCGCGACACCGGTCTTGCCCAGCTTGCGGGTGGGCAGTGGCTTGTCGCGCGCCACGACCTCTTGGGCCCTTGCGAGGGGAGTGCAGCCCCCCACGGCCGCCGCCGCGATCCCGGTCCTCAGTACCGCCCGTCGATCGATCCCACCATTCTGGTCGCTGGACATGATTTGGAGTCCTCGTTCGTGGCTCGGAGCCGTGCGTTCAAGCCGCGTCAAACCCCGCCGCGCCGCCCGAGAGCGGCCGCCGTCGGGAACCCATGCGTCTCGAGGTGAGGAGCGAGATGCACCATCCGTCGCACCGATTATTCCAGGATCGGCCGGATTGATCAATCGGGCGATCGGGTTGGCCGGCGCGTGAAGGGAGTCCGCGAGCCCAGGAAGATCAGTGAAGTGTAGAGATGAGTGATCGCCGAGCCGACGAACATCAGTAGGGCGTGGCGGATGGCGTCAGGAACGCCAGTTTGCAAGCGTGAGAGGGTATCCAAGCTGTTGGATGCGCAGGAAGTGGTTGGTATTGCCCGTGACGAGCTCCAACTCGTGAGTCAATGCGACGGCGGCGATCATGGGATCGATCAGGCCGATGGTCAGCCCGGCTCGCTCCAAGTCGCCCGCGATCCGCCCGGCCAGCTTGGCGGACGTCTGATCGAAATGCAGGACTTCCAAAATGGCCAGCGAGGCGACAAACTGTTGCAGACGTCGCGTGCTTCCGATCCGCTGGAACCCTCTGACGATCTCCATGACGCTGAGCGTGGAGGTTGTGTAATGGCCGTAGTCGCGTCGATAGGCCATGGCGTTGGCGGCGATCGTGGGGTTCAGGCCCTTGCCGATTTCGGACAGGGTGTCGGTGTCGAGGAGCGCCTTATTCAAGATCGAGAACCCGCCAGGTTTCCTCGCTCCGCTTGCGGTAGGCGTCGGCGACGATCTCGTCGAGCTCAGGGGCGGCGTCGCGCAGGGATCCGAGAAACAGGTCGGGCCCGTGATCGGCCTCGACGTCGAGCGACTCGAGCCGCCGAGTCCGTTCCAGCTCGTGGAGCAGCAGGCGGGCGGCCTCGGCCATCGCGTCGGCGACTGATGCGAACCGGCCGCTGTCGACGGCCTGTTGGACGCGCGATCCCAGTTCGTCTGGCAAGGTAATCGTCATTGCAAGACCTCCCTCATCGATCTGGGAACCAAGACGTCTCGCGGCGAGGTACGAGATGCACGATCCATTGAACCGATTATTCCAGGATCGGCTGGATTGATCAATCGGGCGATCGGGTTGGCCGGCGCGTGGGAACGTGGAGACGGCCGTGCGTTTTCACGGAGTACGACAGCCGTCCCGGCTGTCGTGGATTCGATTTCCGCGGGGATCCTTGGCGTCTGGTCAGTCACTTTTTCGCGGGCGTGGCTTGGGCTTGGCCGCTTCGGCCTCGGCCAGATTCTTGATTGCCCGCTCGCCCTGTTTTGGGGTCAGCAAGCCAGCTTCCACCATCAGTTCAATCCTGCGTGACTTAGGGATCTTTTTCAGATTCAACCGCGCCTCGCGGATGATCTCGGCCGACGCGGTCAACTCGACCTTGTAACGCCTCACGGACATCGCCAACCTCCAAGATCGTGGGATGATGGAGCCAGGCTCCGAGTACACTTGCTGGATTCCGAACACAGAGCTGAATATGAGCGTCGCGCGAGATCCAACTTCCTTCCCAGACCCGCCGATCCCCTCCAACCGGAACATAGACGCCGCGCGCAGTGTCCACCGTCACACCCTGACGCGTCTCGCTAATCATCTTGTAAGCATATTCGAGAACAGCACAGTCGAGTCTTCGGTATTTTCGAGTGTTTGTGGGGAGGCCAGCGTCCGCCGATCGCATGGCGTCTTTGTAAACCTCGTAACTCTCCATGAGGTATTTTACGTTTTACATTCTTCGGCTCGAGCAAGTCAGAACAAAAGCCCAAACGGATCATGCATGCGATCACGGCCAGCGGCTGATTCGCACGCCGGGTCTCTTCGGCCGTGGGGTTCCTCTTCCGTTGATACTGCTTCTGCCGGATCTCGGCGAATCTGAGCGCCTGCATGGGCGCGTATTCCCAGAAGTAGATCCCGTGTCCCAACCAATCGAAGTCTCGCCGGCTCCAGCGGAACCCTTCGACTCGATTGACGATCCGCAGGGCGGTGGAAAGGCTGGTGCCATGATAGCCCACCACGGTTCGATGATAATCGTCGAGGCTCGCCATGGAGTGGAGCTCGGTTGGGCGTTGAGTGTGCGAAGACGCCCGATCTTATCCGACCGGTGGACTGGCCGGCAGCGATTCGGATAGGGAATCCAGACCGCGACTCTGCCTCTCCGGCACGCCCCATCAAGCGGCTCGGGATTCCTGCTTCGCGATGTCCTTGCGCTTGACTGGGCGCCTTCGTGGCGATATGCCTGATCGTGGATCGAGTGCGCAAAAAGTCGCCGTGACGTCGGTGTTCGCATCAAGGAGGTCCGTGATGAAGGCCATGCCGCGTGGTTCGCTTGGTTTCGTGGCCGCGGTGTTCCTGGCCCTGGGTTGGGCCGCGGCTCCGGCCAGTGCTCAGGGGTTTTCCTTTGGCTTTTCCACGCCCGGGGTCTCGGTTGGGGTCGGGGGTGGGCCTTATGGAGTGTATGGCGGGGGTTATCCGATCGTCGCGCGGCCGCCGCTGATCGTGCAACCCGTCCCGACGGTCATCGTGCGGCCCGCGCCGCCGGTGTTCGTGCGGCGGCCGATCGTGGTCGGGCCGCGTTACTCTTACGGTCCGCGGGTCGTGCGCAGAACCTATGGGCCGCGGTACGTTTACCGGAATGGTTACCGTTACCCCTGGTGAGGTTCAATCCACGATCAGGCTCGGCCTCGGGGGCGCGACCCGTTCCCGCTCGACCAGGAAAGTCCCATCGCTCTCATGAGCCGCGATTCCCTGATCCCGCCCGAGGTTCCGATTCCCCATTCCGCTCAGGAGCAGGGCTGGCTGGGAAGGCTCAAGCGATGGAGTGCGCGGGAAGCGCCCTTGCTGGCGCTCATGGCCGCGCTTCTGGTGGTGCTGGGCTGTCTGCTCGTGGGGTATGAGCCGGTCGGCGGCGATCCCGACCGGCTCTATCGCCCGCTCAAGGTCGAGCTCAAGCGGGCGCTCGAGGCGAGCTCGCTGCCCTGGTGGAGCGATCGGTTCGGCCTGGGCGTGCCGCTCGTGGCCGAGAGCCACGTCGCCGCGTTCTATCCGCCCAATCTCGTGCTCTATCGCCTGCTGTCGGTCGCGGCGGCGTATCGGCTGGCGATGCTGCTCCATTACCTGGCGCTCGGGGCGACGACCTATTTCCTGGCCAGGACGCTGAGGGTCTTGCCCTGGGGCGCGGCCATGGCGGGGCTCTCGTTCACGCTCTGCGGCTTCATGACCGTCCACTCAAGCCACGAACCGTTCTATCAGCTCATGCCCTATTTGCCCCTCGCGCTGGCGCTCGCCGAGCGCTGGCTTGAGAGCGGGCGATCGGCGTGGGCGGCCGCGCTCGCTCTCGTGCTCGGCGTTCAGTGGACCATCGGCCACTTTCAGAACCAGGCCTGGACCAATGGGCTGGTGCTGGTGATCGCGCTCTGGCGAGTCGTGGTCGACGGCCGGTCGTGGCGGCGCGGGCTGGGCGCGGCCGCCGCCGTCGCCCTGGGTGTGGGGCTCGCGGCGGTTCAGCTCGGGCCCTCGGCCATGTTCGCGCGGCACGTCGGCCAGACCAAGCGGCCGATCAACGACCTCTTGTTTTATTCGTACCCGCCAGCGCACTGGTTCGAGGCGGCGTTTCCTCAGGCGATGCGCGGGCTCGCGGGCGGTCCCGAGGGACCGTACTGGATCCAGCAAGAGACCACCGCCTACGAGGCGGCCTTTTACGTCGGCACGGTTCCGCTCGTCCTGGCCGCGGTCGCGCTCGCCGCCGGACGCTGGCCCAGGAGCACCGCGGTCTATCGGCTCGCGGGCTTGGCCGCGTTCGCCATGGCCACCATGCCCCGCTGGTCGCAATCGGGATATGTGCAAGTGTTGGCCGTTCCGGGGCTCGGCTATTTCCGCGCGCCCGCGCGGTACACGCTGATCTCGGCGCTGGTGCTGGCGATCGCGGCCGGCGAGGGCTTTGACCGCGCGGTCGCGCGCGGCACCTTCCTGCGCGGGTTGATTGGCGCGGCGGTTTTCGCGCTCTGCGCGGGCTGGGCCGTCTGGAGCTTTTCCGCGCCTCGCGCTGTGCCCGACCATCTTCCCGGAATCCCCGATGCGCTCCTTGTGGGCGGGCTGGCGTGGGTGCTGGCGATCGTCGTGGTCGCGCTCTGGCGGGCGGGCCGGGCGCGGGCGTGGCTGCCTTTCGCCCTTGCGGCGCTCGAGCTTGGCATCCTGTTTCACCAGGGGACGACGGTCTGGGGCTGGGCCGTCACGCTGCCGGGCCAGAGCCCGGTCCTGGCCGAGCTCACGAAAGCGCGGGCGGTTCGCGTGGGAGGCGAGATCGAAAACATGCCTTTGTGGGCGGGGATGGCGACGGCGTTTCCCTATCTGGGGTTCACCCTGCCGCCGCCGAACGACCTGGTCGAGCGAATGCAGCAGCCGCTGATCTGGGAAGACGAGCGCACGGGCGCGGGATTCGATCATGCCATGACCAGGCGCTGGCTCAGGCGCGCGGGGGTGACGCACCTGGTTGGGCGGCGGACCACGATCGAGCCGATGGGCGTGCTGCTGGCGGCCGTGCGGGACCCAGCGCTCGATCCGATCGTGAGGCGCAGGCCCGGCGATCCGGCCAGCCGGGTCTGGTCGATCGTGGCGCTTGACGAGCCGTTTCCGCCGGCGCGGGTGGCGCTTCGCGCGCGGGTCGCCGGCGATCGCCGGGGCTTGATCGATCGCCTGGCGCGGTTCGACGACCTTGATACGGCGTGGTCGCTGGCCCAGGATCTGGCCGCGCCCCGCCCCGACGCGCGTTCGGGCCGGTTGGTCTCGTGGGATGGCGCGGTCGCCGTGGTCGAGCACGACGGCGCGTGCGACCTGGTCGTGGCACGGACGTTCGACCCCGGCTGGACGGCTCGAATGGTGGGCGGCCCCGCCCTGTCGGTCGCCCCGGTCGACGGCGGCCTGATCGGGGTGCGGCTCGAGGGGTCGGGCAAGAGCACGGTCGCGCTCGAGTACCAGCCGCCTGGCCTGGCGTGGGGGCGCGGGCTCTCGATCGCGGCCGGGTGCTTGATCGCGGCGATCTTCGCAATTCCGGCCGCGGCGGCTTTCGCGCGGCGGCTCAGGGGGCCATTCGCTCGAGCTCACGGCCGATCGCGGCCATGAGCGGGGCGATCTTGGCCTCGCCCAGGTCGAATCGGTCGCCGGCGGCGGCGAAGAGCTCGGGCAGCGGCCTCGAGCCCCCGAGCGCCAGCGCCCGTTTATAGGCCGCCACGGCCCCCGCGCGGTCCGTGAGCGAGCGCCGCCAGATCTCGAGCGCGCCCAGTTGCGCGATGCCGTATTCAATATAATAGAATGGATACAAGAAAATGTGCAGCTGTCGATGCCATGAGTGGTCGCGGGCCTCTTCGTATCCCGTGTAATCGACGTCGCCTCCGAAGCGCTCGAGCAGCGCGCGCCAGGCTTGCTTGCGTTCGGATCGGGAGTGGGCGGGGTGGTTGTAGATCCAGTGCTGGAAGGCGTCGACGGTGGCGATCCAGGGGAGGATGAGCACGATTCCCTCGAGCAGCCGGCGGTTGGATCGGTCGGCGTCGGCCTGGGCGTAGAACGGGTCGAGGCGTTTCGCGCCCAGGAGCTCCATGGTCATCGAGGCGACCTCGCAGAATTCGAGCGGGCATTCGCGGTAGGCGGCCAGGGGTTCGTCGCGGCAGGCCAGGGTGTGGAAGGCGTGGCCCCCCTCGTGGAGCAGTGTGCGAACGTCGGAGTCGAGCCCGACGGCGTTCATGAAGATGAACGGCAGCCGGTCGTCTTCGAGGGTGGTCTGGTAGCCGCCGGGTGCTTTTCCCTTGCGATTGGCCAGGTCGAGCAGGCCGGCCTCGCGCAGGTAATGGAATTGCGCGCCGAGCTCGGGGTCGACGGCGTCGAAAATGGTTTCAGCCCCGGCCGCGAGCTGGTCGACCTGGGCGAAGGGCTTGAGGGGCTCTCGCAACAGGGGGTCGACCGAAAGATCCCAGGGGCGCAGGCTCTCCACCCCGAGCGCTGATTTGCGCGTTTCTTGGATCCGCCGCGCGAGCGGGACCACGACGCGTTCGACGGCGTCGTGAAACCGAAGCGCGTCGGCGACGCCGTAGTCGAACCGCTCGCGGTTCTTGAACGAGTATTCGACGAAGCTGTCAAAGC
>DAIDHE010000011.1 GCA_027459775.1 Planctomycetales bacterium | reverse complement strand
CAACCGACCCCAGCGGTCGTGGGGCCAGCCGCCGTCGGCCTCCTGGCGGTCGAGCAAGATCCGGGCGCCATGGGCGTACCAGTCGAACCCCTCGAGATCGCGTAGGCCGAGCGCGACGCAGACCCGTTCGAGCGACCAGAGATAATAGATATCGGAATGTTCGCTCGCCTGGCGGGCGTCGCGCCCGAGCGCGGCCAGGGCCTTGGTGAAGGCTGGGTCGGCCATGAGCGCCTGGCCGCGGGCGCGGGCGGTCTGGTGCTCGGCAAGGCTGGGCCTGGCGGCCGCGATCGCCAGCCCCAAAAGGCCCGCGCAGGTCATCGCCGGCGTCGCCGTCATCCCCTCGCGATAGCCCCAGCCCCCCTGGTCGGTCTGGGCCGAGCGAAAATGGGCGTCGATCGATTCGAGGGCGGAATCGGGATCTAATCCATGCCTGCCGCCGGCCCATAATCCGAGCAGGGCAAACTGGGTGTTGGAGTGGTCGCCGTCGCCGCCGATCCACCGGCCGCGAGTGACGACGGGGCGGCCTTCGCGACCGCGCTTTCGGACCGTTTTCCGCGGCGAATCCGCGCCCGCGCGGGGCACGTTGTAGTTCCAGACGCCGTCGCGGCCGCCGGCCTCAAGCCGCCGCGCCAGCGCGGCGATCGCGCCCGCGTTCCGCGATGCGCGCCCCTGCCCCAACCGGGCCTCGTACAGCACCGCCAGCGAAAGGTCGTAGGTCTGATCCGAGCCGGCCGCCCACGCGGTCACCGCCTGGCTCGCGCGCTCGATCGCGGAATCCTCGATCGCGACGCCATTCTCCAGCAGCGCCAGACCCGCGAGCGCGGTCATGCCAAGTCCATGATGGGCCTGCCCGGGCTCGATCCACGTCCCTTGTTCGGTTTGTTGTTTGCGCAGCCACGCGACCCCGCGCTCGATCGCATGGGCCACATCTTGATCGGGGACAGGCGTCTGGGCGGTCAAGGGCGGCGGCGAGATGAGAGACAGGCACGCGGCGAGCAGGGTTGCCAGGCTCGGGCGAATCCGCGTGGTCTTCTGCTCGATGAACGGGATCATGAGGAGCCCTCCGCGTCATGGCGGCGAACGGGTGCGAACAGGGCCGAGAGCAGGCCGGCGGCCGCGCCCAGGGCGCCCCAGACCGGGATCGCGAGGAGCGCCGGCGCATCGAAAGTGTGAACCATCGCGACCAGCACCGCGGTGACGATCAGGCCGGCCGCGCCGGCAGTGAACCCGAGGGCCAGCGCGTCCTTGATCGTTCCTCGAGCTCGCCCCGCGATCGCGCCCGCGACCGCGCCGGGGACCACGAGGGCGGCCGCGACCGAGAGTAGCCCCTGACCATCGGGCGACAGAGCGCCCAGGGGCGACCACGCGATCAGCGACAGTATGGTACGGACACCAATCGCAACGGCCGCGCCCAGGA
Source organism: Planctomycetales bacterium (assembly GCA_027459775.1). Classification (GTDB taxonomy): domain Bacteria; phylum Planctomycetota; class Planctomycetia; order Isosphaerales; family Isosphaeraceae; genus JAKBAP01. The sequence continues at coordinate 5,203 of DAIDHE010000011.1, read as the reverse complement.
CCACCCGGCGCGCGAGAGGAAGCCGTTCGATCCGCTGTACGACCCCAGCGCCCCATGCGCTGGCGAAGTCAGCCGGCGCGGCGGGCTCGGCGGCGACGGACGCGCGCTCGATCCGGGCGGCGACTCGCCTGGTCCCGCCGTTGGACTCGATCACGATCGCCGACTCGAGGGGCGCTGGCAGGAGATCGGGGATCTGAAACGCGATCTCGAGCTCGGTGTGATCGATCGTGGTGAAGAGGTGACTCGCCCCCGCGCCCTTGATGCTCAACCAGCCGCACGCCGCCGGCTCGACGCGGGCCGTCCACCGCAGCAGGCGATAGCCGACGTTCGCGATCTTGAGCGATTGCGTCGTCATGCCGCCGCCGGCCGCGCTCACGACCAGCTTTCCCGGATGAACATCGAGCTCGGGTGCGGCCGAGAGCTTGGCCGGCAACCGCGCCAGCCAGAGATCGAGCTTTTCGTCAACCGCGTGGTCGCCGGCCATCGTCGGGGCGAGATCGAGCCGGCCGATCCTATGCAGGTAGCCCGCCAGCCGGCCCGAGTCGAGTTCGTCGTACAGATCCCGCCAGTCGCGCGCGGCCAGGACGAGAAAATCGTCCCACGAGGCACAGCGGGCGCCCTTGGCCGTGAGAAACGGGGTCGCCGGAGGTTGCGCCAAGGAGGAACGAGCCGGCGCGGCGGGTTGGGGAGCGGGCGCGGACGAGCCGGTCGCCCCCGCGCGCTGTTCGACCCGCAGTTTGATTCCGCCGAGCTGGATCGTGTCGCCGTCCTGGAGCGTGCGCGACTGCCCGGTCAACAGCCGCTGGCGATTGACGAAGGTGCCGCCGGGGCTCTCGAGGTCGCGCACGGTCAGGACGCCCTCGCGGGCCTCGATCGCCGCGTGCCGGGCGGCCAGCGATCGGGGACCGGCGTCTTCCTGGCTCGCCAGGTCAAGCCCCCGGTCGCGGGGCGGCGCGCTCCCCAGAATGGTTTCGCCCGGCTCGAGCGCATAGCCCCGGCCCAGTTCGCGACCCTTCACGGCCACGAGAGCCCAGCACGCGCCGTTCGCCGACGGCAATGGTTGCGATGGATTCATGCCCGCCCCGCCTGATCACCGACTCCGAAAAATCAATCGAGTGCGCCCCAGCTCGAGCCGGTCTCCATCCGCCAGCGCCCGCGCGCCGTTCACGATCTCGCCATTCACACGTGAAGACCCTGAGATTGGATGGATTTCGCAGCCCTCGGCGGTCGCGCGGATCTCGGCGTGGCCCCGGGCCACGCTGGAATCGCCGAAGAGCCCGATCTCAGCGCGTTCGTCGAGTCCCATCCGGCTCACGCCCCGCCCGACCAGGAAAACCCGCCCTTCCTGGCGGCCGTTCATCACCTGGATCCAGGTCTTGCGGAGGGCCTGCTCGACCAGGGCCAGAAACAGCCCCAGGCCCGCGCCCAGGACGACGATGCCGAGCGCCTGGCCGACGGCCAGGCGATTGCCGAGTGCGATCCGCGCGAGCTCGAACAAGAACCCGCCGATGAAGCCGCCGAGTGCGCCTCCGATCAGGCCGAACTTGAGCCGTTCGCGGGAGCGGTCGGCGAGCCCCTGCGCGACGCCGATTCCCAGCCCCAGCACCGACCACGAGAGCGCCCTGCCCAGAAGCCCCCCCTGGAAGGCGGCGATGACGAACTCGCCGGCGACGAGCCCGATCGCGCCCCCGAGCGCCGCGGCCGTCGCGCCCGAGGCGACCCTGCGCCCGAGGCGCAGCCACGCCCCATCGCGAAACGGGGCCAGCCCGTTCAAGAAAACGCCCAGCGAACCGCCGATCAAGAGCCCGGCGAGCGCATCCCGCGCGTACACCGATTCGGCCCGCACCAATTCGACGTAGAAGTACAACCCGAAGAGCCCGCCCAGACCGCCGGCGATCGCCTGATCGAATGCCTGGCGCAGGTTGGCGCGGCCCGCCGCGCCGGGCCGCGCGGGTGAGCCCATCGGGGCTGATCCCGCTGGCTCGCCGGCCCGCGCGTCGATCGAAAGTCGCTTGGTCTCGGCCTGGCTCATGAATCCACCCGCAAGCCGCGGCCCCCCTCGGAGATCACCTGGGCGATGTGCCCGAACGCGCCCACGAGCTCGCCCTTGCGGGCGAAGATCGACGCCTGATCGCTGCTCGCCAATCGTCGCAGATAGTCGCGATCAGCGTCGCCCATCCCGATCGTCACGATTTCGATCCCCTGTTTCCGCGCATGCTGGGCTTGCTCGACCGCGCTCTCGGCGGCGTCGGGATAGCCGTCGGTCAGGACGACGATGTACCGCGCGACGTCGCCCGCGGCGAGCTCGCTGCGCGCCAGCTCGAGGGCGTCGGTGAGATTGGTGCTCCCCATCGCCTCGAGCCGGTCGATCGCCGCGTGCAGGCGGCGGGCGTTCTTGGTCGCCGATGATTGCAGGACGACCGTGCTCGAGAACGAGATCAAGCCCACCTCCATCCGCGTGAGGTCGCACCGCGCCAGGAACTCGCGCGCCGCCGTCTGGGCCTCGTGAAGCGGCTCGCCAAGCATGCTCGACGAGCCGTCAAGCAACAGCAGCACCCGACAGGGCTCGGCTTGCTCGGCTGGGGCGGAGGACTCGGGCGGCCGGCCCAGCCAGGACAGATCGTCGGGCACGGGCTCGACTTTCATCGCGAGCGCGTGCCGGGTGTCGCGCTGAGTCGCGCTCACCTGGACCACGCCATTGGAATCGTAAGAGAGCCCCACGTCGAGCGTGACCCGAGCGTCGGTGGGCCGCACCCCCTCGAAGACGTATTTCCCCAGAATCGCGCAGTCGAGCGGGAAATCGCTCTCGCCCTGGGTCAGATAGACCTCGAGCCTCGTATTGGACCCGCCGTGGGTTTCGTGGGCGTAGGACCGGGTCTCGCGGGCGGGGATCGGGGTGTTGCGGCGGATCACGATATCATTGATATAAGCGGTTGCCGTGGCGTTGAGCGCGACGACGCCCAGGCTGTGCGACATCACGTCGACCACGCGCTTGGCCGGCGTGGGGGCCGTGCCGGCGATGGTGAATCGGGGGACGGCGTCGCCGATGGTCTCGCCGGCGTCGAGGGCCGCCTGGATCGCGGCCCCGAGCGCGACCGCCTCGTCGACGTTCACGCCCATCCGCGGCGGCTTGCCCGCCATCTGGCTCACGTAGCCGCGAACCATCGGCATCCGGGTCGACCCCCCGACCAGGAGCACGCCGTCGACCCTGGGCCACGCCAGGCCCGCCTCGCCGAGCGCCTCTTCCGTGAGCCGCCGCGTCCGGTCCATGAGCGGGCTGGTCATCGCCTCGAATTCGGACCGAGCGAGCTCAAACGTGCGCCGTTCGGACCCAAGCTGAAGCGTGATCCGGGCGGTCGCCCGATCCGAGAGCGTCCATTTCGCCTGTTCGCTCCGCACCAACACCTCGTTGAGCGCGACCGGGTCGTCGAGCGGGTCAAAGCCGGTCTCGGCCGCGAACCGCTCGGCCAGATAGGTCGCGATCCGGTCGTCCCAGTTCTTACCCCCCAGGTCGTGATCGCCGGCGGTCGCCAGGATGGTGATTTCCTCGGGTGCCACCCGCGCCACCGTGACGTCGAACGTCCCGCCTCCCAGGTCGTAGATCAGGATCGTCTCGGCGAGCCCCGTCTTTTGCAAGCCGTAGGCCAGCACGGCGGCGGTGGGCTCGTTCAAGATCCGCGATACCACGAGCCCGGCCGAGCGCGCGGCCTCGAGCGTCGCCGTGCGCTGGGGGTCCGCGAAATAGGCGGGCACGGTGACGACCGCCCGCTCGACGGGCTCGCCCAGGCGTCCCTCGGCGTCATCCTTGAGCCGCCCGAGCACGATCGCCGAGAGATCCGAGGCCGAATACGAGCGGCCGCGGAATTCGAGCTGATACCGCGGATTGCCCATGTGCGGCTTGAAGAAGCTGGCGATCTCTTGATCGCCCAACCGCGCCCATTCCTTGGCCTCTTGACCCACCAGGGGCGGGTCGACCCCAAAGTAGATCACCGAGGGCGTGATATTGCCGCCGTCGCGATTGGGAATCACCTCGGGGCGGCCGAAGGCGTTGCGCCTGGCCACCGCCGAGTTGGTCGTGCCCAGATCGATGCCGACAGCGCAACCCATGATTTCGTCGCCCTTCCGCCGGCCGAGAGCGGCCGATTGGTGGAGGAAAACAAACCCGATTCTCTCGCGCCGACCGCGCTCACGACACGGTCAAGAGCCGGAGCGCCGACGATCGCTGGGCGACTTCCTCGGCGTTCATCACGGCCTCGGTCTCGAACGCGACGTCGATCGATCGGCCGCCGGTCAGGTCGAGCGCCGTCACCGTGAGCCGGCCGTCAGCGCTGATCGCGAAGGTCACGCGGATCGGGCTTCGGGCGGGGAGCCGCTCGGGCAGGTTCAAGGTGGCGACGCCGACTTCCTGGCAATCGGCCGGGTCGGGGCTGTCGCGTTCGCCGGCCATCACCTGGATGTCGACGGCCGTCTGGTTGTCGGCGTCGGTGCCAAAGTCGCTTCGGCGCTCGAGGGGAACCTCGGCGTTGCGCGGCAACAGATACACCACGATGTCTTGTTTCTTCTCGTTGCGGGCGATGACGCCCAGGCTCTTGGACAAGACGTTGACGATCCGGGTGCCGACCAGCTCGCGCACCGGCCCCGTGAGCGTGAAGCCGAGCTCTTTTTCGAGATGGTCGAGCGCGAGGGCCATTTGCTCCTCGGAGACGTCGGAGACGTCGATGGGCCCCGATGGCCGGCCGTCGGCGCCGACCCGGGTGGCCAGGAAGTCCTCGACCTGGTCGACCAGCGATTCCTTGAGCGCGAAGAGCGCGGCCCCCTTGGCGACGGCCTCGTCGGGGTCGTAGCTTTCGGGAGGTTTGCCCAGCTCGGCGACCAGCCGCTCGTGCACCTGGGGCATGCGGGTCGCGCCGCCGACCAGGATCACCTTGTCAAACGACTCGTAACCCTTGGCCCGGGCGTCCGAGAGCATCTCGCGCATGAGCTCGATCGTGCGATCGAGCAGGTGTTTCGTGATCTCGTCGAACTTGGCCCGCTCGAGCTCGACCCGCGCCTGCTTGCCGGCGTGGGTCACGCGGAAGGGCGCTTTCTCGCGCTGAGTGAGCGTTTTCTTGCCGCGCTCGGCCTGGAGGAACAAATCATTGAGGACCTCGGCGTCGTCCATCGGATCCGATTCCTCGCCGGTCTGGGCACGGAACTGGTCGGC
>DAIDHE010000006.1 GCA_027459775.1 Planctomycetales bacterium | reverse complement strand
CGCCGTAGCCCATTCCCGTGCCCGCGCCCGGGTGCACGCCGCTCATTCCCGGCATCGCGGCCGATCGGCCCGCCATCGCCCCGCCGGCATACCCCTGCGCGCCTCGGCCCATCGCCCCGCCGGCATACCCCTGCGCGCCTCGTCCGAGCGTGCCGGCGGCATACCCCTGCGCGCCTCGTCCGAGCGTGCCGGCGGCATAGCCCTGGCCGGCCCGGTTCACCGCCCCTCCCGTCACGCCCCGGGAGAGCCCCGCCCCCCCAAGCCTCGCCGCCTGGGTCGAGGAAGCGTGCGTCGAGCTCGCGGCCCGAGCCCCGTTGTAAGTCGACCGCCACGAATTCCCCGAGGCCAGCGCCGACGTCTGTCGCACCTGCCCCGTCCCCCTCTGCCGCGGAGCCTGGCCCCGCGCCCCGCTCGACGCCGTGCGAGACAGAGGATTGGCGAAGGCATGCGAGGAAGCCGGCGAATGAACCCCCGCGCGATTGGCCGCCAGAGCCCCCGACGCCGCCCGTCCCGCCGCACCCGCCGCCCCGGCGGAGACGTTGCGGTTGATATTCACGTTGCGATTGATATTGATATTACGGTTAATATTGATGTTACGATTGATGTTGTTGGTCATGAGCCCGCGGTTCCAGCCCCAGTAGCCTCGACCGCAATAGGGAAAGCCCCCGTAGAAGCCGCCGAAGAAGGGATAGCCAAAGCCAAAGCCGAACCCAAAGCCGGGATACCCAAACCCCAGCCCGAGCCCGAACCCGCCATAGCCGAAGCCGCCGTAGCCGAACCCGCCATAGCCGAATCCGCCGTAGCCGAAGCCGCCGTAGCCGAGCCCGCCATAGCCGAAGCCGCCGTAGCCCAGGTACGGATATCCGCAGCCGCCAAACCCGAAATACGGATAATACCCGCCGAGCCCGAACCCGAGTGAGCAGCCCAGCAACCCGCCGTAGAGCCCATAGCCGCCAAAGCCGCCGTAGCCAAACCCGCCATAGCCGCCATAGCCATATCCGACGCCCATGGCATTCACCGGCGAGGCGAAATACGGGTACCCCGCGCCGCCGTAGTAAGGGTAGTCGAGGTAGCCGTAGTAGCCATTCAGATATCCATATGAGGCATAACCATAGTAGCGGCCGGAGTCGTCGTAATAGACGCCGGGGTAGCCGTCGTAGTTGGAATTGGGGCGGCCGAACGCGCCGTTCAGTTGACCGTAGAGGTCGGGAGAGACAGTTGAGTAAGGCTGATAGACCAGCTCGGTCGACGTTCTGGCGTCCTGCGGAACCTCGGCCGGGGTGAACAGAGTTCCGCGGTCGTCGAGGGTGCGGTCCCAGAAGCCTTCCTGGAAGATCCAGCCGTCGGGTTGGCGGATCCATTGGGCGGGCGTCCAGGCCCAGCCCGGTTGGGCCTTGGTCCAGTAGCCCTTCTTCCAGACCACGCCGTCGCCGTCGGGGGCGTAGTGGCCGGGAATGTAGAAACAATCGGGCGCGGGCGGCTCGCCGGGTTCCTCGGCCGGGGGATCCTGAGGCGGACCATTCTTGCGATAGTCGAGCCTGTCCGTCTTCCGTTCGCTCCAGAAGCCCGGCACCCGATACCACCCCTGGTCGTCGCGCTTCCAGTAGCCGTTGACCCAGAATCGACCCGGCGGTGGAACACGCCACACGCCCGTGACCCAGACATAGTCGCGCCGGCCGGCGTCCCACTCCCAGTAGCCCTCCACCCAGACAGCGTCAGCGGTCGGCGGATCGACCCCCGGGCGCTCTGACAGTGGCGGCGGCGGGGCCTTATCCACGTGGACAGCCTGCCGGTCCTTGCGGGGCGACAAAAACGCCTCGTTGAGCGGACCATCCAGGAGCGGCTTGATCTTGGTCTCCGCGCCCCCGGCCCCCCCATCCGCCGCAAGTCGACCCTCGGGCGCGGAATCCTGGCCGCGAACCAACGCCGGCATCCAAACCAAAACCAAGATCAGTCCCAGCACGAGGACACGCACGCGACTCATGAGAAGCTCTCCCTCCTCTGGCGCATCGCCCCGATCGACCACAGCCCCGCTATTCCCTACTCATACGCCCACCGACGCGGCTTGGTCCAACAAAAATCCCTGACCCCACTCCGGCTCCAGGCGGTTCGCCGCGCCAATCGTCAAGAGTCCCAAAACCCGCGGCCGAGAGCGATCATATCGTCGGTCTCGGTCTCTCATGATCGCACGTCGAGGGGTGAGTAAATCCGGTCTTAAATTATAGGGAGACCCGGGGCTCGGTTGCCATGGTTGCACGAAATGATATCCTGAATAACGCGATCCTGACTTGCAAACACGCACCAATCGCTCGCCAGAGAGATCCCGAGGGCTTGAGGAATCGGGAACGGCCTCTAAACTTGAGATAATCAGTGTGGTTGCGATGAATATCCAAGATCCCCACGATCCGAGGCGGATGCGATGAAGGCCGAGCTCGTACCTGAAAATGGCGATCCGCCGATCCCGATCGAGCGCGACCTCACCGTCGTCGGCCGGCATCCCGATTGCGACGTTGTGATCGACCATCACGGCGTCTCGAAGCGTCACTGCGTCTTGGTGAGAACCGACGGGCTGCTGGTGATTCGGGATCTGGCCACCACCAACGGCACCAAGGTCAAGGGACAACGAATCCGCTGGGCCGCCCTGCTCCCCGACGATCGGATCAGCCTCTCTGGATACAAGCTGCGGATCTATCTGGGCTCGGACGACATGCCCTCGCCCCTCGACCTCTACCGCGCCCGGTCGGGGAGGCCGGCCCGAGCCGAGCCCGAGGCGACCATCGCCCGGCCGCCGACCACCGGCAGGCGCGGCCTCGGTGGTTTTCCAGCCCCCTCGTCCGCGGCCATCCCCTCGGTCGAACCGCTCCACGAAGAAGAAAGCGGACAGGACGACCTGATCGACTTCCCACTCATCGACGACTCGGAGGAGATCATCGAGCTGGGCTGAACAAGCCCCTCGCCCAATCCCGCCGAGACGCGACGACGCGGAAAACAGGAAGCGCAGCCGCCACGATCGCAAAGGGACTCGAGCGGTCCGCGACGATCACGCGCCGTCAGTGCGCGGCCGGCGGACGTCGCGCCGAACCGGCTGCGCGACCCGGTCAATTTGCCGCGCGTCGTGAGGCTCAAGCCGGCTGGCCTGGCGATTCTCGCGCTGAATCGCTTCGTAGACTTCTTGGCGGTGAACCGAGATCTCAATCGGGGCGGCGATCCCCAATCGAACCTTGTCTCCGCGAATATCGACGACTGTAACGACGATGTCATCACCAATGATGATGCTTTCGTCGCGGTGTCGAGACAGGACCAGCATCGTTTACGGCTCCTTCCTCCTGCCAGCGAGGCCCGCGACCGTCACTGAATCCAACGAGAACGTTTGGCGACAATGGCGGAGCTGGGGGTGTTACGGCAGATAATTATAGCACGCGAACGAGGGCGAGTTACGCCGTGGCTCGCAAAGGGGATGGTCCGGCGAGCAGAACGGGTGCGACCGGGCTTGAGTTCAGATCGAGCGGAAACCGCACGGGGAAGCGGCTGGAAGTGAGCACCAGTTGCTTTCCGAGTCGGCGCAGGGGGTTGAAGACGAGCGGACCCTGGAGGTTGACGGAGAGACCGCCGGACTCGCCGCGACTCAGGATCACGTAAACGAGCGCGGATCGCTCGTCGTCGAGCTCGAGAGCCGTTCGATCGCCGGGGCGCAACTCGATGCGGTAATCACCCACGGCCAGCGGGGGCGCGACCAGGCCGAACGCGAGCTCGGGCGCGGTCGTGCTTTGAAGCCACGACAGACCGCGGGCGACGGGGTCGGACAGATGGATGTAGTGGGTGAACGAACGAAATCCCAGCAATCCTTCGGGGATCTGGATGACGTCCGATTCGGTCGCCTGGATCAGGCCGAAGCGGGTCGTGAGGATGTTCACTTCCTGGTTACCTCCTTGAACGTCGAGCAGGCGCCAACCCCAGCGAATGGGCCGCGCCCGACCGCTTGAAACCTCGGAGCACCCCGGCCGATCGACTTCGTCCCGGGGCGGCGATTCGTCTCTTGGCCGGATTCGGACGGACCAAGCCCTGGCCCGGAGTTTCAAGCGCTCGCCAACCCTCCGGTGCGACCTGACCGAAAACCAACCCGAAACCCGCAAAGGCCGGGGGCCTTCGATCGCCTCGCGTCCCGCTCGACAACCACGCCAGGGAGCGACTTGAACGCCGATATTATCGTCGCCGCCTCGTCGCCAGGCTCAGTCCCCTAAGAAGAGAATTCCCGCCGAGTTACGCCTCGCGATGCCTGCGCCAGTCGCGCCGTTCGTACCGATCAGGCATGCCCAGCCGCCCAACCCCGAACCGGCATTCACCATCCCTCGATCGCCCGACCGGCCCCCTCGATTCCTCACGACCGGTAGTTTTCCTCGAGCCCCCACAGCCGCTGAAGCTGCCGGTCGCGCTTGCCCGGCTCATAACGGTAAATGGCGATCTCCTCGATCACCTCGCCCGCCGACGGCGGATAATCGAGTCGCCGCTGCTCCGACTCCCGAAACACAAGCTCGAGATGCTCGGAGCAAGAAAAGCCATACGTCTTGAGCTCGGCCGCCCGGCCGTCGCTCCAGCGCGCGGCGACCTTGTAAGCCGCTGGCTCGCAGCATTCGGCGTGGGAACAAGAAACGACGTACCTGGACATGCCCCGGACCCTCGACAGCGCCTTCGACTGAATAATCTTAACCGGGCGCTCCGTCGGATACGAGCGTCCCCGACACCTTGACCGAGCACGTCTTTCGAGCCGCGGCTCGCGACCCCTGTACGGGGCGTCCGCGAAATTGTTATACCGAGAGTGGTCCGTGAAGGCGCTAAAGCGCGGCTGAAGCCAGGGCGACGGGGCGGGTGATCGAGAGCGATTGGGAGGTTTCCGACGATGACGCAGATCGAAATCGCGCGGCGGGGTGAGGTATCGGACGCGATGACGTACGTCGCGAATCGCGAGGGGCTTGACCCCGAGCTCGTGCGGTCCGAGGTGGCGCGAGGGCGGATGGTCATCCCCGCCAATACCGCCCACCTCGGCGCGGGGCTCGAGCCGATGGCCATCGGCATCATGGCCCGCTGCAAGGTCAACGCCAACATCGGCAATTCCGCCGTGACCTCCAATATCGAAAACGAGCTCGCCAAGCTCCGCATGGCTGTCTCGCTCGGTGCGGACACCGTCATGGACCTGTCCACAGGCGGCAAGATCGACCAGATCCGGGCCGCCATCATCGCCGCCAGCCCAGTCCCCGTCGGAACCGTCCCGATCTATCAGGCGATCCAGTCGGTCAAGCGGGTCGACGAGCTCTCGCCGCGCGACATGATCGACATGGTCGAGCACCAGGCGCAACAAGGGGTTGATTATATGACCATTCACGCAGGGATCAAGCGAGAGTACATCCCGCTGACCGCCAACCGGGTCACCGGCATCGTCTCGCGCGGGGGGGCGCTCATGGCCCAGTGGATGGCGCTGCGCGGCCAGGAAAACCCGTTCTACACTCATTTCGAAGACCTCTGCGACGTCATGCGAGCCTACGACGTGACCTTCAGCCTGGGTGACAGCCTGCGACCGGGCTCGATCGCCGACGCCTCGGACCAGGCCCAGTTCGCCGAGCTCAAGACCCTGGGCGAGCTCACCCGCCGCGCCTGGGCCAAGGGCTGCCAGGTCATGGTCGAAGGCCCCGGCCACGTTCCGATGGACCAGATCGCGCTCAACATGGAAAAGCAGGCCGTCCTGTGCGACGAGGCGCCGTTCTACGTCCTGGGACCCTTGGTGACCGACATCGCGCCGGGGTACGACCACATCACGTCGGCGATCGGGGCGGCGCTCGCGGGCTGGCACGGTGCCAGCATGCTTTGCTACGTCACGCCCAAGGAGCACCTGGGCCTGCCCGAGGTCGAGGACGTCCGCCAGGGGGTCGTGGCCTACAAGATCGCCGCCCACGCCGCCGACCTCGCCCGCAAACGCCCCGGGGCGCGCGACCGCGACGATGCACTCTCCCGGGCGCGCTACGAGTTCAACTGGGAGGAGCAGTTCCGGCTCTCGCTCGACCCCGAGACGGCCCGGCGGATGCACGACGAAACGCTGCCCCAAGATGCGTTCAAATCGGCGGCCTTCTGCAGCATGTGCGGACCCCGGTTTTGCTCGATGCGAATCAACGAGGACGTCCGCAAGCTCGCCCTTGCCGCGACCTCGCTGGTCGAGATCGAGCCGGCCCAGGCGTCGTGACGGCCGCCAGGCGCGTCCTGGTTCGCCTCGGGCTCGACCGAGTGCCATGCCTCGCACTCTTCGGGCGGTGGTTCTCGACTTTGATCACGGCCATGGACCGAGCACGGCTCAGCCTGGGTTGCGGATGAGGTCTTTGTAAGCTTGTACGGCCATGCGGTCGCACTCTTCGTTTTCGGGGTGGCCGCGATGGCCGAGAACGTGGGTCACGCGGACGCGATGGCTGGCGATCAGGGCGTCGAGCCGCTGCCAGAGGTCGACGTTCATGACGGGCTTGAGCTGGCCGTTCTCCTTGCGATTCCAGCCCAGGCGCTTCCAGTTCGCCATCCATTGGGCGATGCCCTTGGCGACGTACTGGCTGTCGGTGACGAGCTCGACCTGGCAGGGCCTTTTGAGGGAGGCGAGGCCCTCGATCACGCCCATGAGCTCCATTCGGTTGTTGGTGGTGTGGCGTTCCGCCCCGGTTTCACGCCGGCGCTCTCCGGTGGCGGGATGCTCAAGTATGAACGCCCAGCCCCCCGGACCCGGGTTGTCCTTGCACGCGCCGTCGGTGAAGAGCCGCACGAAATCGGGGGGAGGGCTGGAATCCTTTCCCATGAAAATCGTCTCATTGGTTTGAATGTTCGACAGGAATCGCCCAGGCCCGCCACGGCGGGCTCAGTATTTTCGCACAACCCCGACCAGCACGCCCAGGATGCTCACCCGGTCGCGAAAGATGGGCTTCATGGTTTTGTTGGCCGGCTCGAGTCGGACGCGATTGCGCTCGCGGAAGTACTTCTTGAGCGTCGCCTCGCCGTCGTCGTCTCGGACGGCGACGATCTGGCCGTCCCGGGCGTTTTCCTGGCGACGGATGACCACGAAGTCGCCGTCGGCGATGTGGGCGTCGATCATGGAGTCGCCGGCCACCCGGAGGGCGAATTTGTCGCCCGGCTCGATCCAGTCGCTGAACGAGAGCTCCTCGGCCTGCTCGACGGCTTCGATCGGGTGGCCGGCGGCGATCCGGCCCACGAGCTTGAGACCCATCCGATGCGCGTTCACCGGATCCTCAAGAAGCTGGATCGCCCGCGACATGTTGGGCTCGCGATGGATCAGTCCCTTTTTCTGAAGCGCCTTCAGATGGCACATCACGCCGTTCGGGCTCTTGATCTGAAAATTGAGCCCGATCTCTCGAACCGTGGGGCCATAACCACGGCCCTGGATCTTGCCGCGAATGAAGGTATAGATGTCACGCTGACGGGGCGTCAACGCCTCGAGGTCGGCCATTTGTTGCTCCTCTTCAAAACCCGCCTGGAAGGATCCCGAATGCCTCGCCGTCCACCGACGAGGGCGATCCCTCACTGATTCTTTGATGGCTAATGTACACCGGTCGTGTAGCGCACGCGAGAACATTTTTCAGATTTTTTTTCTCGATTCCCGGTCGTGATCGCGTGCGCGAGATCTTGTGGCAAGCGCCATCGGATGCGTAATCTCGGTTTTCGCGACCATCCACCTGCGAACCGTGAGAGGTTGAACATGGCCGAGCCGGCGAAGATCCTGGCGCTCCACGCCCACCCCGACGATGTCGAGTTTCTCTGCGCCGGCACGCTGGCGCTCTTGAGAGCGGCTGGCTGCCGCGTGACGATCGCGACGATGACTCCCGGCGACTGTGGCAGCGCCGAGCACGACCCCGCCACGATCTCCGCGATTCGCCGCGACGAGGCCCGAGCGGCCGCCGCCCTGATCGGGGCCGAATACCTGTGCCTCGAATTCCGCGACCTGGCCATCTTCAATGACGACGAATCCCGCCGGCGCGTGGTCGAGACCCTGCGCAGAGCCGCCCCCGACCTGATCCTCACGGCCCCCCCCGCCGATTACATCGCCGACCACGAAATGACCAGCCTGCTCGTGCGCGACGCGTGTTTCGCCGCCTCGTGCCCGAACTACGTCACCCGGCAATGGTCCCCCGCGGGTGCCATGAACAAAATTCCATACCTCTATTTCGTCGATCCCCTCGAGGGGAAGGATCGCGAGGGTCGCCCGGTCGTCCCTGATTTTCATATCGATGTGAGCCATGTCTTCGAGACCAAGAAAGCGATGCTCGCCTGCCACGCAAGCCAACGCGCGTGGCTGATGCGGCAGCATGGAATGGACGAGTATCTGGCGGCCCAAGAGCAATGGGGGGCGAAGCGCGGCGGCGAAATCGGCGTCAGCCAGGCGGAAGGCTTTCGCCAGTACCGGGGTCATCCCTTCCCGCAGGATAACTTGCTGCTCAACCTCTTGTGCGCCCGTCGGGCCGATGCGTAATCGATGAGCTGGGCGATGGTGCTGCGAAGATCGCGGCGGTGCACGATTCGATCAATGAAGCCGTGCTCAAGCAAGAATTCACTGGTCTGAAAGCCGCTGGGCAATTGAACCTTGACGGTTTGCTCGATCACCCGCGGGCCGGCGAAGCCGATCAAGGCGCGGGGCTCGGCCAGGATGAAGTCGCCGAGCGACGCGAAGCTGGCGGCGACCCCCCCCATCGTGGGATGCGTGAGAATGCTCAGGTAAAGGCCCCCCTTGGCATGGAAGCGACCCAGGGCGGTCGAGATCTTGGCCATCTGCATGAGGGAAAAGATCCCTTCGTGCATCCGCGCCCCGCCCCCCGAGCCCGAGACGATCACGAGCGGAAGCCGCTCGCGGGTGGCTTGTTCGACGGCCCTGGTGAGCTTTTCGCCGACGACCGAGCCCATGCTCCCCATGATGAAATTGCTGTCGGTCACGCCCAGTACGATGCGGATGCCCTTGATATAGCCCTGGCCGACCAGGGCGGCCTCGGTGAGCCCCGTGCGTTCTTGCTCGTCCTTGACTCGATCGGGATAGGGGCGACGGTCGTTGAACCCCAGCGGATCCAGCGGCGCGAGGTCGGCGTGCCATTCCTCGAAGGTGTCGGAGTCCACAAGTTGCGCCACCCGAGCCGGGGCGGTGAGCGAAAAATGGTGGTTGCATTCGGGGCAAATCGAGAGGTTTTCCTCGACCTCCTTGCGGAAGAGGGTGGCGCGGCACCCCTCGCAACGCATCCAGACCCCCTCGGGAACGCGCTTCGGCTCGAAATGGCCGTGCCAGGCGTGGGCGGCTCGTCTTTCCCGCGACGCCATGACGCCGCTCCTTTCATCCTGAGAGAAACATCGGCCCGGATCGGGCTCAAGGGCGCGGGCTCAGTGCGTTCCGTTGCGTAAGAGGGGTGGGGCGATCTCGATCGTTTCAAAGCACGCGCTCGCGGGGGGCTCGTCGAGCTGGACCCGCGGCTGGCACGTGAGGAAACAGGCCACCAGCCGGGCCAAGGGCTCGCCCACCACCAAGCCGATCGTCTCGGCCTGGTGCCGGCGGATCAGCGGCTTCAAAGCCGACTTGATTCGCTCCCGGGCGCACTCGACGGTTTCTCCTTGAGGCGGGCAGATTGTCTCAGGGTCATCGATCCACTGCCGGAAGAGCCGGTTGTTGCGCCGCTTGATCTCATCAATCTGTAATCCCTGCCATAGACCATGGTCCAGATTGCGCAGATCATCAATCTGCTTGGGCCTCAGGCCCAGCGACCGCCCGACGATCTCGGCCGTGCGAATGACGCTCTCGCCTGGGCCGCAATAGAGCGCTCGCAACGGCGCGGCGTCCAGATAACGGGCCAGACTCTCGGCCATCGCCGTGACCTCGCCCTGACCTCGCTCGCTCAGGGGAATGTCGAGGATCCCCTGGACCCGGTTCTGTTCGTCATAAGCCGTCGCGCCAGGACGGATCAGCACCACTTGACACATTCTACGGTCTAAACCAAGTCGTCGACCGACGAGCCGCGGACCGGATCGAACCACTCGATCCCCCCCGCGAGCCGGCCAACTAGAAAGACGAAGTAGCCTATTGTGTCGCGTGCGAGAGACGGCGGCAATCCGTTGGCGGCGATCGGCGATCGCCGCGGTCGCGTTCACCCTTCCGTTCCGCGCCACGAACACCCTATCATACCTCAAACGTCGGCGCAACGCAGCCGGAAACTCAACGCTCGACCTTGGCAATCCGAGCGCGGCCCGCGCTGGGGCGCCCCGATCTGAATCACCGGGCCGGAGTCGTTCCCGCCTCGGACGCAACAGCTCGAAGGGGGATCTCACGGAATGTGCAACCTCTCGCGGCGGCTCACAATCCCCCTCCTGGCTTGCCTGAGCCTGGTTTCCGCGGTCGAGGCCCCCGCCAAATCGCCTCCCAGCCAGGACGCCGTCCTCGATCGTGTCTTCCGGGAATACCTCGACCAAGCTTTTCGGCTCGAGCCGCTCATGGCGACCCGACTCGGCGACCATCGCTACGACGACCAGCTCGACGACCTTTCCCCAGACACCCGCGCCAGGCGCATCCAGCACGATCGCGATACTCTCGCCCGTTTGCGCACACTGGTCGATTTTACCCAGCTTACGCGTGACGGACAGATCGATCTCGAGATCTTCGAGAAGCACCTGATTCGCTCGATCTGGCTGGCGGAAACGTTCCGCCCCTTCGAGGACGACCCTCGGATCTACGGCGACTATCTGAGCGAGAGTGTGTATCTGCCCCTGACGCAGTCGTCGCTCCCCCGCGCCCTCAACGTGAGGAACGTGACCGCGCGGATGGCGCGAATTCCCGCCGTGGTCGACGTCGCCCGTGCCACGCTCAAGAACCCGTCGCGCGTGCGGGTCGAGACCGCCATCCGGCAAACCGAGGGGGCGATCACGTTTTATTCCGGCGAGTTGCAGGCGATCGCGGGAGTGAACGCTGGAGATAAGCTGTTCGCCGACCGCGCCGAGGGAGTGAAACGCGCGCTCGTCGAGCATCTGACCTTTCTCAAGCACGATCTGTTGCCGCGCGCGACTGGCGAGTGGCGAATCGGCCGGCCGAACTTCGAGCGCAAACTGGCGCTCGAGCTCGACTCGGGGATCGAGGCCGGCGAGCTCCTGGGCGAGGCCGAGCGCGAGGCCGACCGCGTCGAAACCGAAATGGCCGTCATCGCGCGGCAGCTTTTCGCGGTCTATTTCCCGGGCGAGCCCCTCCCCCTGGACGACGCCCCAGGCCGGCGGGCGCTCACCCGTCGCGTGCTTGGCAAGATTGGCGAGGATCACGGCGACGCCCTCCATCTGGTGGCCGACATCAAGGGAACGGTTGAAGAGATCAAAGAATTCATTCGCGTCCGGCGCATCGTGACCTTGCCCGAGCCCGACCAGTGCCGGATCGTGGCGATGCCAGAATTCATGCGGGGAAACTCGGTCGCCTATCTGAACCCCGCCCCGCCCCTCGACGCCCGGGGCTCGAGCGAGTACGCCCTCTCGCCCCCGCCGGCCGACTGGAGCCCGGCCCGCGTCGAGAGCTTCCTGCGCGAATACAACCGGCGGATGCTCAAGATCCTCACCATTCATGAGGCCTACCCCGGCCACTACGTCCAGCTCGAGCATTCCAATCGCTGCCCCTCGTTCATCCGCCGAGTCTTGTCGTCCGGCGTCTTCGCCGAGGGCTGGGCGGTCTACAGCGAGCAAATGATGCTGGACCAGGGTTACGGCGGCAGCGACCCGGCACTCCGTCTGCAGCAGCTCAAGTTCTACTTGCGAGCGGTCGTGAACGCGATTCTCGACCACCGGATGCACGTGGGCTCGATGACCGAGGCCGAGGCCGCCGAGCTGCTCCAGGAACGAGCCTTTCAGACCGAGGGCGAGGCCGTCGGCAAGCTCATCCGGGCCAAACAAACCTCGTGCCAGCTCTCGACCTATTTCGCCGGCCGGGTCGCCTTCCACCGCTTGCGGCAACAAATCCAGCGCGAGCTTGGACCCCGGTTCAACCTCAAGGAATTCCACGACGCGGTCCTGGCCCAGGGAACCGTCCCCGTCTCGTACCTGCCCGAACTCGTCCACCGCGCCCTCAAACCATAAGCCTAAACCCATGGCACTCCGCGGGCGTCGCGCCATTCGCGAACGCCGGGCGAATGAACCCTCGCGCAAAGGGTCTCGCAGGCGCTTGGCGTGCGTCTTGCCGCTCGCGGCGGTGGCGCTCATGGCAACTTCACGGCAAGTTTTTCGTTTGTCGGAACAGCGGTTTTCCCGTTTCCGACGACATCCGGGCGCCGGAATCGCCCGACCTGTGCCATTCAGCCGGTCGGTTGTGCCATGGTCGGCGGTCGACTCGCGGGGATTGGACGATGTCATGACGAGGCGCCTCGAAGCGGAGGTGTCGGAATGGGATCGGCCTGACGGGTGCCTTGGCGGCCCGGGTGGGCGCGAACAGCGCTCGGGGTCGGGCGCGCCCTGGAGGGCGGACTCTCGCGTTGCGTGAGGGAAACCGTGCCGGTTCGTTGATGGACGTCGGCTGGCCGGGCGCGATTGCCCCGGGACTTATGAGCGCATTCCTTGGCTATTTTCCTATCAGGTTAGCGCGCGATTGGCTTCCCTTTATCGGAGCCGACACGCTTCGTCGATCCCCCTCGATGGAAGTCACGACCGATCAACGACTTAAAATTTCCAAAAAAACTTTCCGCCGTTCCATTGTCGCGCGCCGAAGCCCAAGAACCTGGCCGGAATTTGCCGACCATTGCGGGCGAGACACTCGGCGACGGTGCGAGGCGATGGATGCGGGGTGTCTGAAAACGACACGTCGCCACGAGTGGCCAGGATGCGGTCAGCACGGTAAGATCCGTGACCATGGGAAACACCAGCGCCGCGGTGATCGCGACGGACGGGACGCTTGAGCAACTCACCGGCTGTCTCAATGACGAGGCCGCGCGCCGGAAGTAGACAAAGTCGACAAAGCCACAAAGTCGGACAGGCAGTGTGACAAAGCCACAAAGTCGGACAGGCAGTGTGCTCTTGACAAAGTCGTGCACTGTAACTGCGGGCGCGAGGAATCGCAACAGGCTCGGGTAGGCGATCAGGTGGCTGGCGGACGAACCGGGTTTTGAGTCCGGCGCGTCTTGGTTTCGGTGGCGTTGGCGTGATGCCGAGGTCGCGTTGCAAGTTTCTGAGAAATCGTCACTTGGGGATGAATTATCGCTTGAAGCCGTGGGTGCCGCGTTGGGCTGACGCGGCCAATCCGTATATCAAAATTGTACCAAAGCGCGGGCGTGTCTGTCCATCCTGTCCATCCGTAAGAACGCGGGCCACTTGGAGGCCGGTGAGCACCGGGGACCGGGGCGGCCTGTAGGCATCCGATGTCAAAAGCTGGCCGCAAGCACGCTCGCGTCCACTCGGAAATAGTCCGCGAACTTATGAATCAGCTGTCGGCTCAAGTGTTTCTTCCCAGCAAGGATCTCGGAGATCGTGGACTTCGGGACCGCCGTGTCCCTGCTCAGTTGCGCCTGCGTGACTCCCTTGGCTTCCATCAAATGGCGAAGCATGTCCGCGTCCGAGGCGGGCTCGATGGCATAGTGTTCGTCCTCGTAGGCGGCAACGAGGTCGCTGAGCGCGTCAAGGTACATCTCCTCTCCGCCGTTGGGTTCGCCTCGGGCGAGAAGCTGGTCCATGACTTTCTGCGCCTCTTCAAGCTGCTCGTCGGACTTGATCGAAGCGAGCGGAAACGCCGTCACGAGTTTCAAGTAGGCATCCCGACCGGCCCCCTTCAGGCGGAACTTCGTCTTCACAGTCATGGTCGCCTCTCTCTCTTGGGCCGCTTGGCAGGTGCTGTCTTCTTCGGTGGCGGAGGAGGCTCAAAGCAGCCGCATTCGCCCTTCCACTTGTCCTCGTCGTATTCGCCGTGAGTCATCACCTTCAGGACGAAGACCTTCTGGGCCGCGTAGCGGATGCGGCAAATCAGTCGGTACTTGTTGCCGCCGACATTGAACACGATGCAGTCGCCGACGATGCTCGCACTCGCGAATGTAGCCTTCACGTCTCCCCAAGTTTGCCACGAGACGGTCCTGCTGTTGACGTGCGTATACCACGCCCGGAGCGGCCCTTCGGCGTCCTCTTGGCCCGGCATCTCCCAGAACTCCTTCAGGCGAGCCTTCGAGATGACCCGCATCCGCTCCTCCCCGTAATCGGCATCCCAGCGTATCGTAGTTCGCAGAATACGAACGGTCAAGCCGAAAAGTTCGTGATTCGCGAACCAACGAGGAACCGGCTGAGCGACTCTCGACTAGGCTTAACTTGGCTGAACGGCTGAGGATGAGGAGATGCAGTTTGGGAAAGCCAGTCCGAAGGTTGTACACTCCTCGGGAGGGACAAACTCAGACAGGCAGTGTGGTCTTCGCGATTGGCTTCCCTTTATTGGAGCCGACACGCTTCGTCGATCCCCCTCGATGGAAGTCACGACCGATCAACGACTTAAAATTTCCAAAAAAACTTTCCGCCGCTCCATTGTCGCGTACCGACGCCGGACGACCTGGCCGGAATTTGCCGGCTTTCGTGGGCGAGACAGTCGGCGACGGCGGGTGTCGCTGGATGCGGGGTGTCTGAAAACGACACGGTGGCGGAGCGACCTCGACTCGCCACTCCTCACGGAAGCACGCGAGACCCATCCTGATCGTGACCACGCCACGCCGTCCTCGTCGCCGCCATCGCGGAACAGGCTCTGAAACCGACATCGAATAATGATGTGCTAATGCTATTGAAAGAGTATACGTCTTCGGCGACCGAGGCGACGTCCATCGCCGGCTTGCCTCGACGTCGACCACGACGACTCAATCGCGCCAGGAAAAAAAACCGACCTCTTGACGGCCGTCGATTCACTCGGTAACTTGCCCACACACTTGCTTTTGATCATGCATCCGCGATCGGTCCGCGTCAGGGATTCAAACTCGGTTCTCCTTCTCGCGATTGCTTCTCTGAACCCGTTCCGTGCGTCGTTTGTCGGCTCTCCCGCTCCGCAAACACCCAAGGTTCGCTCCATGAGTCGCCTCGTTCGCAAGCGCTACCTTCGCGTCATCGCCGCGGTCGAGCCCCTCGAGCCGCGCCAGCTTTTGCATTCGGGCCCGCTCTTGCTCAAGGAGGCCGCCGTCGCCTTGACTGGCAACGCCGACCTGGGCCCGTGGGGGCGGCTCAAACTGGTCGACCGGCTCGAGAATCAGGGCGACCACCAGTTCGACGCCATCGGCGAGCGGCTCACCGCCAAGTTCAACCGCTGGGCGCTCCACCACCCCACGCTGGCCCACGATTCGGGCTTCAAGCCCACCCCGGTCGGATCGTGGGGCTCGTCGATTCCGACCACCCAGGTTGCCTATGCTGCCCCCCCCCCCCAGTTTAACCTCGTCCCCGCCGACCACTCCCATCCGAGCCACTCCTGACACGGGCGGCCCTCCGGTGGCGAACAACGATTCGTACACCGTGTACCACGATCGCGCCTTGATCGCGACCACCACCGCCAGCGGCGTGCTCGCCAACGACACCGACCCCAACGGCTTTGCGCTGACCGCGCTGCTCGTGACGGGCGTGCAGCACGGAACCCTGACCTTGAACGGCAATGGTACTTTCATCTACATGCCGGCGCCTGGCTATTACGGCGGCGACAGCTTCACGTACAAGGACTATGACGGCACCTATTACAGCAACACGGCGACCGTCTCGATCACGGTCCAGGAGAACGCGCCGGTCGCCAACAACGAGTCGCTCACGATCGGACACGACCGCACGCTGAGCGCCTCGATCTCGGCGACCGACGCCGAGGGCGACGCGCTCACCGCGTCGGTGGTCACGAACGTCTCGCACGGGACGCTCGCGCTCTACGCCAACGGAACCTTCACGTACACCCCAAGCCTTCACTATTACGGCAGCGACAGTTTCACCTACAAGGTCAGCGACGGGCTGCTCACCAGCAACACGGCCACCGTCAGCCTGACCGTGGCCGAAACCGCCCCGACCGTGGGCAATGTGTATTTCACGGACCCGTCGGCGACGGTCTTCGCCTCGGCGTCCATTCCGGCCTACGGCGTCCTGGCGCTCACGACCGACGCCCAGGGCGACCCACTGACCGCGCAGCTCGTGACCCAGCCGGGGCACGGAACCCTGGCGTTCGGTCGGGACGGTTCGTTCGTCTACACGCCCAACGCGGGCTTCACGGGCCTGGACACCTTCACTTTCGACG
Organism: Planctomycetales bacterium; assembly: GCA_027459775.1. Taxonomy (GTDB): domain Bacteria; phylum Planctomycetota; class Planctomycetia; order Isosphaerales; family Isosphaeraceae; genus JAKBAP01. Next base: position 8,766 of record DAIDHE010000006.1, on the reverse strand, counting down.
CCACGGACGGAATTCTGACGAGCCCCGCGGCGACGGCGTACATTTACGTCGGGACGCAGTCGAATATCGGAGGGTATCCCATCCTCGGTCAGGCGACTTCCGAGGGAACGGCTCTTTCAAACGCTCAGGTATTAGGCTGGACCTTTCAACTGGGGAGCTCGACCGACTATACGGCGACCGTGCAATGGGGCGACGGGATCGAATCCGCGGGAACGATCGGCTTTCGATCGAAATTCGGCTGGTATGTCGAGGGCACCCACACCTACGCCGCGGCGGGCTCGTATCCGATCACGGTGGACATCCTGGGCGACGCGACGGCGCAGAACGACCTGGCGATCTTTTCCGCCGTGGACACGGCTCAAATCAGCGACCAGACGCTCACGGCCAACCCCGTGTCCATCCCCGCCTATACGAACCAGACCAACACGCTCGAGGTCGCGACCTTCACCGATGCGTACACCGCCGCCGCGGCGAGCAGCTTCACCGGTACGATCAACTGGGGCAATGGCGTCGTGTCGAGCGCCACGATCGCGGCCGACCCCGCCGGAGGCGGAAAGTTCGACGTGTACGGCGCGGACCCGTACACGGCGGCCGGGAGCGACACGGTCGGGGTCTCGATCAAGGACGTGGGCGGCTCGACCGCGAGCACGAACTCGACCGCGACGGTGACCGCGAACCCGATCGTGGCCGCGAATGCCGCGCCGACCGCGACCGAGGGGGCGGCGTTCAGCGGCACGGTCGCCAGCTTCACCGATACGAAACCCGGCTCGGTCGCCAGCATCGTCTCGGCCCCGATCTCGTGGGGCGATGGCACGACGTCAATCGGATCGGTGATCGCCGATCCCGTGATCGCCGGCCAGTATGACGTGATCGGCACGCACACGTACGCCGAGGAGGGCTCGTTCACCGTATCCGTCGGGCTGACGGACCAGTTTGGCGCTCGGGCGTCCGCGAGCGACGTCATGACGGTCGCCGACGCGGCCCTCGCGGCGACGGCCAGCCCGCTGAGCGTCACGGAAGGCCAGGCGTTGAACGGCACGGTCGCCCATTTCACCGATCCCGACCCCGCCGGCGCGATCGCCGACTACTGGGCCACGATCGACTGGGGGAACGGCGATTTCTCGCAGGGGACGATCGTCGCTCATTCCGGCGGGGGCTTTGACGTCACCGGAACCGAGACCTACGCGGGGCGCGGGCCCTACACCACCACGGTGACGATCCACGACCAGGGAGGGTCCGTCGCGACGGTCACGGGAACGGCCACGGTCGCCGTCCCGCCGCCGCTGGTCACGATCGCGGCCACCCAGCCGAACGCCACCCCCGGCGTCGCGAGCGGCGTCTTCACCGTCACCCGAACCGGCGACACCACCCTGGCCCTGACGGTGAATTACGCGGTCGGCGGCTGGGCCGCGCCCGGGACCGACTATCAATCACTGCCCGGCAACGTCACGATTCCCGCGGGATCGTCGAGCGCCACGATCACCGTCAACCCGCTCGTCGACTGGAACCCGCTCGCGCACAATCCGGGCACCGTGATCGTGACTCTCGACCCCTCGAGCAACTATACCCTGAGCGCGCAATCGCTGACGGCGACCGACACGGTCACGGGCATCACGGGATCCGAGACGGGCATTGTGGTCAGCCCGTGGACCCAATCCCCCGCGCCCACGGCCGACGCGCTGCGCGTGACGGGGTTCCCCACGAACGTGACCGAGGGCGTGCCCTACCCGCTCACGGTGACCGCGCTCGGCCCGAACGGGAGCACCGTGCCGGGCTATCGCGGCACGATCACGTTCGCGAGCACCGATCCGATCGCCGACCTGCCGGCGAGCTACACGTTCACCCCCTCGGACAACGGCGCCCACACGTTCACGATCGTGCTCCTGACCACGGGCACCCAATCGATCACGGCGACGGACCGGCTCGACAAGCTGAGCGGGACCGAGTCCGGCATCGGCGTCTCGCTCGCTCTTCCGTCGCCGGCGGTCGCGCTCCAGGTCACGGGGGCCCCGACCACAACCACCGCCGGGTCGCCCTTCAACATCACGGTCACGGCGGTTTCCCGCGGCGGCGCCACGGTGGGCGGGTACGTCGGAACGGTGCATTTCAGCACCAATAACACCCACGCCTCGCTGCCCGCCAACTACACGTTCACTTCGGCCGACGACGGATCGCACACATTCAGCGTGACGTTCGACGCCGCGGGCCTGGGTCAGGTCGTCCAGGTCGCCGACACGGCGTCGCTCGGCGTCGAGGGCCTGTCTGGGAGTATGTCCGTGACGCCGGCGGCGGCCAGCTCGCTCATCATCACGGGTTACCCCTCGTCATCGTACGCCGATTCGGCCCAGACCCTACTCGTCACCGCCCACGACCCCTACGGCAACATCGCCGCCGGCTATCGTGGCACCGTCGCGTTCTCGAGCAGCGACCCCCTGGCCGCGCTGCCGGCCAATTACACCTTTACCGCGACCGACGCGGGCATTCACACATTCGCGTACACGCTTAACACGGTAGGAACCCAGAGCCTGACGGTCACCGACACCGCCAACTCGAACTTGTCGAGCGACCAGTGGGGGATCGGCGTGGACGCGGACCAGTCGGGGGCGGCCGCCTCGCTTCAGTTGACCGGGCTGCCGGCGGCCGCGACGGCCGGGACGACGTACAACATCACGGTGACGGCGCTCCAGGCCGGCACGGCGGGCGTCGACCAGAATTACACCGGCACGGTCCAGTTCTATAGCAGCGACCACCAGGCGGCGCTACCGGGCAAATACACCTTCACCGCCGCCGACGCCGGCGTGCACACCTTCAGCGTGACCTTCAAGACGGCCGGCATCGGCCAGTTCCTCCAGGTATTCGACAACGGTTCGGGCGGAACAAATCAGAAAGATTCGAACCCCACCTCACCGCCGCTCCAGGCGATCGACTCGCTGGTGGTGAACGCCGCGGCGGTGAACCATCTCGGGGTCACGCGGTTTCCCAGCCCCGTTCCCGCCGGCACGCCGCAAGGTTTCACCGTCTCGGCCCTCGATCCCTACGGCAACATCGTCACCTCGTACACCGGCACGGTGAAGTTCACCAGCAGCGACAGCGCCGCCGCGTTGCCGGCGAACGACACGTTCACCGCCGCCGACTCCGGCGTGCACGACTTTGGCGGCACGCTCAATACGGTCGGCGCCCAGAGCCTGACGGCGACCGACACCGTGACCTCGAGCATCACGGGCACGGAGGGGTCGATCCAGGTCGACGCCGTCTCGGAGGCGCTCAGCGGCTACCCCACCCAGGCCGTCGCCTGCACGCCTTTCAGCGTCACCGTGACCGTGCACAACGCCCAGGGCCAGGTCGCGGCCGGTTACCGCGGGACGGTCCATTTCATCAGCTCCGATCCCCTGGCGACCCTCCCCGCCGACTACACGTTCACCGCGACCGACGCGGGAACGCACACCTTCAGCGTCTCGCTCATGACTTCCGGCCTCCAATCGATCGCGGTCGTCGACCAAGCCAGCCAGATGACCGTGGCGAGCGTGAACGCGATCAACGTGGCCACGTCGCTGGGTTACGAGCTCCAGGTCTCGGGGTTCGCGTCGCCGGCGACGGCCGGAGCGGCCGAGACGTTCACGGTCTCCGAGGTCAACGCCCAGGGGGCGCTCGTCACCGGGTATCGCGGCACCGTCGACTTCTCGAGCTCGGACCCCCAGGCCGCTCTGCCGCTCGCCTACACCTTCACGGCCGCCGACGGCGGCACCCACACCTTCACCGCGACCCTCAAAACCGCCGGCCCCCAAGCGATCACCGTCATCGACACAGCCTCATGCCTGGCCGCCTCCGACTCGAGCATCCAGATCCAGCCGGCGACGGCCAGCGCGCTCGTCTTGAGCGGTTACCCTTCGCCGGTCGGTGCGTGGTCGTCCCAGGACTTCCTCGTCACCGCCTTCGACCCCTACGGCAACGTCGCCACCGGCTATCGCGGGACCGTCGCCTTCACCAGCAGCGACCCCCTGGCCGCACTGCCGGCCGACTATACCTTCACCGCGACCGACGCCGGAATCCACACATTCGCGGCGATGTTCAAGACCTCCGACGCTCTGTCGTACGCCACGGTGGACATCCACCAGAACAACCCCAGCGCCAACTTTCTGCAAGGGACCGTCTACAACGACCTGAACGGCAACAATCAATACGACCCCGCCGACGCGCCGATTCCCGGAGCGACGGTGCAATTGTACAAGTCCGACGGCACGACCCTGCTCGCAACCACGACCACCGACACGAGCGGCTCATACCTCTTTGACGCCGCCAACGTCGCCGGCGGCCAGCTCATGCCGGGGATCTACGACCTGGTCGAGACGCCCCCCGCGGGTTACTCGGCCGAGGGAGTGCAGTCGACCTCGGGCTTCGATCCCTCGACCGTGCTGGGGTCGAATCGCGTCCAGGTCACGCTCCCGACCATGACCGGGCTGACGCTCAATCTGAGCTCGGCCGGGGCTGGCGAATACAGCACGGTGACCGCCTATGGAAATGCGCTTTCGGCCTACGCCGGGCTCTTGAACCTCAAGCTCAGCCAGGGGGGGAGCACCCTGGCGACCCTCGAGGGCGACTGCGTGGCGTTGCTCGAAAACGTGAGCTGGGGCGACACGTTCAACATCACCGCGCAGCCCGCTCTGACGGGGCTTCCGCTGCATGGCGGGCAGATCGCGTGGCTGATCGACCAGTATGGCGGGGTGGGCAATACGCTCACCAACGACCAGGCGGCGGGCCTACAAGTGGCCATCTGGGAGCTCGAGATCGACGCCACCCCCAACCTGAGCAGCGGAAACTTCCAGGCGACGACGCCCGGCGTGACCGCCGCCGCCCTGGCCGACGCCAACGCATACCTCACCGACTCCGCCGGCAAGAGCGCCATGGCGATCTATTTCGACGCCCAGTACACCTCGCCGGGGAACACGGCCAATCAATTCCAGGGGATGGTCGGCACCGACAGCTTCAATTTTGGCAACGTCGCGGGCAGCCAGCCGACGTCGTCGCTGGCGGGCTACGTCTACCTCGACGCCAACAACTCGGGCGCGGTGGGCGCGGGCAAGCCGGGCATCTCGGGCGTGAAGGTCGAGCTCACGGGAACCAACGACCTCGGCGCGGCCGTGGCCGCGACCGCCGTCACGGCGGCCAACGGCTCCTATGATTTCCAGCAGTTGTACCCCGGCGCGTACAGCGTGACGGAGATCGACCCCGCGGGCTATCTCGCCGCCCCGAATACCGTGGGCAGCGCGGGGGGAACAGTCGGGACCGACGCCTTCACCGCGATCGCGCTGGGCCAAGGGGTGAACGGCACGGGCTATGACTTTGGCTGGCAGCTCGCGCCGGTCTTTACCAGCACCCCGATCGTCCAGGTCGACGCCGGCGCGGCCTACGCCTACACCGCCGCGGCGACCGACGCCGACGCCGACGCCGTCAGCTACGCGCTCCTCGAGGGCCCGACCGGGATGAGCGTCAATCCGGCGACCGGCCAGGTGAGCTGGAGCCCGGCCTCGGGCGACGTCGGCTCGCACCCGATCATCCTTCAGGCGAACGACGGACGCGGCGGGCTGGCCCGGCAGTCGTTCACGCTCGACGTCCTGGCGGCGGCGATCGACACGCCCCCGCATTTCACATCCACTCCCGTGCTGGGCGGCAACGTGAGCCTGCTCTATTCCTATCAGGCGACCGCGCTCGATCCCGACGGCGGACTGCTCACCTACTCGGTCGTCTCGGGACCCTCGGGCCTGTCCATCGGACCCAGCACGGGACTGTTCCAGTGGACGCCGACCCCCGCCCAGCTCGGCAACGACGCCGTCACCCTCGAGGTCAAGGACCCCGCCGGCAACGCCGCCACCCAGTCCTACGTCATCGCCGTCGCCACCGTCTCGCCCAGCGACGCCGTCGACATCACCAGCAGCCCCGTCACCTTCGCCACGGCCGATAACGTCTACAGCTACGCCGTGCGGGCCGAGAGCGCGCTCGGCCTGCCGATCACCTTCTCGCTGACGACCGCGCCCGCCGGCATGAGCATCAACCCCGCCAGCGGCCAGATCCTCTGGACCCCGACCTCCGCGAACGACGGCGCCAACCCCGTCGCCGTGCACGCGGTCGACTCGGGGGGCGCGTTCGCCAACCAGAGCTATACCGTGACCGTCGCCGACACCAACACGATCGAGGGGCAAAAGTTCACGGACGTCCCCACGGCGCCCGGCCCGATCGTACCGACGGGCGGCGGCGCCGCCTCGCCGCCAATCAGCCTGGTCCCGGTGTCGGGCACGATCAACCAGCCCAGCGCGGTCGTCTATTACCCGCCGACCAACTCGCTGGTGGTCTCGCTCAATTGGCCGTATGGATCGCCGATCAGCTTTGAGCAGCTGCTGAGCAACGGCGCCTTCGGCTCGTTCCCGTTCGTGAGCGGCGTCGATTTCAGTTATGAGATCCAGATGGCCACGGCCGAGCCAGGCGTCAACACCCCGTTCAAGGTCGGCGACATCTACGCGGCCAACGGCAGTCCCGGTCAGATCGCCCAGATCACCAACGGCGGCAACACAGTCGTCAACGACTGGGTCACGCTGCCCGACAACCAGCCAATCTGGGGCAATCTCTGGATCGACAATACCGGCGTCTGGGGCGGCAATCTCATCGCGGCGGCCAGCAACGGCGACGTCTACGAGATCACGCCGTCCAAGACCGTCACGCTGCTCGCCCAGCTCGGCGCGAACGTGGAAGGTCTCACCACGGTCCCCAACGAGCCCAACGTGTACGGGTCGCTCGCGGGCACGATCCTCGCCGCCGTCGGCGACGGGTCCGGGACCGACGACCGCCTCTTCGCCATCAACACCGCCGGTCAAGTCGCGAGCTATCATCTCGGCTTCGGCAACATCGAAAACCTCATGATCATTCCGGCCGGGATGAACTTCTACGGCGAGGACATCGGCCAGAATCTCATGCTCGGCGCCAGCGCGGCGGACTTCGCGGGCCTGGCGGGCGACATCATGGTCGTTCAGGAGCCGGTGACCACGGGCTCGTCGGGCCTGTATAGCCTGAGCTGGCAGGGCTCGACGCTTAAGCCCATGCCGATCGCCCTGGCGACCGGGTCGAACCAGCCGGTCCAGTGGGAGGGCGCGACCTTCACCTCAATGGGCGTGGGGCCGATCCTTCCCGTGCAGAATCCCCCGATCCAGGTCGGCCTGCCCAACTGGCCGATCAACCTCGAAAACACCAGCGGCCAGGTGGTCGCCAGCACCACGACCGACGCCCAGGGGAACTACGCCTTCACCGGCGTCGCCGCCGGCACCTACACCGTCGCCGAGGTCCAGCAGACCGGCTGGACCCAGTTCGCCCCCACCACGGGGACGTACGTCGTCACGGTGACCAGCGACCAGGTCGTCGCGGGGCTCGACTTTGGCAACCAGCAAAACCCCTCCCCGCCCCCGGACCCCGGGCCCGTCTTCCAGTCGAGCCCCACCGGCGACACCACCGCCCAGGTCGGCCAGCCCTACACCTACACGGCCTACGCCCCCGACGCCGACCACGACCAGATCGCCTACAGCCTGGGCCTGGCACCCGCCGGCATGGTCATCGACCCCGTCACCGGCGTGCTCGACTGGACGCCGCAACCCGGCCAGATCGGGTTCCAGAACGTCGACATCCAGGCCAAGGATTCCAACGGCATCATCGCAACCCAGTTTTACTCGATCGCGGTCGCGCCGGCCGATTCGCCCCCCGTGATCACCACCACGCCCCCCACGCCGGCCTACGCCGGCATCGCCTATACCTACAACGTCCACGCCGTCTCGCCCGACGGCTATGGGATCAGCTACAGCCTGGCCCCCGGCTTCCCCAGCGGCATGGGCATCAACTCCAGCACCGGCGTGCTCACCTGGCCCGACCCCACCGGCACCAGCGCGGCCGTCACCATCGACGCCACCGACATCAAGAACGGCGTCGGAACCCAGACCTTCAACCTCGCGATCGTCCCGCCCCCCGGCGCGGGGAACATCACCTTCACCTCGACGCCCGACGAATCGGTGCTGCTCGGGCTCACCTATGTCTATAACGCCGTCGCCGTCGACACCGCCGACTACACTCTGACCTACAGCCTCACCGCCTACCCCACGGGAATGACGATCAACCCCACCACCGGCGTGATCTCATGGACGCCCTCGGCCGTCGGTACGACCACCATCACCGTGAAGGCGACCGACGAATACAACGACACGGCCACCCAGACGTTCCCGCTGACCGTCACCACCCAGGAATCGGACCAGCCCCCGACGATCACGTCCAATCCCTCCCTGTACGCGGTCGTCGGCGACCTTTACCGCTACAACCTCACGGCGACCAGCCCCACCGGAAACCCGCTGGGCTGGACGCTGAACACGGGCCCGGCGGGCATGGTCCTCGACCCGACCACGAACGCCCTCGTCTGGACCCCGATCTCGACCCAGGTGGGCGAAGAGCCCGTGACCGTCCAGGTCCACGACAACCAGGGGGGCTCGGCCAGCCAGTCGTTCACGATCGACGTCCTGGCCGCGGACTCGCCGCCCGCGATCAGCTCCACGCCCCCCACCCTGGCCGGCGTGCACACGCCCTACGCCTACCAGGTTTTGGCCGGCGACCCCGACGGCTCGATCATCAGTTACACCGATTCCGCCTCGCCGGCTAATTTGAATATCAGCATCAGTCCCACGGGCTTGCTCACCTGGACCCCGACCGCGACCGGGACCGAGTCGATCACCATCACGGCCA
>DAIDHE010000001.1 GCA_027459775.1 Planctomycetales bacterium | reverse complement strand
TTTGGTCCTCGCGGTTGGCCATGCGCGACAGCGGTTCCTTCAGGCATTTCATGAACCAGCTCAGGCTTTGCAGGCGATCGCGGGTCTTGGCGATCCAGCCGGCGTCCTTCAGGCGTTGTTCGAGCCAGCCCGCGGAGATCGCGATCGGCTGCCGCGAGTTGTCGCGAGGCGGGAACAGTTTGCCCCAGCGTCGTGCGACGTCTTCGTCCGACCATTGCGCGGCCGGCTCGGCATCGAGCCGCAGCAGCAGGTGGAGATGGTTGTCGAGCACCGAGAATCCGCCCACGGAAATCGAGAAGATTTGGGCAAGTTCCTCGATCCGATTCTCGATCCATAGCTTGCGGTTTTTCGGTCCTTCGCCCAGCAGGAGCGCCCGCCGAACGCAGCGGGTGATGCAGTGATACCAGCGAGTGACCGAGGGATCGACCAAGTGCGCGCGTGCCATCGTCATCGGAGTATCTCCTGGGTTGGAGGCCGCAGATTACCCCATCCCGGCCGACCTGTCAAGACCACACTGCCTGTCTGAGTGTTTTCTTGTCTGAGTGTTTTCTGTCTGAGTGTTTTCTGGACTCGGTGGCGGCATTTGAGTAGACTGTCGATGCTGCCAGAGCCCTTGTTTTCAGTCGCTCGCGTGTGCCGAGACGGAAGACTATTCACGGGACGATCACTGAGAGAAACCCTGATTTCCCAATGGTTTTCTGTTCTGGTCAGGCCGAAGGCCAGCACCCGTAGTCACCGCTGGCATGAACCAGCGGACTGCTCAAACGAGCCACTCACGCCGGGTGAACGCGACAAGAAAACAAATGAGTGTTCGTGAATCGCAGTAGGTTCGCGGTGCGCTCCGCGGTCCTCTTTGGTTGCGGCTCCGCCGCGTTAGAGCAGATGTATCATGGAAAGTCAATCGCCGTCGGAAGCGATGACGGCGGGCGGACCATCCCAGCCTCGGCGCGCAGGTTGAGCGGGCTCATGCTCGAGCGCGTGAAAGGTAAGAGAAGACAAAGAGCCGAAGCCAGAGAAGACAAAGAGCCGAAGCCCCTGGCCAGGCATCGGTTTGACACCCCGAGCTCCCATGCCACCGCGATCCGGTGGGCATCGGCCGATCGAGGCTGACAAACGCCTTGATCGAACCAGAACAAGAACTCGGTTTGCGGGGCACTGGCCGAAACTGGAACACAGTCCTCAAACTTGCGACACTTTGCCGATGAGGACTCGATGGGAATACGCCATGGACAAGGGAAAGGTCGGGGAAGTCCTTGCATTTTCCTCCGCGAAAGAGCTGGAAAAATGGTTTGCCGAGAACCATACGAAGTCCAACGGCTTGTGGGTGCGGTTCTTCAAGAAGAACTCGGATATCCCGTCGGTCTCTTATGATGAAGCTCTCGACGCGGCACTTTGCTTCGGCTGGATCGACGGCCAGCTCAAGAAGTACGACCAGGTGTCGTGGCTGCGCAAGTTTACGCCGCGACGTCCCAAAAGTGTTTGGTCCAAAAGAAATAGAGGGCATGCCGAACGGCTCATACAGGCTGGGAAAATGCACGAAGCCGGGCTTCAAGAGGTCGAGGCGGCTCGAAAGGACGGCCGCTGGAAAGCCGCTTACGACTCGGCCCAAAAAATGGTGGTTCCCGAGGATTTTCTGACAGAGCTGGGCAAGAACTCAAAAGCCAAAGCGTTCTTCGAAACGCTAAACCGAGCCAATGTCTATGCGATCGTCTGGAGATTGCAAACCGCGCGGAAGCCTGAAACGCGGCAAAAACGCCTCAAAACAATCCTGGCGATGCTCGCTGAGGGACAGAAGTTTCATGATTGAGCAAGCGGATCGTTCGAACTCGGCCTTCCGTGGCGAACGGCCAAGGTTCCCGCACGCCAGGTGACGCCCCCGGACATCGCACGGGAGCTCGCATCGTGGCGTTGCCAATCCGACGACTCGTCAGGGCCGCGTCCTTGATTTTCGCGTGCGTGCGTCCCGCCTGCCCCTGAAGACGCGGGCGGAACGCCTGAAACACAAGAAGAGTTGTATCCATGAAAACCATTACGATCGAATTCTCCGACGGCGTCGTCTTCCCGTTCGCGGACTCGGACGAGGAATTCGCGCGCGAGCTCCGGCTGGCGGCGGCGATCTTTTGGTACGATCAAGTCTAGATCTCTCGGGGCAAGGGAGCGGAGATCGCCGGGTTGAGCCGTGCCGGTTTCCTTGACGCTCTCGGCCGGGCCAACGTCGACGCCATTCAGACCACCACCGAGGAGCTCAAAGCCGAGTCGGAACGGACGCAACGGGAGCGGGCCGCTCATGCGAGTCGTAAGGTTGGCGGGCCCTTCCAAGGGCCGAGGTTGACGGTGACATCATCGCGAATCGGGGGTGTTTCATGCGGACGATCACGTTCGAGGTTCCGGACGGGGCGTTTTCGGCGTTGAGGTGCTGGCCCAGCGAGTTCGCCCGTGAGATGAAGATCGCCGCGGCGATCCAGTGGTATCATCAGACGTTGATCTCACAAGGGAAGGCGGCCGAGATCGCGGGGTTAAGCCGAGCGGAGTTCCCGTACGCCCTGTTCCATACCAAGGTTCCCGCGAGCCAGGTCGACGTCAAGGAGTTGAAGGAGGAGCTCGAAACGTGGCAACGCCAGTCCACCGAGTCGTCGACGCCTCGTCCTTGATTTCGCTCGCGAAGGTCGGGCGGCTCGAATTGCCGCGTGTGGGCGTACCCGAAATCGTCGTACCCGAGGCGGTGATGTCCGAGGCGTCGGTGCTTCGGTTGCGCCGAGAGAATGACCCATGCGTTTCCCTCACGCCGCGAGCCTCGAACCCAGTCACGCCGATCTCGCAACCCCTACAGGGTGCACTCCGAAGAAACACCAGCGTCGTCGCGGCCCGGTATACCCAGGGCTGCGCCCTGGGCTCTAGCCTCACAGTCCTTTGGACTGAAAACAAAGCCCTCCGAGGCCAAGGCCCAAGCCGCATCCTGGGGGTCGTCTTTCCTCACCCCAACGGGGTGAGAGACGATAGCCCAGGGCGCAGCCCTGGGTCGATCGAGAACGGCTCGACATACACTTAGATATTGAGACCTAGTCATTAGAATGTAATTGTTACGCTGGGGAGCAACGCCTCATGCCCAAGCTCCGCCCCTGGTATCAGGTCGTCACCCCCCGCGACGACCTCCGCGGCAACCACCCGCTCGACGCCCCGGAATTCGCCGTCCATCTCGACCATATCCTAGACAAGCGGGCGCACGGCGGATAGGTTGAGCCCGAACGCTCCCCACTCAGACTACCCAGGCTACGTCAAAATTGAGCAGTGAGCATGTGATAATGTCTTGCCATGCATGGTGGCGATCTCGGCCGCGAAAAGTGGCTATCTGGGGTTTCCCTGCCAGCTACCAAGTATCAGCCGAGGAGTCATAAGTCCGATGCCTGTCTATCCTGTTTCCGCGCGCGTGCTTCAGGAAAGAGAGAAGGATCTCAGGCGTGGTCGGCACGCAATGGCGGACCGAGGGGCAGACGCCGTCGAAGGGGATCCCGTCCCAAACCGCGCGCTCCGCATAGTGCGGGTCATTCCGGACCGACGTGGTCGCGTCGAAGATGATCGTGGAGCGGGCATCGGGGCCGTACGCTGGCCAGGGAGGAAGACCGGGGTGGTTCGGATCGCCGGACCTCGCGAAAGCGATCCATGAGTCCTGAACAAGGTCCGACAACCCCTTCCTCTCGGCCCCTTGTCCCGTGTATCGTTCGACCCCCTTGGCATGGAGGTTCCCGAAAACGAACGGCACATCGACCGCGTGCGGTGAGCCGAGTCGCCCCCCGAATTCGGGTGTCCGCCAGGCGAACATGTACATCCGGGTGTCGTCCGGTCGGTGTGCGGACTGCGCCTCGGCCAGCCGGACCGCCGGCATCCGGAAGAGCAGGTCGCCGTTGATCGCCATGGTGAGATTGCCAGCTTTCTCGCCCGGGCGGGAGCGCCTGTAGGCGGCGATCACCTCCGGCCAGCGGTCGCCGACGGCGTGGCTCAGAACCCCGCGCAGGGCGTGAGGACGCGTCCACCGCAGGATCGGCACGTAGAGGCTCCAGAGCCGAGCTTCGTCGAAGGTCGTCCCGGTCATCAACACCACGTCCCGGGCGCAGCCGCGGTGGATCGCGTGCAGCGGCGGTTCGGGCAGAGCTCCGCCATCGACGACTGGGCCGAACACCAGATCGCCTCCGAACTCGTTGCAGTGCAGGAAGCGTTTTTGGGCCTTCAACAGTCCCTTGACCGGGAGCGTCCGGAGACCGTTGACGTCGCGAACGTCGGCCATACGGAGGAACGCCTCGGCCACTTCCAGCGAGTCGTGGCGGAAACGGACGAGGTTCGGGCCCCCGCTCATAACGATCGCGCGGCGGAACAGTCCTCGGGCCGCGGGCATCGCTAACAAGCAGGAGATGCTGATCCCCCCCGCCGACTCGCCGAAGACCGTGACGTTGCCCGGGTCGCCTCCGAACCGCTCGATGTTGTCGCGGACCCAGCGGAGCGCCGCGATCTGGTCAAGCAGGCCGTGATTCCCGGTGTCGGCGTACGACCCGCCGCCGATCTCGGCCAGATCGAGGAAGCCGAGGGCGCCGAGCCGGTAGTTGAGCGTGACCAGGACGACGTCGCCCCGCCCGACCAGTGCCCGCCCGTCGCACCAGGGCCAGCGGCCGGAGCCGATGACGAACGCGCCCCCATGGATCCACACGAGGACGGGACGCCGCCCGCCGTCGACCGCGGGAGTCCAAACGTTGAGATAGAGACAATCCTCATCGCCAGGCGCGAGGCGTTCGCCATAGATGCGGTCGAGCGGGTCGCGGTTCTGCCGGGCGGCCGGTCTCGGCAGGGTCGCGTCCCACCGCTTGGTCCAGGTAATCGGCCGCTCCGGGGGCCGGAACCTGAGCGGGCCGACCGGCGGGCGGGCGAAGGGCACTCCTTTGAAGCTACAGACTCCACCGTCCCGGACACCGCGGACTGGCCCATACGTCGTCTCGGCATCAACATCGATCACGGTCATGGCGTCCTCCTCGCAACACTCGACTCTTCAACCTCTGCGGGACATTGACTCTCGGCAGCTTTCTCCACAGCAACTTCCACGCCGCGAGGACATGGTGCACGTAAGACCCAAAGGGGCAAATGATTAGGACAGATCTCCTGAAACCGAGGGCAATGGGGCCTGGACTGTGCGCAACATTTTTTGTATACCAGGATTCATAATACGTCGCGCAGTTCGATGTGTCTGCCAGAGGCCGAGATCATGTCCATGCTCCGCCCGCACGACCAGAAGGCCGCCGAGGCGTTGGCGGCGATCCCGTTCACCAACCCTTTTCTGGAGGAGCGGATTGCGCTCGAGCGAAGTGCGCTGGGGGCGGGTTACCACGGGATCGGACCTGTCCTCCGCGCGCGGCCGGGCGCGAACGAGGAGTCCTTCCCGGCACTCCAGGCCTTGCGAGATCGTTCCGAGTCCCTGGTCGCCACGATGCGTTCGCGGATGGAGGAGGATCACCCTGCGACGCCGAGCGAGTTGCGCCTGTACGAGGATCTCGCCCTGTTCCTGCTCTACTTGCGCTCCGCGAGTCAGTTCGAGCCGCTTGTGAAGGCTCTCACGCACGGCGATGAAGGAACCTTGAAGGTGACGTTCTGGGACGAGTTCAAGTGCCAGTTCAACCAGCTCTTTCGCCCGCTGGGCCGAACGCTCCCGTCCGACTACCGTCCAGAGTTGATCTTCGCAGGGTTATTCCAGGTCGAGCGAGCCTTCACGCACATCTTTGACAAGATCATCGGCGGATCGATGCCGGCTGCCCGTCTGCGGGCCGCGGTCTGGGAGTCGATCTTCAGTTGCGACATGCGGCGGTATCTGTGCGTCCTCCACGCGGGGATGGCGGACGTGCCGACGCTGGTCGTTGGCCCCTCCGGCAGCGGCAAGGAGCTTGTCGCCCGCGCCATCGGCATGTCGGGCTTCATCCCATTTGACGCAGGGGCGGGTGCATTCAAGGAAGGCTCCGAGCTTTTCGCGCCCGTCAATCTGGCGGCGCTCGCACCGGGTTTGATCGAGTCCGAACTGTTCGGTCACGTGAAGGGGTCTTTCGCGGGAGCCGTCTCCGATCGAAAGGGCTGGCTTGAGAAGTGCGGGCAGTTCGGCGCGATCTTCCTGGACGAGATTGGCGAGCTGGACGGTTCCATTCAGGTTAAATTGCTGCGTGTACTGGATCTGCACCGTTTTGAGCGGGTCGGGAGCACGAAGACGCTTTGCTTCGCCGGCAAAGTTATCGCCGCAACCAACCGCGACCTTGCGGCCGAGATGGAGGCGGGCAAATTCCGCCATGATCTGTACTATCGGATCTGCGCCGACCAGGTGACAACCCCATCACTTGCCGAGCAACTGGCCGACCAGCCCGACGACTTGCCGGAGCTCGTTCGGTTCATCGCGCGGGACACGCTGATCCGTAGCCGGGCTGGAATGCACGCGTCGATCCGGGCCGCCGACGCCGCCAAGGAGGTCGAGCGCCTGACTGGTCAGGTTGTCGACTGGATCGGCAGCGAGTTAGGGCCGGATTATGCCTGGCCGGGCAACTTTCGCGAGCTAGGCCAGTGCGTCCGAAACGTCATGATCCGCGGTCGCTACCACCCTCCTTCGCGCGGCGGCGCTGCCATGGGAGGGCGCGGGCCTCTCGATGAGTTCTTCCGAGCCGCGCGCGAGGTAGAGCTCACCGCCGACCAGCTCCTCGCGCATTACTACGCCATGTCCCTCCACTGCTCAAAAGGGAGCTTTCGTGCCGCTGGCCGACGTGTCGATCGCGACTGGCGTGTCGTGAGAGATCAACACGATCCCTCTTTCCTCGATCAACTCCGGGCCTACGGAAACGCTCAAGTCCGGTGAGTTCTGCGAAGTCTCGGCGCGGGCTCGGATCGCTCCCGCAAGCGAGCGAGCCCAAGGAGGTTTAGAGCCCATGGCTCGATGTACAATTGAAAGTCAATAGCCGTCGGAAGTGATGACGGCGGGCGGCAATCCCAGCCTCAGCGCGCGGATTGAGCGGGCTCATGCTCGAGAGCGCGGAAGCGCGAGACCGACGCCGCACTATAGTTCAAGTAATAATGCTATGTAGATATTTGTGAATGCATGGCTCCGGTGTCCGAAGGCGGCTTGCCTCACTGTTCCGTCAAGGCTAATCTGATGCCGCCTGGTAGTTGCTTAGACAGGCATCCGTTTGAGCCCCCGAGCCCCCATGCCACCGTGATCCCTCTTGGGATCGGACTGATCGATCAGGGGATAAGGCAAAGGCGCTTCGGCGAGGCGTCACGGCTTGGAACGCCCCGATTTCCGGCGAAAACGGCCCCAGACACGATCACTCGCCTATGCGCGCGGGGAATCTCGGGCTCAAGACCCGAATTGGCTCGCGAATGGCCCCTCCCGCCCGTCTCAAAGACTTACGTGCCTGTCCGTCAGCATCCGGTCCGTCGGCGTCCCCGGTCCGTCGGCGTCCCTGGATCCCTCGAGCGAAAGCCCGGTCAAGACAGCAAGGGAGTGAGGCGGTTTTGATGCCGCGGACGCGCCACAATGGAAGCGGAAAAAGAATTTCGCGATTTTTTATCTCCTTCATCCATCACGACATACGCCGACTGATCCGGCCTTCGATCGCCGTTGCATTATCACGAACCAGAACGCGCGCTAACCTGCATGTAGGGGTAAAAAGTTCGGAGATCACCCCCGCACGACCGCACTGCGCTCGCACACATCGATCGATCCCCAAGAACGACGCTGATCGTCACCGCCTCCTGTTTCGAGGCTCCTCGTCATGACATTGCCCGCGCATAACAGCTTGGTCGACGGCCGCGGTACGTTCGACCAATCGGGAAACCATGGCACTCCCCACGACGTGGACGCGGGTCGCCTCACGCGCGCGGCGGCCCGCCAGGGAAAACCCGCGAAAACACAGCCCCAAAAAGCTGCCACTCGATGCCACGTCCAGGGACGACACGCGGAAGCGGAACGCTCGATTCTCCCTGCAATCACGCCCGCCGACCCCATTGGCACGGAACGCGCGCCCGATCCGGCCAAAAACGACGCGGCGTGCCAACCTCGATCGCCAGCCCCGCACCCCGAACGCCATGGCGACAGGCCAGGCCATGAGCGCTGCCATGAACCGCCCCGCAAGATTGACTCCGCGCGATGTTTTTCCTATGTTAAACAATACGAGGCTTGCTTTCACCGGACGCGAGGGGACGTCATGTTGCCAGGGCGACGATGCATGGGGTTCGTGGCCGGGCTGGGCGTTTTCATGCCATGGCTGGCCTTCGCCGGCGACTCGGCGACCGACGCCGAAGCCGCACGCGCGGGCGTGTTTCGCCGCGAGATCGCGCCGATCCTGGTCTCACGATGTCTGACCTGCCATTCCAGCAAGCTCAAGAAAGGCGGGCTGGATCTTTCGACCCGAGGGTCGGCGCTCGCTGGCGGGTCGAGCGGCGAGGCGGCGATCGTGCCCGGCAAGCCGGCCGAAAGCGAGCTCCTGGCCAAGCTCGAGGCCGGCGAGATGCCCCCCAAAAACCCCCTCGCCAAGGACCGTATCGACGCCATCCGCGCCTGGATCGCCGCCGGCGCGGACTACGATCGCGAACCCCTCAAACCGGGCTCGGCCGACGCCAGCGCGCTGTGGTCGCTTCGGCCCATCGCGCGGCCCACTCCGCCGCCGGTCAAGAACGCCGCGTGGCCGCGGAACGCCATTGACCAGTTCATCCTCGCCAAGCTCGAAAGCCAGGGGATCGAGCCGGTACCATTGGCCGATCGCCATGTCTTGATTCGACGGGCCACGCTTGATCTCACCGGGCTGCCGCCCACTCCCCAAGAAATCGAGGCGTTCCTGAACGACACCCGCGCCGACGCCTACGAGCGGCTGATCGACCGGCTGCTGGCGTCGCCCCATTACGGGGAGCGCTGGGGTAGGCACTGGCTGGACGTCGTGCGATTCGGCGAAAGCCACGGCTATGAGACGAACATGCCACGCTATAACGCGTGGCCATATCGAGATTATGTGATTCGAGCCTTCAACCAGGATCTCCCCTATGCCGACTTCGTTCGCGACCAGCTCGCGGGTGACGTCGCGGCTGGCGACGGGCTCGCGAAAGCCGCCACGGGGTTCCTGGTCGCCGGCACCCACGACGGGGTTGGCAACGCGACCCGCGAAGGGATGCTTCAGCAGCGCAACGACGACCTTGACGACGTGATCGCGGCGACCAGCTCGACGTTCCTGGGCCTCACGGTGCAGTGCGCCCGCTGTCACGACCACAAATTCGACCCGATCCCCCAGCGCGATTATTACGCGCTCCAGGCCGTGTTTGCCGGGGTCAAGCACGGCGATCGCGCGATCGCGCTCGTCCCCGAAGCGGAGCGGACGGCCGAGCGGAGCCGGGTGAATGAGGAGCTGGGCCGGCTCGAGGACGCCCTGGACACGCTCGAGCCGCTCGCCCAATCCGACGCGCGGCATGCCAGCCGCGCGGCCGTCGACCCGCTCCACGATGTCGATCGGTTCGAGCCGATCCTGGCTCGATATGTTCGTCTTGAAATTATGAGCACTAATGATGGAAACGAGCCCTGCATCGACGAGCTCGAGGTTCGTGGGCCGGGCCGGCCGGGGGTGAATCTGGCGAGCGCGGCCCAGGGCGCGAAGGCATCGGCGTCGTCCGAGTATCCCGGCAATTCCCGCCACAAAGTCGTCCATCTGAACGACGGCCGGGAGTCGAACGAGCGGAGCTGGATCTCGAACGAGAAGGGCAAGGGGTGGGCGCAGATCGAGCTGGCCGCGCCGGCTCGGGTCGACCGGGTGATCTGGTCGCGCGACCGGACGGGCGTGTATCGCGACCGGCTGGCGGTGTCGTACCGGCTCGAGGTCGCCGTGGCGCCGGGTCGGTGGCGGGTGGTGGCCTCGAGTGCGGACCGGGTCGCTTACGGTGCTGGGAAGGCGGCGACGTCGAAGGGCTGCTCTCAGGAAACGCGGGCGCACATCGAGCGGCGGGCCTGGCTGCGCGATCGAGCGAAGCGGTTGGCGACCGACGAGAGCGTCTATGCCGGGATCTTCGACACACCCGAGCCGACGCATCTGTTGGCGCGTGGCGACCCTTCCCAGCCCCAGGGACTGGTCACGCCGGCGTCGCTTTCGTCGCTGTCGCCGCGGTTCGTGCTCGATCAGGCCGCCCCGGACGTCGAGCGGCGGCGGGCGTTGGCGGCGTGGCTCGCCGACCCCGCCAATCCGCTGCCGCTTCGCGTGCTGGCGAACCGCGTCTGGCAGTACCATTTCGGCCTGGGCCTGGTCGCCACGCCCAACGATTTCGGGTCGCTGGGCGCGCCCCCGACTCATCCCGAGCTGCTCGATTGGCTGGCGCGCGAGCTCGAGCGCAATGGCGGCCGGATCAAGCCGCTCCATCGCCTGATCATGCTTTCCAGCACATATCAACAAAGCACAATGGCAAACCCTCGCGGCCAGGCGCGCGACGCGCTGGCGGCCTTGCGCTGGCGGTATCCGCCGCGGCGGCTCGAGGCCGAGGCGATCCGCGACGCGATTCTGTTCACCAGCGGCGATCTTAACCCGGCGATCGGCGGGCCCAGCTATACCGTCTGGGCCCCGAATACGAACTACGTGGCCGTCTACAACGCGCTGCCGCGGCAGGGGCCGGCGACGTTCCGGCGGATGGTATACCAGCTCCGGCCGCGGGGCCGGCTCGACGACACGTTCGGCGTCTTCGATTGCCCCGACGCCGCCCAGACCACCCCGCGCCGCACGGTCTCGACGACGGCGCCCCAGGCGCTCGCACTCTGGAACAGCGAGTTCGTGTTGGAGCGGGCGACCGCTCTGGCCGAGCGGGCGCTCAGGCAGGCTGGCGCCGACCCGAGCGCCCAGGTCCGCTGGATGTTCATGACCACTCTCGGCCGCGCCCCGACCGAACGCGAGCTTGCCGGCGCGGTGGCGCTCGTCGAGCACGACTCGCCCGCCGCGCTGGGGCGGGTCTTGTACAATTCGAGCGAGTTCCTCACCCTCCCCTGAGCCGCGCGCGACGGAAAGGGTTCTGATCATGATTTCACGCACTGGACTCGACTGGCTCGATCGACGGCGGTTCCTGGGCTCGCTCGCGAGCGGCGTGGGGGCGATCGCGCTGCAGTGGGTGCTGGAGAACGACCTTCGTTCGCAAGCCCGCGCCGCCGGCTCGGCCGCCGATCCGCTCGCGCCCCGTCCGCCGCATTTTCCGGCCCGGGCCCAGCGGGTCGTGCACATTTTCTGCGTCGGGGCGGTGAGTCATCTCGACACCTGGGACTACAAGCCCAAGCTGATCGAGATGCATGGCAAGCCCCTGCCCGATTCGCACGGCGGCAAGGTCGTCACCTTTCAGGGCGAGAATGGCAATCTCGC
>DAIDHE010000475.1 GCA_027459775.1 Planctomycetales bacterium | reverse complement strand
TCGGGCCCAGGACTGGATCGCCCGGGGATCAGGGGAGAGCCGTCATGCGACATCCGCTGATCGTACCGGACGTTCGCGAGCTCATCCGCGACGGCGAGGTCGCCGGCCTCCGCTACTTCATCGCCGAGTATCACCCCGGCCGCGTCGCCGAATTGATCGAGGATCTCGACACCGACGACGGCGACGCCCTCTTCCGCCTGCTCCCCGCCCGCGGCCGCGCCGACGTGCTCTCGTACCTCGACACCGACCGTCAGTCGCGACTGGTCGAGTCCATGCCCCCGAAAGAGGCCGCCGAACTGCTCCATCTGATGTCGCACGACGAACGCGCTGACCTCGTCAATCGACTCGGCGAGGACGCCATCGACCCCGTCCTGCCCTACCTGGCCCAGGCCGAACGCGACGACATCCGCCGCCTCGCCAGCTACGAGCCCGGCACGGCCGCCTCGGTCATGACCACCGACTACGTCACCCTGCCCGCACAGATCACCGTGCGCGAAGCCCTCGAACGCATCCGCCGCGAGGCCCCCGATCGCGAGACGATCTATTACTGCTACGTCGTCGACCACGACCGCAAGCTGATCGGATTCGTCTCGCTCAAGCGGTTGATCCTGTCTCGCAGGTCGGCGACCGTCGAGGAGATCATGCAGCGCGACGTGATCCGCGCCCGCGCTGACGAAGACCAGGAGTCCGCGGCCCGGCAGATCGACAAATACGACCTGATCGCGATCCCGGTCGTCGACGCCAGCGACATGCTTGTCGGGATCATCACCCACGACGACGCCATGGACATCCTGCGCCAGGAGCAGACCGCCGACATGCTCGCCTTCGGCGGCGTGACCAGCGGCGCGGAGTCGGTCCAGGAAACGTACTGGCAGGGTCGAATCGTGCAGGCCGTCAAGCGGCGGATCGGCTGGCTCTTGTTCCTGTTCCTGGCGGGGTTCTTGACCAAGCACGTCTCGCATTATTTTCGCGGAGTGCAGCTCAAGCTTCCCGACCTCATGGATTTCATCCCGCTCATGATCGGGACCGGCGGCAACGCCGGCAGCCAGACGGTCGGCACCATCATCCGCGCGATGGCGCTCGGCGAGATCAGCCGGACCGACGGCCTGCGCGTGCTCCTCCGCGAATGGATGACGGGGTTCTTGCTCGGGCTGCTGCTGGGCGCGATCGGGTTTGTCTACATCTGGGCGATCCACGGCAGCTGGGCGTTCGCCGCGGTAATCGGGCTGGCGACGCTCTTCATCTGCATGTGGGCCAACATCGTGGGCGCGCTTGTGCCGTTCCTGGCGCGGCAGTACGGCATCGACCCGGCCGTCGTCTCGGCACCCTTGATCAGCACCATGGTCGACGCCACCGGCCTCGTCATCTTTTACACGGTCGCGATCGTGATCTTGATCAAGCTCGCGTCGTGAACGCCTGGGCTGACGTCATGAGTTGAGATAGAGCCGACCTGGCCGATTCGAGCCAACCCAGCGGGGCCGGCGGCGAAACCAGTGGAGCTCGAGCGCATGGGCGTGGTAGGTGAGCCCCATCATTCGCATGACGACCATCGCCTGGTACAACACGACCACCCAGAAGATCCAGAGCCCGAGCGCTTCCATTCGCATGCTGGGCATGTCGTAAAGGAGCACCCAGATGCCCATCCCGAAGGTCGCGGCGGCGACGCCGGCGGCGATGCTGGGCTTCAGGAAGCCCCAGCCGATCCGCGCGATCGCCGCGATGACGGTGATGGGATTGGCGGCGATGATGTTTTCGTGGAGCAGCGCGGCCGCAAGCGCGGTCACGGCGTAACCCCCGCCGATGACGCCCAGCTCGGCGAGCACCAGCCAGTCCATGAGCTCGAACGGCGGCCTGCGCCTGACCAGATAGAGCGCCACCGGGGCGCCACCGATCGCCAGCCCGAACAGCCCCGCCCAGAACCAGCGCCCGACCCCCTCGGCGATATCGCTGGGGTGCCACTCGGGCCATCGCGGATGGTCGTTGTCGCCGAACGAGCTCGAAACCAGCACATGGCCCAGGTACAGCAGGGCGTAGCCCAGCGTCATCGCCAGGCTGAACATCATCGGGGTCATCACCGGAATAACCAGAAGCCCGAGCCTCCAGTCGCCCTTGTCGAGCGGCGACATCACGGCGATCAGGTCAAAGATCGGCAGCGTGAGCATCCACAGGACCGGCGGCAGAAAGACCAGCAAGCCAAGCCCCGGCCCGTCGGCGAGTGGATAGACGAGCGACTCGAGGACGCCGGGCATCACGCGCGGGTGCTTCCAGCGCGTGCTCGACATCGTTTCGTAGAGGTCGGGATCGGGCGGGCCGACCAGGTGGAGCGTCGAGCTCGCCTCGGGATTATACCAACGTTTCGCCTTGGCCACGGGCGGACCGTCCTGGACCCCATGCGGGATCCCGCCTGAGCAACTGGCAAGCTCCGTTCACCACCCCGACCGGGTCGGGACGAGTGTCATTATCGCCTGCCCCGCGGCCTCTGACCAGACGGCGGCGGCCAGGGGTTGGCGAGATTCCACCCTGGCGACTTCTCCCCGCCGTGCACGCATCTTGTTCAACGTAAACCCAGGGCTGCGCCCTGGGCTAGAGCCTCTCACCCCGTTGGGGTGAAGACGAATCGATCGTGCCGGGGCCCCTTTTTCAGTCCGAAGGACTGAGAGGTTATAGCCCAGGGCGCAGCCCTGGGATGGCCACGTCACGATGACCCCCGAATGCCCTTTCCTCTTGGTATCGAAACCTGTAAGGCTGCGACCCGGCGGATTCGGACGGACGGGTTGCGGCTCCGCCGCATTAGGAGTTCTTTTCGCGTTTCTTCGGGGCTTCGGAGAGCATCGAATCCAGCACCGCCCGGACTTCCTTCGCCTGGCCCGCATTGAGCGGATGCGATTTGAGCAGGTGCAGAACCAGCAGGCTGGGCTCGCCCTCGTAGAGCTTGTCGACCAGGCTCGAAACGCGGCGCTGGCGGACCTCCTGGTCGGTGATCGTCGACCGGTAGACGAACGCCAGTTCGCGGCGGTCGCTCGACACCAGCCCCTTGCCCTCGAGCCGGTCGAGCAAGGTCGCCACCGTGGCGTACGACCAGTCCCGGCCCGCGGCCCGGAGCATCTCGAGAGCTTCGCGCACTGTCGCGTGCCCGCGCTCCCACAACACCTTGAGTACATCAAGCTCGGAATCGGGAATCGTCGGCGGTCGTTTGGCCATCGGCGGATAATCTCGGATGGAGGTTCCAGCGGCGGCCGCCAGAACCCGGTCTAGCATCTTCTCGGTCTAAAAGGCCCGCTCGATCGGAGGCATACTGATCAAGCTTCCCTTATACTAAGACAATTGTCTCACAAGGTCAATCCCCCTTCCCTGACTTCTTCGAAATCTTCCTGCCGGAACCGCGGGTCGCAGGGTGGGGCGGGTGCTTTTCGGGCTCGTCTCGGCCGTCTCATCCCGCTGGCGAGCCGCCGCTCGGGCCGCTAAGATTCAGGCATTGCGGCATTCCGCGCCAGGAGCGAGCGACCGATGAAGATCACCCGTATTTCCGCGTACAAGGTTTTTCTACCCCTCCGCGAGGGGAGCTACAAGTGGTCTGGGGGAAAATCGGTCACGGTTTTCGACAGCACCATCGTCGCCGTCGAGACCGACGCGGGGACCACCGGCCACGGCGAGGTCTGTCCGCTCGGTCCGTTTTATCTGCCCGCCTATGCCGCGGGGGTGCGCGCGGGCCTGGCGGAGCTCGGCCCGCACCTGATCGGCGCTGATCCCACCCAGCTCGCCAAGCTCAACCGCCGGATGGACGCCGCTTTGCTGGGCCATCCCTATGTCAAATCGGCCGTCGACATCGCGTGTTGGGACATCCTGGGCAAGGCCAGCGACCTGCCGGTCTCGACACTTCTGGGCGGACGGTACGGCGACGACTCCGTGCTCTACCGGGCGATCTCGCAAGAGTCCCCCGAGTCGATGGCCACGCGGGTGCGCGAATACCGCGCCCAGGGGTATCGCCGGTTCCAGCTTAAGGTCGGCGGCGACCCCGACGTCGATATCGAGCGGATCAAAACCGTCGCCGCCGTGCTCGAGCCCGGCGACCGGCTCATCGCCGACGCCAACACCGGCTGGACCATGCACGAGGCCCTCCGGGTCGCGCGCGGCGTGCGCGACGTCGACGTCTATCTCGAGCAGCCCTGCCGATCCTACGACGAATGCCTCACCATCCGCCGCCACTGCGACCACCCCTTCGTGCTCGACGAAAACATCGACTCGCTCGACCCCCTCCTGCGCGGGCACGCCGACCGGGCCATGGACGTCGTGAATCTCAAGATCAGCAAATTCGGCGGCCTCACCAAGACCCGCCAGGCCCGCGACCTCTGCTGTGCGCTGGGCCTGGCCATGACCATCGAGGATAGCTGGGGCGGCGACGTCGCCACCGCGGCCATCGCCCACCTCGCCCACTCGACGCCGCCGGAATATCTGTTCACATCGACCGACTTTAACAGCTATGTGACCGTGTCGACGGCCGAGGGCGCGCCCCAGCGAAACGGGGGCCGGATGGCCGCCTCGTTCAAGCCGGGGCTAGGCATCCGGCCCCGGATGGACGTGCTCGGCGAACCCGTGCTGGTGATCGATCATAAAGGTGTCAGAACATGAAACTGCGTGTTTATGTGATGGCTGGGCTGCTGGCCCTTTCGCAACCCTGGGCGCGGGGGGCCGAGCCCCCCGATCCCAAGCTCCTCACCGTCGAGCGGATCTTTGGTCAGGGCGACCTCCACGCCGAAGGGTTCGACGCGCGGTGGCTCGCGGGCGGGACCGGCTATGTGACG
Source organism: Planctomycetales bacterium (assembly GCA_027459775.1). GTDB lineage: Bacteria > Planctomycetota > Planctomycetia > Isosphaerales > Isosphaeraceae > JAKBAP01. The sequence continues at coordinate 4,250 of DAIDHE010000475.1, read as the reverse complement.
CTCGAGCCCTCGACCGACACGGCCGGCGGCCGCGACTTGGTCCGCCACGACCCCGCATCGGGTAAGACCGAGATCCTCGTCCCGGCCGGGCTCCTCGTCCCCTCGGGCGCGGACGGCCCGCTCGACATCGACGACTACGCCTTCTCGCCCGACCTGTCCCGGCTGCTCGTCTACACCAATTCCAAACGCGTCTGGCGGGTCCACTCGCGGGGCGACTACTGGGTTCTGGACCGCACCAGCCGCGAGCTCCACAAGCTCGGCGGCGACGCCCCGCCGGCCTCGCTGCGGCACGCCAAATTCGCCCCCAAGGCCGCGCGCGTCGCCTACGCCCGCGGCAACGACCTCTACGTCGAGGATCTCGACTCGCACAAGATCACCCAGCTCACCCACTCAACCTCGCCCGATCTCATCAACGGCGGATTCGACTGGGTCTACGAGGAAGAATTCGGCCTCCTGGATGGCTTCCGCTTCAGCCCCGACGGCTCGAGAATCGCCTACTGGCAGCTCGACTCCCAGGGCGAGAGCGAATTCCCCCTCGTCAACGAGACCGATTCGCTCTATCCCCATATCAAAATGATTAAATATCCAAAAGCCGGCGAGAAAAACGCAGCCTGCCGCGTCGGGGTGGTCCCGGTCCTCGGGGGCGCGACCACCTGGCTCGGCTTGCCCGAGAATCTCCGCGATTTTTACATCCCTTCCATGAACTACGACAGCGCCGGGGTCGTCATGCAGGTGCTCAACCGGGCGCAAAACACCCTCCAACTGGTCGCGGCCGCCCCCGATGCCGGTACGCCCCGCGTGATCTTGACCGAGCGCGACCCCGCCTGGGTCGACGTCGTCGACAGGATTCACTGGGTCCACAAGGGCGCTGAGTTCTTCTGGCCCTCGGAGCGCGACGGCTGGCGCAGGCTCTATCTCGTCTCCGGGGACGGCGGGCGGAGAAACCCGATCACCCCCGACAGGGTCGACGCGATGGATCTCGTGCACGTCGACGAACCACGCGACCTCGTCTATTACACGGCCTCGCCCGACAACCCGACCCAGGCGTATCTTTACCGCGTCGACTTTCACGGGACGAACCCCGCCCGCGTCACCCCCGCCGACCAGCCCGGCACGCACCATTACGACGTCTCGCCCGACGGCCGCCACGCGATCCACCGCTGGTCGCGATTCGACCAGCCCCCCACGATCGAGCTGGTCGAATTGCCCTCGCACAAACGGGTGCGGACGCTGGTCGACAACCAGGCGCTCAAGTCCAAGCTCGCCGGGCTCAAACCCTGGAAGACCGAGTTCTTCCGGGTCGATATCGGGGGCGGGGTCGCGCTCGACGCCTGGTGCATGCGGCCGGCCGATCTCGATCCCAAGGGCAAATACCCTCTGCTCGTGCACGTCTACGGCGAGCCGGCGGCCCAGACGGTCGTCGATCGCTGGGGGGGCTCGGGCTATCTGTGGCATGCGATGCTTGCCCAGCGTGGATATGTCGTCGTGAGCATCGACAACCGCGGCACGCCCGCCCCCCGCGGGCGCGACTGGCGCAAACAGGTCTATCGCAAGATCGGCATCCTCGCGCCCCAGGACCAGGCCGCCGCGGTGCGCGCGATCCAGAAGGCCCGGCCCTCTCTCGACCCCGACCGCGTCGGAGTCTGGGGCTGGAGCGGCGGCGGCTCGATGAGCCTGAACGCCATTTTCAAATTCCCCGACCTCTACAAGGTCGCCGTCGCCATCGCCCCGGTCGCCAATCAGCGCCTCTACGACACGATCTATCAAGAGCGCTACATGGGATTGCCCTCCGAGAATCCCGAGGGCTTCACCCAGGGCTCGGCGATCAACTTCGCCCATCAACTCAAGGGCAAGCTGCTCCTGATCCACGGCACCGGCGACGACAACTGCCACTATCAAGGCACCGAGGCCCTGATCAACGATCTCATCCGCCACGGCAAACCGTTTTCGATGATGGCCTATCCCAACCGCTCGCACGCGATCAGCGAGGGCCGCAACACCACCCTCCACCTGCGGCGGCTGATGACCGATTACTTTCTCGAGAATCTGCCGCCCGGCCCCCGGCCAGGCGCATCGACCGCCAAGGTCGCGGCCCAGGGAACCAAGTGATGCCCGCAAGCTCGGCCCCTCGTATCGACCCAGCCTCGATCCTCGATTCCGGCGACCCGAGCCTCTTCCAGGTCGAGACGGCGGCCCCGGGTCCCGACGGCGCTCTGCCCCTCACCGACCTCATGCTCCGCCAGTGGCCCTCGGGCGACCTGTTCGGCCTCTCGCAAAACGTGGGCATGGGCTGGAACGCCGCCGAATCCGCCGGCGACCCGTACCTGATCTTGAGCACCCAGGGGGGCCTGCGGGCGGCCGACGGCACGCCCATCGCGCTCGGTTATCACACGGGCCACTGGGAGGTCGGGCTGCTGGTCGAGGAGGCCGCCCTCGAGCTCAAGCGCCTGGGGTCGGTCCCGTTCGCCGCCATGGTCTCGGACCCCTGCGACGGCCGCACCCAGGGGACGCTGGGGATGATGGACAGCCTCCCCTATCGCAACGACGCGGCCGCCGTCTTTCGCCGGCTGATCCGTTCGCTCCCCTTGCGCAAGGGCGTGCTGGGCGTCGCGACCTGCGACAAGGGGCTGCCGGCGATGATGATGGCGCTCGCCAGCTCGCGGAATCTGCCCTGCGTGCTCGTGCCGGGGGGCGTGACCCTGCCGCCTGAGGCGGGCGAGGACGCCGGCAAGATCCAGTCCATGGGCGCGCGCTACGCCCACGGCGAACTCTCGCTTTTGGAAGCGGCCGAGCTGGGCTGCCGCGCGTGCGCCAGCCCCGGGGGCGGCTGCCAGTTCCTGGGCACCGCCGCGACCGCCCAGGTCGTCGCCGAGGCTCTGGGTCTTGCGCTCCCCCACGCCGCCCTCGCCCCCTCGGGCCAGCCCATCTGGCGCGACATGGCCCGACGCTCCGCGCGGGCGCTCGTCGCCCTCGCCCAGAATGGCACAACAATCTCTCATATCCTCACGCCTTCCGCCGTCCAGAACGCCATGGCCGTCCACGCCGCCTTCGGCGGGTCCACGAACCTCTTGCTCCATCTGCCCGCCATCGCGTTCAGCGCGGGCCTGCCCCGGCCCACGGTCGAGGACTGGCACAAGGTCAATGTCGAGACCCCACGCCTGGTCAGCGTCTTGCCCAACGGGCCCGACTACCACCCCACCGTCCGCGTCTTCCTGGCCGGCGGCGTCCCCGAGGTCATGCTCCAGCTACGCGCGCTCGGCCTGCTCGATCTCGACGTCTTGACCGCGACCGGAACCACGCTCGGCCGCGTGCTCGAGTGGTGGGAAACGTGCGACCGCCGCAAACGCCTGCGCGCCCGGCTGTGGGACTCAGACGGCGTCGACCCCGACCTGGTGATCATGACCCCGGCCAAGGCCCGCGAGCGCGGGCTCACGAGCACGGTGACGTTTCCGCGCGGCAATCTCGCGCCTGGCGGGGCCGTCATCAAGAGCACCTCCATCGATCCCAGTGTCGTCGATCCCGACGGCGTCTATCGCAAGACGGGGCCGGCCCGGGTCTTCACCCGCGAGCGCGACGCGATCGCCGCCATCAAGGGCCAGGGCGAGCGCCCGATCAAGGCCGGCGATGTGCTGGTCCTCATGGGCCGGGGACCGTCGGGGGCGGGGATGGAAGAGATTTACCAGATCACGGCCGCTCTCAAGCATCTCTCGTTTGGCAAGCAGGTGGCCGTGCTCACCGACGCCCGGTTCTCGGGCGTCTCCACGGGCGCATGCGTCGGCCACGTGAGCCCCGAGGCCCTGACCGGCGGCCCGCTGGGCAAGCTCCAGGACGGCGACCGCGTCCGCATCGTCGTCGACCGCGTGAATCTCACCGGCTCGATCGACCTGGTCGGCACCGATGGGCGGGATCTCGACCCCGATGCGGCCTTACGGCTGCTCGAGGAGCGCTCTCCCAACCCAATGCTCTCGCCCGACCCCGACCTGCCCGCCGACACCCGGTTATGGGCGGCCCTCCAGGCCGTCTCGGGCGGCGTCTGGGGCGGCTGCGTGCTCGACCCCGACGCGATCATCAGGGCGTTGGCGGCTGGCGACCGCCAGGCCTGAACGATCGGCGTCTTTCAGGGCCTTGATTCACGCTCCCGCGCGCCGCGTCATGCATTCAGCGCCTCGACAGCCGAGGCGGGATCTCGTAGACTCATAGAGGGCAATTGATGAGGACGCGAGAAATGTCTCAAAGCGAGTTTGACCACC
>DAIDHE010000453.1 GCA_027459775.1 Planctomycetales bacterium | reverse complement strand
GGGAACAAAAGCGCCGTTGACGAGGGTGCCTTTGACCGTGAACGTGTTTCCGCCGGACCCGCCGTTCACGGTCAGACCGCTGATCGAGGCGTCGGTGTAGTTGATCGTGGCGGGCGAGAGGCCGGTCATCGTCCCGGTCGTGCCGTTGTCGGTCAAGCTCGCCGTCTGACCGGTCGTGTCCTGCGAATCGTCCAGGGTCAGGGCGGTCGAACCAAGGGTGTTGTCGACGTTGATGGTTCCGTTCAGGCCCTGCATGCCCAGCGGCGCAACCAGGCTCGAGCCGAGATCGACCACGTCCAGACCGGCTTGGCCATGGATGTTGAGTGTGTTGTTGCCGGTGGCGATCACATTGACCGTGTCGTTGCCGACGCCCGTGGAGAGGTCGGTCGCCACGTGGGACGTCGTCTTGTTCACGTCGAACGTATTCCCGCCGCCGCCGCCGCTGAACGAGAGGGGAGACGTCAGGTCGGCCGGCCGGTAGCTCACGGTGGCGATCCCGCCGGTCATGGCCACGGATGCCGTGTCGAGGATGTCACTGTTGTTGAGCATCCAGGTCTGGGCGGCCGGGTCATTCTCGTCGTGGAAGGCGAGGGTGTAGTGGCCCGGGCCGTCGATGATACCGATCGCGCCCAGGATGCCCGTCATCGTGCCTGGCCCACCCGTCGAGCCGATGTTCACGGTGTCGGCGCCCGGCGAGTTCAGGCTCACGTTGACGGGCTCGTTGTCGGCGACCACGTTCACGGTGCTCCCGGCGGTCGCGCCGGCCGTCACGTTCAGGACGCCCAAAGTGCCCGTTCCGTTGACGTTGATCGTGTCAACGCCCCCCTGGCCGTTGATATTGGTCGTGACGGTATTGGCGGTGCCGTTGACGTTGATCGTGTTGTTGCCGTTGGTGCCGAGCAAGTTTTCGGCGAGCAGGGTCAGCGTGCCGATCGTGCTGTCATACGTAAGACCACCGAAGACGATCCTGCTCACGGTCGTCGACGTGATGGTATAGGCGTCGTTGAAGTTGGCGCTCGAGTCATTCAGCGTCACGACGTCGGTATGGCTCGCGCCGCCGTGGACGACGACGGGCCCCAGCAAGTTGTCGAGACCGCCGGACTCGGCCGCGTTGCTGAGATTGAAGGAATTCTTGTTGGCCCCGCCGGTGATCGTCGTGGTCGTGAGACTCTGAGTATTGTTGATCGCGTAGGTGACGCCGTTCGCTCCGCTGGTTCCACCGGTGATATTCAGCGCCGTCACGCCAGCGCCGTATTCGATGGGAGCGGGCGAGAGCCCCGTCACCTCGTAAGGAGCGCTCCCATTCCCCGAGAGATTGTCGAGCGTGGCCGTGGAGCTCGTCGTATCGGCGGAGTCGCCGATGTTGAGCGTGGCTGAGCTGGGCACGATCACGGCGGCGTTGATCCCGGCCAAGGATCCAGCGTTGCCGACGTTCACGATCCCGGTGCCGCTTCCGAGTGACAGGGTCGCCGTCGCGCCGACGGCCGTCGCATCGATATTGGCGGTGTCGTTCCCCGGGCCACCCGTGATTGACAGAGGCTCGCCGATCCCCGCGTTCGCATAAGTCGAGGCGACGGCGAAGGTGTTGCCGGCGTTGCTCCCGATGATCGACGTCCCGCCGCCAAACGCGGCGGTTCCCTCTGTGACGTTGATGTCGCCCAGGGGCCCGGAGATGGCCCGCGCCGGTCCATTGTAGCCGTAGGTGCCTGAGGCGAGCGGGCTCGTCGCATCGTTGATCGAGAGCGAGTCGGAGAGATTCCCCGCGAATGCATTCAAGGAGAGAGCGGCCAGCACGCCACTCGCCGCGGACGTCGCCGATTGCGCCGTGCCGATGTCGATCGCCGAGTTGTCCGCGCCCAGATTGATCGTCAGCGAGGTGGCGGAACTCGCATTCAGGGTATCGGTGGGAAGGGAACCCCACTGGGTCGAATAGGTGGCGCCGCCGTCGGTGCTCCATTCGAGCAGGCCCGCACCATTGTTGATCACCGTGAACGAGTCGTTGCCCCCCGATTCCGCCACGACCTGCGGGCCGTTCACGCCACCATAGGTGAACGTGTAGCTGAGAAGGGTGCGATCCTCGAGCGATTCGACCGCGAAACGCCGATTCCTTTGCCGGGTCCGAGTCCCCAGGTTTCTCCGGGCGCGCCTCGAGAGCCCTTGACCGATCGATTCGGAAAGAAGCCGCATGAGTCGATACTCCTTGTTGCTGTGTTTCAGACAGTCTTCGTCTTGGAGTCGGCGCCCGCTCGAACATTCCGAATGGGGCAAGTCGACTTGGGGCCCGATGCGAGGACGACGGCCGGTTCGGTGCCAACGTCCGCCAAGGGCGATGAGAAGAACCGCCGGTCCCTCGGTTCACTGGGACGTCAGCATGACCATACGCCATGGCATCGTGAGCCGGAACTCGACCAGTCCCTCAATTGTCTCGCTTTACGTGTCCTACCCAGCCTCACAAGCCTCGCACTGTCGCCTAAAATAGCATGACAGGAGAACAAATCCAAGTGGGGTGGGAGGGGATGCCCCGGAATTCCCGATTTGGCCGTCGCGGTGACTCGGGAACGAGTCTCGGTCCAAGAAGGCGAGCGAGAGGGAACTTTCGGCCCAGATCGGAAGTTGACAGCGTGGCGAAGAGTGGCAGTTTTGACAGCTTTTTGACGAGAAATCCCCCGTCTTGACGCGCCGCGGCGGGGTTTTTGCGGTCCATTGGCGCGAAAAAGGTGCTGCGTGTGCCATGCTGTCGACCGATCCGACGGTAGCACGCCGCGACATGGCGAGTGGACGACGTCATCATGATACGCCTCGAGCGCGAGCGGTTGAAAGAGGCCTGGCATGGGAACAGCCGCCTGGCATGGGCACAGCCAGGCCGCCGGGGATCGAAGGTTCGCCTGGGGAAGCTCTAGGGAGGACCGAAGGGTTCGATCGAGCGGGTCGGCGCGCGGCAGGCGGTCAACGACCTTCCGCGCCAGCACTGGAAGCGGCTCCAAGGCGCCTGGATTCGGCCGCGCGGAATTCGGATCGACGTGCACTGGCCCGCGCCGCCGTTGCTCGGATTCTTCTTCTCGACCGCCTTATCATTGAATCTAACGCGGGTTTGGCTTCCCCAACTCACGAACGCGCTGGGAAGCTCGATAATTCGCCGCAACGTCTAATCCCAGAACGGGTTAAAAATTCGTGAAAAAAATCCGAGGTCTCCATTGTCGCGCGCGGGTCGCCCGAGATCCTCGTCAGGATCGTTCCCCCTCGCACTCGCGGCTCGTCCCCCAAGTGATCAAGTCCGGAACCCAGCAAGCCCGCGGCTCGGGGATCGCGTTCGTCCGTGGTTCGGGGTGCGCCCTGGTCTAGAGCTGGGCCTTGACCGCGGCGACGACGGCCTCGACGGTGAAGCCGAAATGGTTGAGCAGATCCTTGATGGGGGCGGAGGCGCCGAACGTGGTCATGCCGATCGCGTTGCCGGTGAGCCCGACGTAGCGCTCCCAGCCAAAGGACGAGGCCATCTCGACCGACACCCGCGCGGTCACGGTCGGAGGAAGGACCGACGCCCGGTACTCGGCCGGCTCGCGCTCGAATTGCTCCCAGCAGGGCAGGCTGACCACGCGAGTTGCGATGCCTTCGGCCGCGAGCTGATCGTGGGCCTTCAAGCAGAGGGGAACCTCGCTGCCGGTGCCGATCAGGATCGCCCGGGGCTTGCCGTCGGGCGCGTCGGCGAGGATATAGCCCCCGCGTTGCAGGCCGGCCGCGCCGCCATATTTCGATCGATCCAAGGTTGGCAAGTCCTGCCGCGAAAGGGCCAGGACGCACGGTCCGTGGGTGTGATTCATGACGTAGCGCCAGGCCTCGGCGACCTCGTTGGAATCGCACGGGCGGATGACCGTGAGCCCGGGCATCGAGCGCAGCGACGCGAGCTGCTCGATTGGCTGGTGGGTGGGCCCGTCCTCGCCGACGCCGATCGAGTCGTGCGTGAACACATAGGTGACCGGGATTTCCATCAGGGCCGCCAGGCGGATTGGCATGCGGCCGTACGAGCTGAAGATGAGGAAGCCCGCGCCGAAGGGCCTGACGCGGGTGAGCGCCATCCCGTTGAGGATGCCCCCCATGGCGTGTTCGCGGACGCCAAAGTGGAAATTCCGGCCGCTGTATTCGCCGGCCTGGAACGTGCCGGCCCCGTCAAAGGTCATGAACGTCTTGGTCGACGGCGCGAGGTCGGCCGCGCCACCGATCAGCCAGGGAACGGACTTGGCAACCTCGGCCAGAACCTTGCCCGACGAATTGCGGGTGGCCGTCCCCTTGGGATCGGCCGGGAAGGTGGGCAGGCTCTTTTCCCAGCCCTCGGGAAGCCGCCGCGCCTGGATCATTTCCAGGTCGCGGGCGGCATCGGGGTGGGCAGCCTTGTATGCGGCGAAGCGAGCCAACCAAGCGGCGCGGAGCGACTTCCCGCGGGCGCCGAGGTTGGCCTGGAAATGGTCGTAGACGCCGTCGGGAACCCAGAATCTGGCGTCCTCGGGCCAGCCGTAAGATTGCTTGGCGAGCTTGACCTCGTCCACGCCCAGCGGTTCACCGTGCGCCTCCTTGGTGTCTTGTCGGTGGGGAGCTCCGAAGCCGATGTGGCTCCGGACGATGATCAGGGTCGGCCGGTCGCTGGTCGCGTGAAAGCTCGCCCATGCGCTCTCGAGCTGGCCCAGATCGTTGGCGTCGCTGACGTGGACGACGTGCCACCCATAGGCCAGGAACCGCGCGCCCACGTCCTCGGTGAAGGCCAGCGAGGTGTTGCCCTCGATCGTGATGTGGTTGCTGTCGTAGATCCAGCAGAGGTTGGAGAGTTTCCAGTGGGCGGCCAGCGAGGCGGCCTCGGACGAGATCCCTTCCATCATGCAGCCGTCGCCGCCCAGGGCGTAGACGTTGAAGTTGATGAGATCCTCGAACCCGGGCCGATTGTATCGCGCGGCCAGGAATCGCTCGGCGACGGCCATTCCGACGCTGTTCGAGAAACCTTGTCCAAGCGGACCGGTCGTCGTCTCGACGCCGGTGGTCAGGTGGTATTCCGGATGCCCTGGCGTGAGGCTGCCTAACTGGCGAAAGCGCTTGATTTCCTCGATCGGGATCGCCGGCTTGCCCAGGGGCTCGTCGTGGCGGCCGACGGCCTGGACGCCGCTCAGGTGGATGATCGAATAAAGCAGCATCGACGCATGCCCGGCCGAGAGCACGAACCGGTCGCGATTGAACCAGACGGGATCGGCCGGGTCGTAACGCAACACGTTTTGCCAGAGGTCGTAGGCCACGGGCGCCATCGACATGGGCGTGCCCGGGTGCCCGGAATTGGCGGCTTGCAC
>DAIDHE010000427.1 GCA_027459775.1 Planctomycetales bacterium | reverse complement strand
CTGGTCGCCCGCCAGCTCCTGGGCTGGCCGCGCGACTTCCCAGCCCTCATCAAGGGCGCCTCGGTCATCGCCCGCGACCTCGAAACGTCCGAGGAACGCAACATCTACTATTGGTATTATGCCACCCAGCTTCTGCACAATATGAAGAACAAGGAATGGGAGCGCTGGAATAAGCGCGTTCGCGAAGGGTTGATCGCCGCCCAGATCCACGACGACTCCTGCGCACGCGGCAGTTGGGATCCCAACCTCCCGGTCCCCGACCGCTGGTCATCATCCGGCGGCAGGCTGTTCTTGACCTCGCTGTCGCTACTCACTCTCGAGGTCTATTATCGATATCTTCCCATGTATCGAGACTACGACGAGCAACAGGCCAATCCCGATCGCGACATGAAAGTCGACGACAGGAAGGACGACGCCGAGACGAAAAAAGACGACGCACCGCAAGCCGCCTCGGCAGGTCAAGCCCACGCCCGCTAAAGCGGCCCCTTCAGGCTCGAATCAGCGTGCGGGATTGAATCGGCTCATCGGGCTATTCTTGTAGAGGACGAGCTGCTGGACCACGATGCCCGAGGGCTTGACGCCGATCGGGGTCATGAAGGCGAAATCTCCCTTGCGCACGAAGCGCATGGACCCCCGCGAAACCTGCGACATCGTGAACTCGACGTTGCGGCCAGGGACGATGCCAGCGCCATTGTTCCCAGGCAGTGCGACCCGGAGCGGATTGCGATCGATCGGCGCGCCGACCAGGTGGAATCGCATCGGCAGCCGGCCCGAGCCGTCGGGCGCCACCGGATACGCCCAGCCGTAAAGGGTGAGCTGGCCCGGGTATCCCCAGGTATTCATGATGGAATTATAGATCGACGTATAAGCCGGATTGACGGTGGGGAGATTCGCATTGTCGGGCAAGACGCGACTGTAGGTGGGGGAAACGAGCGTGCGATCGTCTCCCACGTAAACGTCCACGTGGGCGGTCTCGAGCGTGTTTGAGCCCAGGTCCATGCCAAACGCCTCGACCAACGTATCCGCCCCGAGCATGTCCAGGTTGTAGGGCCAGCGAATGAGAAACTGCCCGATATCCCCGACCGCGATGGGAAACTGCTGACCCGCGTGATTCTGCACGACCACCCAGCGTTCGGTCGCATTGATGACTTCGCCCCAGGCGCCCGCGGGGGGCATCTCGGGAAGCGAGCTTGCCCGTCCGACCATCTGCGCGAAAATGTCGGGCTGCTGCGCCCGGCCTGGACCACCCAGAACCGTCAGGATCACAACCAAGGCCATCCCGGCGAGAACCGCGCTCCACCTGGTCCTGATCATGAGTCCCTCCGATCCAAGCCTTGAACAATCAGTCGTCCGCCCGACCAGCCTCGACGCCCTCGCCAGGATCGACGGTCTGCGTCGGCCCGGCGCACCTTCAGAAATCAAGTCGACGAACCCCTCGAGCAGGCCCGATTGATTCTAGGATAAATCAAGGCAACTACTCAAGATGGACTTCGCCGCCTCGAGCAAGGAATTGATGAATGAAGAAGGGATGGACCCGCCTCGAACACGCGTCCGGCTTGCTTGACGAGGTTCCACGCCATTCGGTTTGACGGGGCAATCGCGTGGATCATTTGCCGACGCAGGGAGTTTTCCGTAGAGTATGGTGACACAAACCTGGATACAATATCGAACCGATTGCCCAGACTCCTCGCGGCGTTTCAACCATGACTCCCTCCCATCGCGACGATTCCGCCGGCTGGCTCACGGCTCAGCACCCCGTCGTCGCGCGCGATCTCACGGGCGCGACCCTCGGCGACTTCCAGGTTGAGAAACTGCTTGGACGGGGGGGAATGGGCGAAGTGTATTTGGCCAATCAGCGTAGTTTGAACCGGCCAGTCGCGCTCAAGGTCTTGCACTCGGCCCAGGCAAACAGTCCGACGTATTTGGAGCGGCTCCGAACCGAAGCAACGGCGGTCGCCAAGCTCAATCATCCCAACATCGTCCACGTCTATACTCTGGACAAGATCGGAGACGTCCAGTTCATCGCGATGGAGTATGTACAAGGGACGAATCTCAAGGACTATCTCAACAAGAAAGGGCCCTTGGACTTGCCCCTGGCGCTTTCCGTGATGCGGCAGACGGCGCAGGCGATCGGGGCGGCCGGGGAATTGGGTTTGATCCATCGGGATGTGAAACCCGAGAACATCTTGATCACCCGGAAGGGGCGAGTGAAGGTCGCGGACTTTGGGTTGTGCCGGGACGGCGATCGAGCGGCGGGCGCGCTCACACAGCCTGGCGTGGCGATGGGCACGCCTTTATATATGAGCCCCGAGCAATCGCAGGGGCACGCGGTGGACCATCGGAGCGACCTGTATTCGATGGGAGTTACCTTCTACAACTTGCTGACAGGCGAGCCGCCCTTTCCGGGCGATTCACCGCTGGCGATCGCGCTCAAGCACATTCGCGAGGCGCCCCGCAGCATGCTTGTGCTTCGCCCGGACCTGCCGCCGGAGCTCGATCGGATCGTGCTCAAACTCCTGGCCAAGTCGCCGGCCGACCGCTACCAGTCCGCCGGTGAGATGCTGGTCGATCTGGCGCGGCTGCGCGAGCAAGCGCCGACCGTCGCGACCGCCGAGCCCGTTCGCGCGAGCCGCGGAAGCGCGGCGGCCCCCGAGACCGAGCCGCCGTTGGAATCGACGACCAGCTCGCAGGCGCAATTCGCGACGACGAGCGGCACCCGAGCCTCGCTCGCGACTGGCCCCCAGTTCCACCCCGGACTCGCCGTGCTCATCACCCTGGCCGCGCTGGCCCTGGGCGGAGCAGCCGGGTATTCCGCCCGCGTCCCCGACGTGACGACGCTCGCCGCCCCGGACTCTCCAATGCCGGGGCTCTGGCTCGAGCCCGGCTGGAGCCAAGTCCCCAAACAACCCACTCCCCAGCAACAATACCGCCATGCCCAACTGCTCGCTCCCCGCGAGGACTGGGCCGCCGCCTGGTTCGCCGTACCGGGCTATCACGGCCACTCCCGCGAGCTTGTCTCCAAGGCCTACACCCAGCTCGTTCGCATGTACTATCGCCGCCACGATCTGGCCGCGCTCGAGGCCCTCGAGGCCGAGCTCTCCCATTGGAAAAACGCCCAGCGCCGCGACCAAGAACTCGTCGAGATTCTCCAGATCGCGATCAAATCGCGGAAGGACGACGTCGAGGGCGTCGTCGAGGGTCTCAAGAACGTGACTCGCGACGAGGCTTCGGCGATCCTTGATCCCAGCTTGCTCGAGCTGGCACTCGAGATTTGCATGGACTTGAACAGCGCTCTCGGGCAGGGCTCGCGTGCCATCGCCCGCGAGCCGCTCGCCCAGTGCCAGCGAATTCTCTTGCGCAGGTTGTACCGGATCGAAGTCCGGCCGCAGGCCGTTCTCCGAAAGACGGCCGGGGGCGCTCGGCCGCGGCTTGTCGTGCCCGACCCCACGCGCGGCGCCCGGCTTTCATCAGACGCTCCGGCCGCGACGGCGGCGGTCGAAATCCTTGGAATCGGGGGACAAAACTCATGGCCTTCTTGAAGCGCGCCAACGGCGAGACGGCCGGCCAGCTCATCGAGCTCAAGGAACGCTCGGTGATCGGCCGCTCTCCCGAGTTTTGCCACGTGGTCCTCGACCCCAACGGAGTCAGCCGGCGGCATGCCGAGATCTACCGCAAGGGCGAGGATTACTATCTCGCGGACCTCAATTCCCGCAACATGACCAAGGTCAACAACTCCAAGATCCTGCCCGGGGTCGACCACCGCCTCGCGCCCGGCGATCGCATCAACATTTGCGACGTCGAATTCCTCTTCTACCTGAAGATGCCAGGCGCGTCCGGCGAACGCGCCTTTTCCGACGTAATGATCGTCGCCGAGAACGACGACGTCGACGAACCCCGGCTGCACACGCTCGACGCCTCGCGCTCGATCGCCATGGCCAGCGTGGTCAAGCCCGAGGTCAAGCTCAAGGCGATCCTCGAGATCACCCGCGACCTCTCGAGCGAGCTCAAGATCGACGCCGTCGCCCCCAAGATCCTCGACTCGCTGATGCAACTTTTTCCCCAGGCCGAACGGCTGTTCCTGATCCTGGTCGACCCCGAAACCAAACGCCTCGTCCGCAAGGCGTTTCGCTATCGCGGCACGCGCAGATCGACGTTCGCGACGACGGCGCCGGCCGACGAGATCCCAATGAGCATCAGCCGCTCGATCGTCAATCACGTGCTCGGCCAGAAAAAAGCCGTCCTTTCGCAAGACGCCGGCGAGGACAAGAACCTGCCCACCTCGGCCTCGATCGCCGACCTCAAGATCCGTTCGGTGATGTGCGTTCCCTTGCTCGCCCCCGATCGCGAGGCGCTGGGGATCTTGCAGCTCGACACCAGCGACCGCAAGCAGTTCGTTCAAGAAGACCTCGACGTCCTGGCCGCGGTGGCGAGCTTCGCCGGGATCTCGATTCAAAACGCCCAGATGCACGAGTCGCTGCTCGAACGCGAGCGGATCAACCGCGACCTCAAACTGGCCGAGCAAGTGCAGAAAAGGTTCCTCCCCCAGTCGACGCCCCAACTGCCGGGGTTTGAGTTCTTTGCCCACTACGATCCGGCGTACGAGGTCGGGGGCGACTATTACGACTTCGTCCCCTTGCCCAGCGGCAAGCTCGCAATCGCGGTCGGCGACGTCTCTGGCAAGGGAGTCTCGGCCGCCCTGATGATGGCTAAATTCTCCGGCGACACGCGATTCCGGATCCTCACCGAGCCGTCGCCGGCCCAGGCGGCCAACGCCCTCAACGACGTGCTCTTCTCGGCCGGAATCGAAGAGCGCTTCATCACCATGAGCCTGGGCGTACTCGACGTCCAGGCGCGGACGTTCACCTTCGCCTCGGCCGGCCATCTGCCGATTCTGGTTCGCCGCGCGAACGGGACGGTCGAGGAAATCGGCGAGGAGATCGCCGGCTTTCCCCTGGGCATCGTCGCCGGGTCCGACTATCAGCAGACGACGGTCAAACTCGAGCCGGGCGACGTCGTGGCCGTCTTCTCGGACGGGATCACCGACTCGCGCAATCTTCGCGAGGAACTCTACGACTCGCGCGACAAGCGCAGGCTGCCGCGCAAGCTCGCCGAGACCCCGGGCGGGGCCGAGATCGTCGGTCGCGCGATCCTGCAAGATCTGCGTGAATACTCGAGCGGCCACATCCAGGTCGACGACATCACGCTCATCTGCTTTGGCCCGACGGCGCGTTAGAGCGATGACCACCAAGATTAGCGACCTGCGCCTGAATCTCGATGAGCCCGAGGACGACCTCGCGGCCAAGGCCGCCGCGCGCATCAAGGTCGCGCCCGATGCGATCCTGGGCTGGCGCATCCTTCGCAAGAGCATCGACGCGCGCCGCCACGACGACATCCATTTCGAGTACGCCCTCGCCGTCGAGCTCGAACCCGCGGACCAGAAACGCATCCTCGACCTCGCCGACCCCCGCGTCTCACCGTACCAGGACGCGCCCTTCTCCTGGCCCGAGCCCGGCGCCACCTCCCTCGAACATCGACCGGTCGTGATCGGCCTGGGCCCGGCCGGGCTGTTCGCGGGATACTTCCTCGCCCAGTCGGGATTCGCGCCCTTGATTCTCGAACGCGGCCGCTCGGTCAAGGACCGCGTCGCCGACGTCCGCGCATTCGAGGAAGGCGGACCCGTCGACCCCGAAAGCAACTACCTCTTCGGCGAGGGGGGCGCGGGCGCGTTCAGCGACGGCAAGCTCACCTACCGGGGCGCGGGCCCCGACGTCGACAAGGTTCTCGAGATCCTGGCCGACTGCCACGGCAAGCCCTCGATCCGCTATGAACACCGGCCGCATCTCGGCTCCAACCGCCTGCCCCTCATCGTCCGAACGCTCAGGCGCAAGATCGAATCGATGGGCGGCGAGGTTCGGTTCTCATGTCGCGTCGAGGATCTCGACGTGAGAGACGGCCGCCTGCGCGGGCTCATGACCTCGTCCGGCCCCATCCTCGCCGATCTGGCGATCCTCGCCGTCGGCCACAGCGCCCGCGACGTTTATGGGATGCTCTTGCGCAGGCATGTGCCGCTCGAGGCCAAGCCGTTCCAGTTCGGCGTGCGGATCGAGCAGCCCCAGGCCGCGATCGATCACGCCCGATACGGCGTGAACCGCGGCCACCAGGCCCTGGGCGCTGCCGATTACAGCGTGTCGGTCCGCGCCCGCGGCCGCGACCTTTTTTCGTTTTGTATGTGCGCGGGTGGATATGTGATGGCGTCGATCAGCGAGCCCGGCTACTTTTGCTCGAACGGCATGAGCGAGAGCCGCCACGATTCACCGTTCGCCAATAGCGGGCTGGTCGTCACCATCGATCCCGCCGCCGCGGGAAATACCCACCCCTTGGCCGGCATTCACTATCAACAGCAGTCCGAGCGCAGGTCGTATCTCGCCGGCGGCCGCGAGTATCTGGCCCCGGTCCAGTGGGCGCGCGACCTGTTGGCGGGTCGCTCGAGCTCGGGTCCGATCCCCTCGAGCCATCGCCGAGGCGCACGCACCGCCGATCTCGCCCGCGTGATTCCGCGCGAAATTCTCGAGGCACTCGAAAGCGGCCTGCCCATGATCGACCGCCGGTTCGGCGGCCGGTTCCTTCGCGACGCCACCATCACCGGCCCTGAATCGCGCGGCAGCGCGCCCGTTCGCGTGCTCCGCGACCCCGTCACTCGCCAGAGCACGGGTTTGGCCGGCCTCTACCCCTGCGGCGAAGGGGCGGGCTACGCCGGCGGAATCATGAGCGCAGCCGTCGACGGCCTGCGCACCGCCCGATCCATCGTGGCGGCCCACGCCGCGAGATCGATCTAACGATCCGTCTGGACGCCTCGTCAACTCTTCAAATCTTCAAACGCCCGCGAATAGTCTTCCGGCGTATTGATGTTTCGCAGACTCGCGAGCTCAGGGTCGACCGCGCGAAGTTCGGCCTCGATCACCACGCGGGTCTTGAGTGCGAGCGTCACGTCGGCGAGCCTGAGCTTGCCTTGAGAAAGCAGCTTTTCCACCGCGGGCAGCGCGACCGCTTTGCGATAAACCGCCGCCAGCGGATGATAATGCCCGAACGCCCAAGGGATCGCCAGGTCGTGATCGCCGATCAGAGCCTCCAGGAGCTCGATCAAGCGGACGTCGAGAAAAGGCGCATCCACGCCGGTCGCGTAAACGAGCTCGACGCCGTCAGGCATCGCGCGCAGGCCCGCCGCCAGGCCCTCGAGCGGACCCCGGCCCGCGACCGCGTCGCGAGTCATGATCACAACGCCTGAAAGCATGGGCGGATCTTGATTATTGGCCGAGACGACCACGATCGGCCCCGCCCTCGCGCCCAATCGCCCCACGACCCGCGCGAGCAGCGTCTCGCCGCCAAAGTCGAGCCCATCCTTGGGTCGACCCATGCGGCGGCTCTGGCCCCCCCTCAGCACAATGGCTCCGCACGTTACCATGTGATTGTGCCTTGATATTCACATGCGATAAGGCGGTCAGGTTTGATCGATGGTGATCGCGTGGTGCGAGAGCAGCTCGAATCCGTTGTCGGTGATCAGGTAATTTCGCTCGTAACGCATCCCGCCCGTGCCGGGGATATAGAGGCCGGGCTCGACGGCGACGACGTCGCCGGCCATGAGGGTCTCGTCGCTTTCGGGGATGAAATATGGCGGCTCGGGATGGCCGAGCCCCAGTCCATGGCCGGCGTGGGTCGTGAAGTAAGGATCGAGCCCGCGCTCGTGGAAGCTGGCCCGGACCTTCTGGTCGACCAGTCTCGCCTGAGCGCCTGAGCGAAGGACTGACTCGGCCGCCGCGAGCGCGGCCCGACAGGCCTCGAAAAGCTCGCGCTGGCGCTGGGTTGGCGGACCGCCGACGGCGAAGGTGTTCGTGAAGTCGCCCCGGTAGCCGTCGACATTGACCGAGAAATCGAGCACCAGCAGGTCGCCCGGCTCGATGACCCGCGACGTTGGAGGCCCGCCGCGATCGGTCGCGATCCGCGGGCCCGAGACGAAATCGCCATAAATGATGGCGGCCTGGCCCAGCGATTTCTGTGCGGCCCGCTGGACGATCTGATACATGTCGAGCTCGGTCATGCCTGGCCTCGCCTCGCGGAGAGCGGCCGCGTGGGCGGCCTCGCCGGCCCGGATCGAGCGCCTCATCTGCTCGAGCTCGTCGTGGTCTTTCTGACGCCTCATCCTGCGAATCGTCGGCCCCACGTCGACCAGCGATATGCCCGGCTTTCGTGCGCGCAGGCCTTCGACCACGCCGGCCGGCACGGCCGCGAGTTCGATCCCCACGCGCTGGCATGACAGCTCGGCCAGCGCCGCCACGGCATGATCGACCAGGAGCCCGCGGCGATACGGGGCGGCGGTCCTGCCGTTGTACCACTCGGGCGCGACCACCCGGTCGACGTGCGCCCGATCGAGATAGGGGGCGAGCATGTCGTCGCCGATCAAGGTCGCGCGCCCGGGCTCGATCACCAGCAGGGCCGCCGATTCGGCGGTGCGAAATTCAAAGGGCGTCGCGGCGTAGCCGGCGAAATACATCAGATGCGACGGATCGCCCACGATCACCAGGTCGCAGGGCTCGCCGACCGCCGTGAATAATCGCTCGCGCCTTTGTATACATCCTTCTCGGGTCAACATGTGCGGTGTCTCCGGTGGGATCTGGCATTTAGCGCTGAACGCGGGCCGAGCCCCCCTTGGCCAGGGCCTCGACCTCGCTTTTGCGCGCCATGGTGACGTCGCCGGGGAATGTCGTCAAAAGCGCCCCGTGCGCCCAACCCAGCCGCAGCGCCTCCTCGGGCGGCCGGCCCGTCAAGAGGCCGTGGATCAAGCCCGCGGCGAACCCGTCGCCGCCGCCGATGCGGTCGATGACGTCGAGCTCCATGGTCGGGCTGACGTAACGCTTGCCTTCGAGCCAGAGCACGGCCGCCCACGAATGGCGATTGGTCGAGTGCACCTCGCGGAGCGTCGTCCCGACCATCTTGATATTGGGAAACATGTCGACAACCTTGTCGATGAGCTGAAAAAACGTCGCGGGGTCGAGCTTGGACTTCGATTCCACCGCCGGTCCGGTGATCCCCAGGCCGAGCTGCAGGTCTTCCTCGTTGCCGATCAAGGCGTCGAGCTTGCCGGCGATCGAGCGAATGACCTTTTGCCCGCGCTCGACGCCGCCGGCCGAGGCCCAGAGCTTGGCGCGATAGTTGAGGTCGAACGACGCGACCGCGCCGGCGGCGCGGGCCGCGTCCATGGCCTCGATGATGAGCGGGGCCGTGGTCTCGGAGAGCGCCGCGAAGATCCCGCCGGAATGGAACCAGCGCACGCCTTTGGCAAAGATGCCGGCCCAGTCAAAATCGCCCGGCTTGAGCAGACCGCCGGCCTCGTTCGCCCGGTTGTAAAACACCACCGGCGGGCGAACACCCTGCCCACGATCGCTGTAAACCGTCGCGAGATTCGGCCCGCGCACGCCATCGTGGACGAACCACTTGTAAAACGGCCGCACGCCCATCTCGCGAACCTTGGCCTGCACCAGCTCGCCGATCGGATAGTCGACCATCGCCGTGGCGATCGCCGTCTGGTGGCCGAAGCAATCGGCCAGATTGGCGGCCACGTTGTATTCGCCGCCAGAGACGTGGATGTCCAGCGTGCGCGCCTTGCGAAAGGGGATCACGCCGGGATCGAGCCGATGCACGAGCGCCCCCAGCGCCAGGAAATCGAGCTCGCACGAATCGTCGCGGATTTTCAGAGTATTGCTCATATCGACCTCTGTTGAATAATGATGCCGGAGCGCCCGTCATGCTCTTGCCCGTTGGCCGGGCTGGCGTCGCCCGCGCGGTCAGCCGGCGACGTCGACGTAGACCTTGAGCGCGTCTTTCTGTTCCAGGAGATGCATGATTTCCTTGTAATGATCGAGGCCGGCCACGGGATGGGTCAGGATTCGCTCGGTGACGCCGGGATAGGTGAGCTCGCCATGGGAAAGCGCTTGCAGGCCGAGCTCGAAATGGCGGCGGTTGCCGTTGACGCTCGCGACCAAAAGCTTGTTGCCCAGCACCCATTCGAGGTTGATCTTGGCGCCGTCCAAGGTGACGTCGTGGCTGCCGCCGGTGATACTGGTCCAGACGAGCGCGCCGTTATGGGCGAGCACTTCCATGGCGCGGAAGCAGACCTCGGGGTTGCCGGTGGCCTCGAAGATCAGGTCGGGCTTGCCCACCTTCCGGGCCAGCTCGGCGAGCGACGTCTGCCGCGAGCTCACGTAGGTCGCGCCATAAGCCTCGACGATTTCCGATTTGCGGTGCGGCCCCGGGGTGGTTGCGATCGTGTAAACCTCGATCCCCCGCAGCGCGAGCATCATCGTGGCCAGGAGTCCGATCTGGCCCGCGCCGAGCACATAGGCCCGCCGCGGCCGCCAGACCTGCAGGCGTTCCTGGGCGAGGAACGCTTGTTCAATGGCCTTGGCGCAGACGCTGGCCGGCTCGGCCAGGACGCCGAGATGCTTGAGGTCGCGCGGCACCTTGACGATGTATTCGGCGTCGTCGACGAAGAACTCGGTCAGATAGCCGTGACAGAGGTTGATTCCACGCTCGTAATAGACCTCTTCACTGGTGATGTCGTTGCGGCCGATCTGGTCGAAGAGCGACCCGCCCGGCCGGCGGACGGTGCACGAGACATAGTCGCCGGGCTTGACCTCGCCCACGCGGGATCCGACCTCGACGACCTGGCCGAACGACTCGTGGCCGATCACCAGGTGATCGCCGCCGGGCGGGGCGTTGCCATAGAGGGCCTCGTTGATTTCACGGTCGGTCGCGTCGACCCCGACCTGCAGAACCTTGACCAGCACCCCGCGCCCCTCGGGAACGCGGCACACGTGGGGGTGGGGCTGGTCGTGGATCGTGGGGACCGGGATCTCGCGCAGATGGACGCTGCTCGGCTTACCGGGCAATACGGCGACGGCTTTCATCGGAGGAACGCCTGATCCTTCTCAAGAAACGATGGGCCTCGGTCACTGAACCGAGAACTTGTAAATCGTGGTCTGGGTGTAGGTCGATCCTGGGCGAAGGATGGTCGACGGGAAGTCGTCGTGGTGGACCGAGTCGGGATAATGCTGCGCCTCCAGGCAAAACGCCTGGTGCTGCTTGTAGGCGACGCCCCCCTTGCCCTTGAGCTTGCCGTCGAGAAAATTAGCGGTATAGAGCTGGACGGCCGGCTCGGTCGTGAACATTTCGAGCACCCGCCCGCTGGCCGAGTCGCGGACCTTGGCCGCCGGCTTGAGCGTCCCCGGCTCGCCGCGCAAGACGAAGTTGTGATCGTAGCCCTTGGGCTCGGCCTTGAGCTCTCCCAGCCGAGCGCCAATCGGGACCGGGACCGTGAAATCGAGGGGCGTGCCCGAGACCGTCTCGAGCGCTCCGGTCGGAATCAGATCGGCGTCGGTCGGAGTATAAAATTCGGATGCGAGCGTGAGTTCATGCCCGAGGATCGACCCCGACGCCGGACCGGCCAGGTTGAAATAGGAATGGTTGGTGAGATTCACCGGCGTCGCCTTGTCGGTCGTGGCCGAGTAATCGATGCGCAGTTCGTTCTCGGGGGTGACGGTGTAGGTGACGCTGACGGACAGCGTGCCGGGGTAGCCCTCGTCGCCGTCCTTGCTGACATGGCTGAGCTTCACGGCCGCCCCCTTCGCGCCTGAGACGTTCTCGGCTTTCCAGACCGCCTTGTCAAAGCCCTTAAGCCCGCCGTGGAGCGAGTTGGGGCCGTTGTTGACCGCCAGCTTGTATTCGACCCCGTCGAGGGTGAACCGCCCCTTGGCGATCCGGTTGGCCACCCGGCCGGCGGTCGCTCCGAAGAACGGATGACCGGCCAGGTAGCCCTCGAGGTTGTCGAACCCGAGCACGACGTCGCCCGGCTTGCCCTGGCGATCGGGCACGATGAGCTCGCGCAGGATGGCGCCATAGGTGATGACCTTGGCGGTCATCTTGCCGTTCGTGAGAACGTATTGCTCGACGGGCACGCCTTCACGGGTTTTTCCGAAGTCCATCTTGGTGAATTGCTCCTGGCCCTTGGGCGGTGGGGCGGGCTTGGCCTGGGCCAAGACGCCGTGGACCGCCGGTCCTAAGGTGATCAAAACCGCCAGCACGAAAGGCTTGAGGGAACGTCGCATCGCTTGGGTTCTCCTTGCTTTGGTGAATCACAAAGTCTAACCAAGCCCGCGTCAGGAATCAGCAACCTGATCCAAAAAATGGTCGGTTGAGCCCGGGCCTCGCCAGCCGGCGAACGCTGAGCTTGCTCGTTTCGATCACCCGCCGCGGCACATAGGGCGCTCGCCACCTTGTGACGAGATTCGCCAGCCCCAGCGCAAGGCCTTCATTTGGCGATTGCATCCCGCGCGGCGGATTCGCCCTGGCCCACGACGCCGCCGGGGAAGAGGGAGGCACGGGCTACCGGTGGACTTCGTAACGCGAGCGTTTCGTACTCGACGGGGTCAAAGACCCGCGCCGAACAATCCCCGCTCGCGCGGCAATTCAAATGCGCCCAGGCCCGAACAATCATCAAGCGGCCGGATGATAACTATTTACTTAATAGTGGAAGACGCACCGGAACCCCCCGCCTTCTTGGCGCGGTTCCCGGATCGCGAGACCGGCTCCGAGCGCGGGCCCTTCTTGTTCCCGCCTTTCCCGCGTGTGCTTGATGATTTGGCATGTCCTGGATGATTTGTTGTCATGTTTCCGACTTTGGCGCCTGGCGTCTCCCCTTGCCGACCCCTTACTTGCGAAGGACTCGCGCCTGATCGAGAAAAACGCGCGACTGGGCGTGGTCGGGGCGGAGGCGGAGGACTTCCTGGAACTCGGCGGCGGCCTCCTTGGTTTGACCGGCGGCGACCAGGACCGCGCCCAGGACGTGGTGGGTCTCGGGGTTTGTCCGATCGCGCTTGACGGCCTCGCGCAGCTCGGCGATCGCCGCGGCGGATCGCCCCTGCCTGGCCAGGGCCAGCCCGAGACCGATCCGCGCGACCGACTGATCGGGGTCCAGATCGAGGGCCTTCTGGTACACAGCGGAGGCCGCTTCCTGCCGGCCCTCGAGGACATGCGCACCACCCAGGATCGTGTACGCCTCGGTGTACCAGGGGCGCAGCTCGATGGCCTTCTTCAGCTCGTCGATCGCCGCGTCAATCTTCCGTTGCCTGAGCAGCGCGACGCCCAGACTGAAACGGAGATCGGGGTCGTTCGGATGCGATCGGACCGCCTCACGATCAAGCGCGATCGCCTCATCGACATGCCCCTGGTGCACGAGAGCCCCTCCCAGGTTCAGACACGCCCGGGCATGATGCGGCCGCAAGCGAACGGCTTCGCGAAGGGATACGACCGCGGCGTCGGTTTCGCCTTTACGGTCGAGCGCGACGCCCAGGTCGCACGTGGACTCGAAGTCATGTGGGCGAATTCGCAGCGCCTCGCGGAACTCGGCGATCGCAGCGTCGAGATGGCCTTCCTCGGCGAGCGCGGAGCCGAGGAAATGGTGCGGCTCCGAGCTCCATGGGGCGTGCTCGAGCGCCTGCCGCCAGAGGTGAACGCCGCCATCCCAGACGCGGCACTGGGCCGAGCAAAGCGGCATCAGCCCGCAGACGACGGCGAAGAGACTCGCGCAGGCCCCGAAAAGCGCCGCCCGCGACCCGCCGCGCCGGCCCAGCTTGCAAAGGCCAGCGCAACCGAGGACGACCCACGCGAGGGTTGGGCCATGAGCATAGCGATCCGCGGCCAAGGTCACCCCGACCCGCGCCAGGCCCAGGTAAGGCGCGGCCAGCACCAGGTAAGCGGCGAGCCCAGCCAGCAGCCAGGGCCGCTTCCTTCGCAGCCAGACCGCCGCCGACAGGGCGAGCAACGACCCGGCGAAGCACGCCGCGAAAAGAGGCGTCAAGAAATCGCCGGTCTCGGGACGGGGATAATAGGCCGACAGCCCGAACGGCCAGACGCTCTTGACCACGTAGAACCATGCGCCAAAGCTCGCCTGGGCCACCCTGGCGACGACAACCGATTGCGCCGTCGTCTCGGGATCCACGCCCGACCGCTTGGCCGCGAACGCCACCGCCATGAAGACCAGGCAGAAGACCAGGATCGGGCCCTTTTCGAACAACAGCGCACGAACCGTGGGCCAGAACGGGTTCTCACGCCCCAACCGGCCGAGCGGATATGCGTCGAGGATCAGGAAGACCACCGGCAGGACAACGGCCGATCCCTTCGAGAGCACGGCCAGGACGATCAGGACGGACGAGCCGATCATCCAGGACCGGCGGAAAGCCCCGCCTGGAGGGTGGGCTTTCAGATAAGCCAGGGTCGCGAGCAGCGAGAACGAGATGCTGGGCAAGTATCCCTGGCACGACGCCCAGGCGACCATCTCCACGCGCAAGGGATGGACGGCGTGGCAGGCCACGGGAAGGGCGCAGAGCCACCCGAGGGCCGCGCCCAGACGAATCGCGGCCTCGGGCATGCTCCGCTCGATCAGCCTGACGCAGAGCAGGTGCAGGAGGACGACGTTCACGACGTGGCAAAGCAGCGAGACCCGGTGGTAACCTCGGGGATCGAGCCCGAAGATCGCATACGTGAGGCTCTGGACCAGCCAGCCGAGCGGCTGATAGACCCCTCCCATGAACGACGTGAAGGCGAACTCGACCTGTTCCCAGCCGAGCCCGCGAAACGCGTGATTCTCGACAATCCACGCCGGGTCGTCCCAATCGACGAACCCGTTGTTCAGGACTGGCGAAAAGGCGAACCAGATGCACGCGACGAGGACGGCCCAGATTGGCCAGAGGGTTCTCAAAGTGGCGAACGTGGCGGGAGTGGGAGGGGCATTGGCCGGCGAGGGCGCTCCTCGAGGCGCGCTCGGGCGCGAGGAGTGCGCGCCCGGCTCGCCCGCGCGTCGAGGAGACTTTCTACCCACGGCGCGCGGCTCCGGTATGGGGTGGGGGCGCAAGGCCGTCACGCCCGGCCAGGGCGGGCGGAATCTTAGCCCATCGGCAGGCGGCGTCAATCGCAACCCACCCGGCCGAGCCCCTCGAAGAGGCCCTGGGCGCGCCGATCGCCCTACTAACCCCCGGCCTTGGCGGGAACGCGGCTGATGATGACCTCGAGCTGATGCTGCATCGTGTCCAGTCGCTTCTCGACGTTGTCGAGTCGCTTCTCGACCTTATCGACCTGGACTTGTATTTTGTCCAGCCGCTCCTCGACCTTATCGAGCCGCCGACCCTGCTGTTTCACCTCGGTGGCGGCTGCGGCGGCATCCCAGGTCACCTGCCACGAACCGATCACGACGGTCAGAACCAAGGCGGCCAAGGCGCCACCAATCCGCTTGATCCAGCGGAGTTCGTTGCAAATCTCGCCCCGGAACCCGGCGAACTTGGTCCGCAGGTCGCCCAGGCCCTTCGTGAGATCCCGGACATCGTCCGAAAGCGCGTCGATCCGCTCATCGAGAGTCGGGGTTGACGGCCCACGCGCGGGCATATCTCACCCTCTTGCCTGACCTGATCGAAGCAAGCAACCGGTCAACGACCGATCTCGCCTTTCAGTATCGCAGTCATCCACCTGACACGCGCGCCCAATCCCTCGAGAATCCCAAAACGAGAATCAAGAATCAGTAGTCCGACGCGAGCTCGGAGGGCCCGAGCTGGGGGCCGACCAGGACTTCGGGCTTATAGCCGCCGCGCGCCCGATCCGAGAGCGCGATCACGGCGAAGATCACGATCAAGAGCACGGGAAAGGCCGAGACATAGCGGAACGACCACTTGGCGCCTTCTTTTTGAGCCTCGGCCACGACGGTTTGATCGGCCGGAGCGAGGGTCGCGATCTTGGCCGGGTCGAGAGCCCCCTGCACCACGATCCGCCCACGCAGGTTGTCGGGAATCGCCTGCATGGTGATCGAGTCGTTCACCCCCCCCATCCAGGGCTGGACCAGCCCGATCGCCAGGTTGCCCACGCAGCCCATGAGCCCCAGCAGGAACGCCCCCCCCTTGGGAAACCGCTCGGCCGTCACCCCCAGCATCGTCGGCCAGAAATAGACGATCCCCAGCCCGTAAATCGTCGCCGCGGAGATCGCCGTGCCAAAGCTCCAGGCAAACGAAAGCGCGTACAGCCCGATCGCCGCCAGCGTCGCCGAGCCCGTCAACATCCCCACCGGCGACAGCTTGTGCGCGATCGGCCCCGCGAAAAAGCGCAAGATGAACATCATCAGGCTCGTATAGATGAGCACATAAGTCCCATTCATACCAGCCGTCTTTTCCAGAACCAGGCTCTGCATGCCCTGGGGAGCGAGCTCGGTCGACGCGGTGAGCAGCATGCAAAACGCCCACAAGAGAAACATCGGCCGCAGGGCCTGCTTGAGCATGACCGGGGTCGAAACGCCCGAGGCGACCCGTTCGGTGACCGGGAAGCTCTCGAACAGGAACAGGCCGCCGTAGATCAGCATGGGAACCAGGATGAGCGCCGTCTTGACCTGCCAGCCGAACGTGGTGGCCTCCGCCGTCTTGCCCGCGCCGCCGACCTCGAGGCCCAGAATCGCTGACAGCCCGATCGCCAGCAGACCCCCCAGCAAGAGCCCGCCCGGCCACCAGGCGTGGAGAATGTTGAGCATCTTGGTCTTGGCGGTGGGGAACAGGGTCGCGGCCAGGGGGTTGATCCCGATCTCGACCAACCCGTTGGCAGCGCCCACCAGGAAGGTCGCCACGCAGAGGAGAACGTAGGGCGAAAGGCCGGTGGCCTGAAGGTAGGGGGTGGCGAGGGTTCCGACCGTTCCGGTCAAATGGCAGAGGAACGCGAGGGCGAGCATTTTCTTCATGCCGAAATGGTCGACCAGGAACGAGCCGATGGCCATCGAGCCGGCCATGCCCCAGAAGGCGAGCCCGCCGATGGTTCCGAGCTGGGTTGCGTTCAGGTCGAACGTCTTGCCCCATGCGGGGAGTACGTCCTGGCGAAAGACGAACGAGAAGGCCGATGCGATGAGTGCGACGCAACTGGCGACGAACAGGCGGCGGGGATTCATCCAGACGTTCTCCGATCAAACGGCGATGCACGAGGCGCGTGGGGGGTCGAGGCCGGGACTCGCGATCAACTTTCATACCCGAGCGCACGACCTTTCGCCAGGGGTCGGCCCCGCGGGCGGGAGCATTCGATGGCGCGGCTGAATCGTGTGAGGCGGCTCGTGGTCGTGCCCGCGCGCTATCTGTGGGCGAGCCCCACGACCGCGGTGGGGCTGGTCGCGGGGCTCTGCACGCTCGCCTCGGGCGGCCGGGCCCAGGTCCGCATGGGGACGATCGAGTTTCATGGCGGATTCTCCCGATACCTGGCCGACAAGGTCCATTTCAGCGCGATGACCCTGGGCCACGTGATCATCGGTCGCGACCCGTGGGCGCTCGACGCTTGCCGCGCCCACGAGCAAGCCCACGTCCGCCAGGTCGAGCGCTGGGGAGCTGTCTTCATCCCGGCCTACGTGTTCGCCAGCCTCTTGGCATGGAAGCGAGGGGGCGATTACTATCTGGACAACTGGTTCGAGCGCGACGCCCGTAGGGCCTGCGGCGAGCCCGACGAATGAGCCCTGAAACGCGCCCGGCGACCCTCGGGAAATCGGCGGCCGTTCCTTTCCTCATCCCAGCCCGAGCCAAGAAAGCAGCCTGATGCATCAAGTCGAGCATGTCGAGCGTCACTTCACCGCCAGCGAAGTGGTACGCGACATCGTGATCGGCATGTCCGACGGACTGACCGTGCCATTCGCCCTGGCGGCGGGGCTTTCCGGGACCGCCATTTCGGCCTCCCTGCTCGTGACGGCCGGCCTGGCCGAGGTCGCGGCCGGCTCGATCGCGATGGGCCTGGGCGGCTATCTGGCCGCTCGCGGCGACGCCGAACATTACGCGAACGAAAAGCGCAGGGAAGAGGTCGAAATCATCGAGCTGCCGCACGTCGAGCGCGAGGAAGTGGCCCACGTCTTTCGCGACTACGGCCTCACCACCGAGCAGATCGACCCGATCCTGCGCGCGTTCGAGAACAACCACCCCGCCTGGGTCGACTTCATGATGCGGTTCGAGCTCGGGCTCGAGGAGCCCAACCCGCGCCGGGCGCTCCAGAGCGCATTCTCGATCGCCATCGCCTATATCGCCGGGGGCCTGGTCCCGCTGGCCCCGTACATGCTCACCCAGGATACCCGGACGGGCCTGGTCTATTCGGTGCTGGTGACGCTGGCTGCGCTCCTGGTCTTTGGCTACGTCAAGGGGCGGTTCACGGGAACGCGGCCTTATCGATCCGCATTGCACACCACCCTGATCGGCGGCGCCGCCGCCACGGCGGCGTTCCTGATCGCCAGGGCGTTCTCTTGAGCCCAGGACCAGGAAAGCGGTCCCATACGAGCCCGACGCCCAGGCCGTTACGGAGCCCTAACCTCCGAGCAGGCTGCGGATCAGCCCCGGCGGCTTCGTCCCCGGAACGACCACGCGGTCGCCGGGCATGATTTGATAGTTGGTGAGTGTGTCGCCGCGGTCCTTGATGCCGGCCCAGTCGATGGCGAGGACTTCGTCGGGCGCTCCCAGGGGATGGGGACGGACGAGATAGGCTTTTTCGGGAAGGCTGTACGTCTTGAGCCCCGCCTGGGTGATGGCGTCGAGAACCGTTTCGTTGCCGGTGATCTTGACCCGGCCGGGCGTGTTGACGGTCCCGAGCACGTAATAGTACTTGCTCTGCCCGTTCGAGAGCCGGACGGAGGCTTTATGCCCGGTCGCGCCCGAGTCCTGGTCGATGTGGGCGGCGATCTTGGCCTCGGCGTCGGTGAGGGTCAAGCCGGCGACGTGCACCTGGCCCGAGAAGCCCAGGTCGACCGTTCCGTCGGGCTGGACGATGAAGGTGGAGGCGGGCCATTCGGCGACCGACGGGCGGACGGCGATCTCGAGCTCGTCGGGGGGGTCGATGACGTAGGTTGGGAGGTTGACCCTGCGAAGCTCGGCGGGCTGAGAGGCGTCGACATTGCCGAACTGGGGGACGCGATTGGCCTGGTGCTCTTTCTGGACGCTCTGGCAGCCCGCTCCCAGCAGGCAGAGGAACGCCGCCATCAGACGGGCCGATCGCCGCGCGTGGGAGGGGCCAAGGATCATCGGCTTTCCACCTCGATAATTCCCATGTGACGCGGCACAGCCTGGGGCGCGCGATCCATCCTGGATCAAGGCCGTCCCCGGCGGACGATCAAAACGTGTGCGTCGAGATGGTATCAACGGAGGCGAGCCTGTCAACATAAAGTGGGCGGATTCAAGGACTTTCGAGGCTCGATCAGACGCCCAGCCTGGCATCCCACCCTCTATCATCGGCCAGGACAGGGGCCGGGCTTCAGCAAATCCGGGAAGGGGCAGGAATCAGGGAGAATCCGGGGGGATCCGGGGGATCCGGGGGATCTGGGGGATTCGGGTTGTCCGGGGGGATCCGGAGATGAACCACAGAGACACAGAGACACAGAGAAGACGAAAACACGAGAGGAGAGAGGACGAAGAGAGACAGGGAGCGATTCAAGCAAAGACAGAGAGAAAGCGAGAATTGTCATGAGGCAGAGAAGCGGACCGGGATTTCCATGGTCCCCAACCCCGTATCTCCCTCAAAAACCCCGTCCAGAAAACTCCTCTCTTCTCTCTCTTGAAATCATTCCTTTCTTCTCTGTGTCTCTGTGGTTCATCGCTTTCGTGAAGAGAGGCCGGGCGTTGGTCTCCTCTGACCGGGCTTTCCAGGATCCCCAACCCCGCACCTCCCACAAAAACCCCGTCCAGAAAACTCCTCTCTTCTCTCTCTTGAAATCGTTCCTTTCTTCTCTGTGTCTCTGTGTCTCTGTGGTTCATCGCTTTGATGAAGAGAGGCCGGGCGTTGGTCTCCTCTGACCGGGCTTTCCATGATCCCCAACCCCGAATCTCTCAAAAACCCC
>DAIDHE010000346.1 GCA_027459775.1 Planctomycetales bacterium | reverse complement strand
GTGGGCCTCGCTGCGCTCGACCCACCCTACATTCTCCCCGGCGTAGGGTGGGTCGAGCAACGCGAGGCCCACCAGCGCACTACATCGGCGACGAGGTCGTGGCGATGTGGGGCGCGCCCGAGGACCAGCCCGACCACGCCGCCAGAGCCTGCCGGGCCGCGCTCGACATGATCGCCTCGCTGGCCCCGCTCAACGAGCGCTGGCAGGCGCGGTTAGGGGCGGATTTCGCGGTGGGCGTCGGGATCAACAGCGGCCTGGCTCGGGTCGGCAACATGGGCTCGAGGCGCAAATTCAAATATGGCCCGATGGGCGACGCCGTCAACATCGCGAGCCGGGTCCAGGGGGCGTGCAAATACTTTCGCTCGAGCCTGGTGATCACCCGGGCCACCCGAGACCGCCTGGGCGGCGAATTCCGCATCCGCAGGCTCGGCCAAGCCCGCATGGTCAACATGGCCGAGCCGATCGAGCTTTTCGAGCTGACGCCGCCGGGCCGGCCCGAGCTCGAGCAGATCAATTCGACCTATGAAGAGGCCCTTCGCGCGTTTGAAACCCGCGAGTTCCGCCGTGCGTCGCGAATCCTGGGCAGGCTCGTGAACGACCATCCCGACGAGGGCCCCTCATTCGCCTTGCTCGCCCGGGCCATCGCCTGCTTCGTGGACGACCCCGAGGTCTTCGACCCCGCCTTCCGCCTGCCGGGGAAGTGACGCCCGAGTCATTCGCTCGCGGGACGATGAACGTCGAAGCGACCGCGAGCGGCTGGTTTCGTGCGCCCGTGGACTCTCAAGAACCCCGGGCTTTTGACCCGTGGGACGACCAC
The DNA here is from genome assembly GCA_027459775.1 of Planctomycetales bacterium. Taxonomy (GTDB): domain Bacteria; phylum Planctomycetota; class Planctomycetia; order Isosphaerales; family Isosphaeraceae; genus JAKBAP01. Next base: position 22,500 of record DAIDHE010000346.1, on the reverse strand, counting down.
AATGGAAAGCGAAATAGTTTTTTCAGAAATTTTAACTCGTTGATGGATAAGATATTGCGTCGCTCTGGCACGACAAAATGATGCCGCTTGAATCACGCGAAGCCAAACGCGCGTTATCAATAAAGTATGGTCGAAGAACTGGCCCAGGAAGCGCGCGATTCCAGGTCGCGCCGGGCACGGTCCAGGGGGTTTCAGTCCCCGCGACGCGGAACCGTCACTGGCGATTGCTGAACTCAGCGTCTCATCTCGCCCCTGCAAAACACCCGTTCCATCGTCCCACCCTCGTCACCGGCGAGATCGTGCCGGTCGTCCGTCGGCTCGACCGCGTCTCCAGAGGACCATCGTCATGACGTCGTCCGCGCGCACCAGACCGACCGCCGGAATCGAGGCGACCAGCCGATCGAGCGTTCTTGCCCGGGTTCTAGACGTGCGTGAAAACGGCGCGGGATACCCGCCAAAACCCGCGCCGAAGGGGCAATTGATCGATCATTTCATCGAAAAACTGCCGTCAAGTGCCACCATCGACGACGACAGCGAGTCCCCGTACGACCAGAATCCCGGCACTTTCACCGAGAAAACCCGTGGCCACGAGGTCTGCTCCCTCGCCGTTCAAGGAACGCAAAGTGTGCCATTCACGATCGCTGATGTCACAGGCCCGCTCATCGCAAGGGCCGAATGGCGCGCAGGCAGGCCGATGATCGAGCCGGCGCTGGACCAAGCCGGGCCGTCGCGGGCGGGCCGGGTCGATGTACGGGGCTGGTTGACCGGTACCGCATGGCACGGCGTTCCTGGTTTTTTGAGTTCCGTCATCGAAAAGTCCGGTTGCCCGATTTCGGCTGCTGGCGTAGGATTTGCTATGAGAAGCCTACCTCGAATCGACGCCGTGCCGGCTGACCGAATGCCGTCAAATCCTAGATTGGTTCATCCACTTTCCCTAAACCCCCAGGTGTAAAGAGGAGTGCCCTCGATGGAAACGTCGCGCGGGATTCCTGTCTCGCATCCGCTTCATCGCATGTTCCGCGGCCTCACGGAATATGCATTCATGAACGAGCTGGGTATCGGCGATCCCTCGCTCGTTGGCTACGTGTCCGAATTGCTGGCGACGTTCGTGCCGAGCTCGCAGGTGTGGAGTCTGCGCGACGAGCAAGGCCGGCGGCTGGGGCAGGTCGCCGAGATGCTGGCGCAGGCCGAGTCGAGCAGCGACGAGGCCCGGAGGAAAGAGTGCCATCGGCACGTGGGCGACTTCACGTTGTTCTGGACCGGCGTGTATCCCGAGGCCGTGGGCAAGATGCGCGACCGATCGTCGCCCGACGCCTTGATCGATTTCCAGAGGCACGGTAAACGGTCCTATCTCATGGCCAGCACGCTGGGCTCGAGCGACCTCGAGAGCATGCTGTTTCGCAGGCTCAGCGAGCAGTTCGAACTCTGCGCCTTCGGCCTTTCGCGGGTCCGCAAGGAATGGGAAAAGCTCGACGCCGATGGACCCGCCCCGGGGCATGGCACTCGCCCGGTCGTGTTCTAGACCAATTGCTTTTCCGCTGCCGGCGCGTTTAGCTTGAAGACCACGGTCGGCGCTCTTGTCTGGAATTGCCTGGTGTCTCCGCCGCGGATGCTCAATCCTATGGCATCGGTCGGCTAGGGCTCTTAACCCGCGCGAGTCTCGGACATGGTTCTTCCTCTCGGCGACTTGCAGCGGACGTACATCGTGCCGATGGTCACGTATTCGCTGATCGGGATCAACATCTTCCTGTTCCTGGTTCAGCAGAAGCTCGGCGACTCGTTCACGCTGGCGTTCGCGGCCACTCCCTGGGAGATCACCACCAACGAGGATCTCGACCGCCCGGTTCCGCGCGAGGAGCAGGTCGTCGTTCGCGACCGCGAAGGCCAGGTCGTTCGGGTAATGCCTCGGGTCCGCAACATCGACCATTACCCGTGTCCGATTCCAGTGCGGCTGACGCTCTTGACATCGATGTTTCTTCATGGCTCGTGGATGCACCTTCTGGGCAACATGCTCTATCTGTGGATCGTGGGCGACAACGTCGAGGAGGTGCTTGGCGGCGCGCGTTATCTGATCGTGTACCTGGCGTGCGGGCTGGTCGGCTCGCTCGCCCAGGTCGCGGCCAGCCCCGAGTCGGTGACGCCGACCCTGGGCGCATCGGGGGCGATCGCGGGCGTGATGGGGGCCTACGTCGTCTGGTTCCCCCATAACCAGATTCGCGTACTGTTGTTTCGCTTCATCACCGTGCTGCCAGCCGTGGTGGTGATCGGCGGCTGGATCGCGCTGCAAATCTGGCTGGGGGCGGGCTCGTTCGGCCCCAACCGCGGCGATTCGGGGGGCGTCGCCTATCTGGCCCACGTCGGCGGCGCGATCACCGGGATCTTCGCCGCGTTTCTGTTTTACGACGACGCCAGCTACGTCAAACAGCGCAACGCCGCCGCCGAAGGCTGGGCGGTTTATGACACACCGGAATGACCGACAAGAGCGCTCGCTCGCTCGATTTTCCGTAGCATCAGCGAAATCGCCATCAGCGCCGCCCACCAGGACCCGCCATAAATCAAGTTGTTCCAATCCATATATCTCGCCATCAAAAGTGCTGTCACATACATTTGGACGGCCAGAATCAGGTAGCGGGGCGTGATCAGCCAGGCGAGGGTGGCAAAGAGGAAGCTGCTCAGCGTTCCCCAGGCGGCCTTGAACCAGAGGGTTTGCCAGCCGATGACGTGGTTCAAGGTCGCGAGACTGAACGAGAGGATGAGAAACGTCAGCCAGAGCCGGCCGATCAGGTGAATGGCGGGGGGGGTCCAGAACCATCCCTTGCCCACGACCAGCCGCATGGCGACGAAGACGGCGACGAGCTCGAGAAACCAGATGAGCAAGTGCCGCGGGTCGCTCTCGTGTCCCGGCCTGTGGAGCACATGGCAGAGCGTGAATGCCGCCAGGTGAATCCAGGCGACGACGGCCATCGCCCGCGACCATCGGCCTCGCCCATTCTGGATCGTCCGCGTGATCTCAAGGCGCAACTGTTTTTCCCAGCCCATCCTGCCGGGGGCGAGATCCTCGGGAGTCGAATCGCCGCCCTGGTTGATCTGGGGCTCGCTCTTCATCCGGGTCGTCTTCCGGGAACAAAGGTCGATCGTACGTTGGAGGTTCGCATGTCAGTGACTTTCTTGTATCGGCTCGACGGCGTGGGGCGACTTGAGCGGATCAGGCCGCGCCTGGTCGAGCTCGAGCCGAGCCCAGAAGCCGAGCCGGTGGATTTTCGCCCATCGCCGCTTGGACACGGCGAAGTAGAGGACCGGCAGGAAGACGTCGATGACTTCGTCGGCGATCAAGAGCCCGCCCAGGACGGGGGCGGCCATGGGGCGGATGACCTCGGCCCCGACGCCGGTCGCCCAGAGCATGGGCGCGATCGAGATGATGGCCGCTCCCTCGGTGAGCAGCTTGGGCCGCAGCCGATGAATGGCGCCTGCGAGGATCGCCTGCTTGAGCTCGGCGATCGACCCGATCCGTTCCAGGCCGCCGCGGTCGGCGATCGCCTCATGAAGATAGACGAGCATCACGACGCCAGTCTCGACGGCCATGCCGAAACACGCGATGTAACCCACCTGGACGGCCACGCTGAAATGAAACCCAAAGAGCCACTGGAAGATCGCGCCCCCGGCAAGCGCTCCCAAAACGCTGGTGAGCATGAGCGCCGCGTCAACCCAACTCTTGTGGGTGAGATAAAGGATCAGCGCGATCATGGCGATCACGGCGGGAAAGACGATCCGCAGGGTCTTCTGGGCCCGAACCTGATGCTCGAACGTCCCGGTCCATTCGACGTACATCCCCCGGGGCAGGTGGGGCAGCACCTTTTCCTCGACGACCCGCCGGGCCTCGTCGACGAACCCCACTTCATCGCGATCGCGCACGCGCATCTGGATATAAGAGCGCAAGAGCCCATTTTCGCTCTTGATCATCGACGGGCCCTCGACCACGCGAACGTCGGCCAGGGCGCGCAGGGGGATCTGGACGGTCGTGGAGGAGCTTGTCGGCGTCGGGCCGCCGCCCATCGCGCCTCCCGCCATGCCCGTCATGCCGGGGCCCTCGCCGCCAGGGCCGGTTCGCGCCGCCACCAGGATGTTCTTGAGCGACTCCAGATCGTCGCGATAATCGCGGGCGTACCGCACCCGCACCGGATAGCGCTCGCGGCCCTCGACCGTCATCGTGAGCGGCTTGCCCCCCATGGCGACCTCGACCACGTCCTGCACGTCGCCCACGTTCACGCCGTAGCGGGCCGCCCTGGCGCGATCGATCTTGATCTCGATATAGCTTTTTCCGACCACCTGGTCGGGAAACACGTCGGCCGCGCCGCGCACGCCGCGCAGCTCCACGGCGATCTCCTGGCTGGCGCGCTGAAGGTCGTCCAGGCTGGAGCCAAACACCTTGACCGCGACCGGCATCCGCACGCCCGTCGAGAGCATCTCGATCCGGTTCGCGATCGGCTGGGTGAAGCTGTTGCCCCAGCCCGGCATTTGCAGACTGGTGCTCATCTCCTCGACCAGATCGGCCTTGGTCTTTCTCCAGAGAAGCAGCCGCGCGGCGAAGGGCTTGTCGAGGGTTTCGCGCAGCGCGGACAGCTCGCCCGCGGCCGGCTCGCGCGCGAGAACTGCCTGCGCCCGGCCGAGGGCGATGATCTCCTCAATGGCAGCCTGGTCGACCGCTTGAACGGCCCGGTCAAAGATCTCCCAGTCGAGCGTTTTCATCCGCACTTCGAGCCGCTCTTGAAAGGCACCCTCGAGCGTCTGGGCGACTCGCGATTCGAGCGTTTCGTTGGGCATGTCGAAAAGCCCGCGAATCGAGGCCGCGGCTTGCTCGAGCCGCGTATCACGGGGCGTGAGCAGGTCGGGTCGATCGTTCAGGACGCCCAGAGCGATGAGCCGTTTCGCGGCGTCCTTGACGAGCGCGGTCACATCGTCCTGGAGAATCTCGACAGTCAGGCGATCGCCGTGGGTCGCCGCCAGTGCGTCGATGACCAGGGATCGCTCGTGAGCCGCCATCGGGCGTGCGACGGAGGTTCGCTCGACGCGGCTCAAGAGGGCGTCGAGGGCGTCGCCGACCAGGGCGCGGCCCCACACCGGGCGGAATTCGCGCAGCCGCTCCGCGGCGAGGTCGCGGAGGGTTTCGTCGACCCGCGCGGCCACGGTCATGGCAGCCTCGCCAGCGAGGGCGGCCCGTTCGGCGGCGGGCGCGTCGGGTTTGAAAAAACCCTTGGATTCCAGCGATTCAAGCGCTCTCTTGATCTCAGCCGTCGCGTCCTCGAAGCGCAGCTTGCGCTTGGGCCAGACGGCGTGGTCGCGCAGGTTCACGACCGTTTCGATCATCTCGAGCGGGGCCGTGTCGGTTGGCGTCTCGGCCCGGCCGGCCTTGCCCACGACCTGCCAGACCTCGGGAAAACCGCGCAAGATCCGATCCCGCTCGCGGAGGTCGCGCTCGGACTGCGTGATCGAGATCCGGGGCACCGTCGTCGGCATGTCCATCAGGCTCTGCTCGTCGAGGTCGGGCATGAACTCGTAGCCCAGCCCGCGCGAGGCCACGTAGCCCAGGCCCAGGATCACGACGAACATCCAGCAGACGAGGGTCGTCCGGTCCATCAGCCACGAGAGCATCGGCTTGAAGATCTCGATCATGGTTCGAACCAGCCAGTTTTCGTCCTCGGACTTGATCCGGCCCTTGAGGAAAATGGGGATCAGGGCGGGGACGAGGGTGATCGAGATCAGCGCCACCCCGACCAGGGCGAAGGTCTTGGTGAAGGCGAGCGGGTGGAACATTTTCCCTTCGCGGCCCGAGAGGGCGAAGACCGGCAGGAACGACAGAATGGTGATCAAGACCGAGAAGAAGATCGGCCTGCCGACCGTGCGGCAGGCCGAAACGACGATCTCGGTGACGTCGCCGTGGACCCGCTCGCGGCCGAACCGCCGCGCCAGGTGATGGGCCGCGTTCTCGCCCATGACCACTGCCTGGTCGATCAGGATGCCGACCGAAATCGAGATCCCCGCCAGGCTCATGATGTTCGACGACATGCCCAGCAGGCGCATCACCAGAAAGCTGATCAGGATCGCCAGGGGGAGCGTCACGGCGACGACGAAGGCGCTTCCCAGGTGCCCCATCACGAGCAGGATGGCCAGGGTGCAAACGATGAGCTCTTCCCTGACCGTGCCGCTGACGGTCTCGATGGCCTTGTGGATCAACGGCGTGCGGTCGTAGAACGGCACGATCCGGACCCCGGCCGGCAGCCCCGGCTGGATCCGGGTGATCTTGTCCTTGACCGCGCGCGTGACCGCGAGCGGGTTTTCACCGTAGCGCATGAGCACCACGCCGCCGACGGCCTCGCGGCCGTCTTTCTCGAGCACGCTCCGCCGGAACGCCGGACCCACCTGCACCGAGCCCAGCATCCCCACGTTGATCGGCGTGCCAGCGCCGCGCTGGGCCACGACCGTCTGGCGAATGTCGTCCAGGCTCTCGATCCAGCCAATCGAGCGAATCACGAACTCGGCGTTTCCTTGATGTACGACCCGGCCCCCGACCGACGAATTGGACCGCGCCACCGCGGCGTACACCTCGCCCAGGCTGACGCCAAGGGCGCGCAGCTTGTTGGGGTCGAGATCGATCTGGTATTCCCTGGGAGCGCCCCCGACCGACGCGACCTCGGCCACCCCCGGCACGCTCGCCAGTTGATAACGCACGAACCAATCCTGGATCGAGCGCAGCTCGCTCAAATCCTTACCACCCCCCTCGACCGTGTACCAGAAGATCTGCCCCACCGCCGTGGCGTCCGGGGCGAGGTAAGGTGTCACTCCCGAAGGCAAGAACGTGGCCGCGATCGAGAGTTTTTCCAGCACCCGCTCGCGGGCAAAGTAATAATCTGTCGAATCATTAAATATAATGGTGATCATCGAAAAATTGAATTCGCTCGACGACCGCACGACCTTGACCCCGGCCAAACCCTGAAGGTTGACCGACAGGGGGTAGGTGACCTGGTCCTCGATTTCCTGAGGGCTTCGGCCCATCCAGTCGGTGAACACGATCACCTGGTTCTCGGAGAGGTCGGGGATGGCGTCGACTGGCGTCGTGAGCATGGCGCGAAGGCCGGCCAGGGCCACGAAAACGTAGACCAGAATTACCAGGTAACGATTGCGGATCGACCACTCGATGAGCGATTCAATCATGGGTTCGAAATCCTCTCCCCTGCGTTTCGAGTGGTGGTCTGTGAGTATCGAAGGTTGACCAGGCGGCGGCGATCCAGCATTCGTCCTCAGTGAAGGACACGGTCATGCCAACCCAAGTACTCCCCAAGCCAGGCGGTCTGCCCCGCCCGGAAGAGATGAGGGCGTCTTCCAGGAACGAGGGTCGGGTGTACGCCATCGCATTCGACATGGATATCGACTCGCTCAAAAGCCACTACGGCGACCCATACAACAACGCCCTTTACGAGATCCGCGAGGTTCTTCAGAAACATGGCTTCGCATGGCAGCAGGGGAGAGTTTGCTTCGGCGACGACCGTGTGACCGCCGTCACGTGCGTCCTGGCCGCGATCGACCTGTCGCGGACGTTGGCATGGTTCGCCCCATCGGTTCGAGATATTCGCATGCTCCGCATCGAAGCGCTGAACGACCTCATGCCCGCGATCGAGCAGGCGCGCGAGTGAAGGGGCCGGGCCCGCGTCATCCTCCATGTTGATGCCTCCCCGCGGAGGCGGCCTTAGGCGCGGCGGGGGGCGCGGCGGGGTTCAGGCGGCTCTCGGCGTCGATCAAGATCGCCCCGACGGCCGCGACCTTGTCGCCTTCGGCCAGACCCTCGAGCACGGGATAACGATCTCCGATCCGTGGACCCAGCACGACCTCGCGGCCGTCGAAGACGCCCGGTTCGGTCTCGACATAGACGATCTTGCGGGGGCCCGAGTCGATGACGGCCGATTCGGGAACGCTCAAGACCTGGCCCGGAGGCGCGGCCGCCGGCTGGGAAAGATACCTGGCGGGATTGGCCTTGAGCTTGGGCGGGCAGGCCGCGCAGCAGGTCCAGACTTTTCCGCCGGAGACCTCGACCTGGATCGGCTCGCCCATCGAACCCAGTTTCGCCTTCGTGACCGGGCAGGTCTTCTGCTCGGCCTTGCTCAGACCGAAACGCACGACCGCCGCGACCGCCGGGTTGCTCACCGTTCGCTTCGCCTGGAACGCGGGCAAATCGGCGACTGGCGTCCGGAGCGTGACCGTGGCATACATCCCTGGGCGCAGACGATGGCCAGGATTGGGCAATGCGAACCGCACTTCCACGCTTCGCGTCGTCGGGTCCAGATGGGGCTGGATGAACTCGACCTTGCCGCTGAACCGCTCGCCCGGAAACGATTCGACCGTCGCCTCGATCGCCTGCCCCTCGTGGACGAGTCCCAACTGATGCTCATACACCTGTGCCTGGATCCAGACCGAATGCAGGCTGATCACCTCGAACATCACGGTGCTCTCGCCGACCTCTTGCCCTTGCACGACGTTTTTCTTGAACACGTGGCCCGACAGGGGCGACAGGATCGTGAGATTGAACTCGGGCTTTCCCTTGCGCAAGAGGTCGTCGATCTGTTCCTGGGAGACTCCCCAATGCTTGAGCTTTTCGATCGAGGCCGCCGCGAGCGCCCGCCCATCCTTTTCAAACGATCGCGCGAACTGGCCGCCGGCGCTGGCCGGGGCCGCGAACTGGCTCGCGGTGAAGAGCTCCTGAATGGCCTGGGAAATCTCGGGGCTGTAGAGCTCGGCGAGCGGCTGGCCCTCGACGACGTTCTCGCCGGTGAAATTCACATAGAGCTTTTCGACCCGCGACTTGCCGGGGGCCTTCGACACGATATTCGCCACCAGACGCTCGTCAAAAGCCACGTAGCCCACGGTCGACAGTGTCTCAACCAGGGGCGCGTAGCCGACCGCGGCGGTGCGCACGCCGGCCTGTTCGACGCGCGAATCGGTCAGACGCACGCGGTTCGTCACGCCCTCGGGAAGCGCCTCTTTTTGACCCTTTTTCCGCCTCGCCAGCGGCATGCCGCAAATCGGGCAGGCTCCAGGCTGCTCCTGGACGATCTGGGGATGCATCGGGCAATAGTACTCGACCCCGCTCGCGACCGCCTGATGCACATGGGCCGGCCGGGTCCATTTTTCATAGCGGTTCCGGAGCTCGTCCCAGTACGCGAAAGCCAGCCCCGTGATCGCCATCAGCGCCACGAACCGCAACCGCAGCTCGACGACCTTGATCACCAGGCGGATCTTTTGCCAGCGCGACAGCTCGGACGGGTTCACCCCGGACCGATCGCTCGATTCGTTCGCATTCATGGAAAGACCCTCCACCGCGCCATCGATCGGCCGCGGCGACTCGGCGTACGCATTCATGAAATGTCTGAAGACGGTGGACGAAGAGCCGCCCGATTCGCCGCGCGGGCGAATCGCGCGCGGGGGCGCCTGCGGCCGCGACCGTGTCAGATCAAGAGGCGAACGGTGAGCAGGGGGGGCGGGAAGATCGGCCCGAGGGCGAGTGGAATCACGCGGCGAGCCGGCATGGCGCTGGCGAAGGCGTCATGGGAGAAAGGGTGCCACTCGGCGAGCTCGGCACCCGGTCGGCGGGGCGTGGAGGGGTGTTCCGTTCGGGAGGTTGGTGCATCGGGGGCGGCCGGTGAACACACGCAAGCTCGTGACCGAGCGTGGCCGCTAGCGGTCGAGGCGGCCTGTCGCGCCGGGGCGCTGGCCGCGGTTTGGGGTCTCTCGGGAAGGCAGCAGCAGAGCGAGCAAGCCCGCTTCAGGCAACACTTCTTGGCGGTCCGTGGCACTCCCTGAGCGACGACCTCACCCGGAGCACCGAGTGCCGCCAACACGGCGATCCCGGCGAGGCTGATGCATCGGATCTGTCGAGCCAAGGTCTTCATCACATGACCAGCGCATCGAGATACAGTCGCCAACCCACCTCGCCTATTATACCGGGAGGGTTGGAAAGGGCAATCTCGCCCGCCGCATGGTCGCGATCGACCCAGGTCGAAAAATCGTCGCAATCGGCATCTTTGAGCGAAGTTCACGAGCATGGCGCGCCGAATCAACAGGTAAAGGTGGGCTCAAGGATCGGCCGTTCCGGTCGCGGTGATGCCGCGCGCGGCCTGGCGGCATCTGCAAGGACACAAGGGATGAAGCGATCTCGACGCCCGATCTTCGCCGCAAGCCTCTTACTCGGCACGACGGGGTGCGTGTACACCCCCGTGCGCCCGCCGTCGGGCGCCGCGTCGGCGCGGGCCAGTCACGAGCCTGCGCCCCCCTTGCCGCCAACGCCTCCGCCCTTGCCCGCGGCCGTTGCCACCGCGCCGCCCGACATGGCCGGCCCTCAGCCGCTTGGTCCCTTGCTCGATCGGGCGCTGGCCGAGAATCGAACGGTTCAAGCGGCCTTCCACAATGTGCAGGCCCTGCGCCATCGCATCACCCAGGCGACCGCGCTCGAGGATCCCATCGCCTCCAACAGCATCTTTGCCATCCCCAGCGTCGCGCCCCAGTATTCGCTGATGGGTTACAATCCTTACAATCTCACGCTGGCCCAGCAGTTCCCCTGGTTTGGCACGCTCAAGCTCCGCGGGCAGACCGCCGAGCGCGACGTCCAGGTCGCCCTGGCGGAGCTCGCGGCCGCCCAGCTCGACGCCGTCGCCGCGGTCAAACGGGCCTATTGCAACCTCTACGCGGCCCTGAAAACGCGGGAGATCCTCCAGGAGAACCGCAAGCTGCTCGAGTCTTTCCAGACGATCGCCCAGAGCCGGCTCCGTGCCGGGGGCTCGCAGCAAGATGTGCTCAGGTCAGAGGTCTTGATCAGCGAGCTCGATCGCGAGCGTGCGGCGAACGACCAGGCCGTCGCCTCGGCGCGGGCCGCCCTGGCGCGGCAGCTTCACGTCCGGGCCGACAACCAGATCGAGACCACGCCGGAATTGCCGACGCCCTCGGTCACCCTCGAGCTCGAGGCCCTGAACCGGCTCGCCGCCGAGACCCGCCCCGAGCTGGTCGGCCGCCTGGCCGCCATCGAGCGCGACCAGAAAGCCGCCGAGCTCGCCCGCAAGCGGTTCTATCCCAACGTCACGCTGGGACTCACTTATATGGACATGACACGCGACAACGCCGTCGCCCCGCGCACCGCCAGCGGCTCGCCCAACATCGGACTTTTCGTCGGGTTCACCCTGCCGGTCTATCGCAAAAAGTACCAGGCCGGCGTCGCCGAGGCCCAGGAACGCACGTTCGCCGACGCCAAGCTGCTCGAGGCCCAGCAAGACGAGACGTCGAGCGAAATCCAGGATCTGCTCGCCCAGGCCAAGGTTCAGGGCGATGTGCTTGCGCTTTTGCGCGAGCAGATCATGCCGCGGATCAAAAAAACGCTTGAGAACGCGATCAGCGACTATGCCAAGTCCAACGCCGACCTGGCGACGCCGATCTCGGCGATGCGCGAGGTCTTGCAGGTCCAGATCCAGGTCGTCCAGGTCGAGGCCGAGCTGGGGAAGGCGCTCGCGAGCCTGGAACGCGCGGTCGGCCGCGAGCTCGCCGGCGCCCCGGCGACCAACCCTGTCGCTCCCCGACCCACGGAATCGGCGAGCCCCTTCACCAAGCCCGCCCCGGCAACCGACGGCGGCGGCTCGCGCTAGATCCGGCTTACATCGACGACATGCCCGCGCCCGCCCCGGCCGTGCCGAAAAGCGGCGGCGGCTGGTAAAACGGATAGGCAAAACTCGGAGGCGCGACGCTTGAGCGAATCCCATTCGACATTCCGGTCATCGAGCCCGACGAACCCAGATCGAGCCCCCGGCTCGGGGCGAGCAGCGATCTCGCGCCGGCTGTCATGCCAGCGCTCCCGGCTATGGCGGAAAGCGCGAACGGCCTGCGATTGGGACCGATCGCGGACGTGCCTCGGTTTGTGAACGCGAGCCCGCCCCCGGCCGCCATCCGCGACGGCATGAACCCGGCGAATTGCCCGCCGTAGGGAATGATGAGCGCCCCCGATCCCATGCTTCCGGCCGGCATCCCGGCCGCCGCGCCATAGCCCCCCAGACCCGCCTGAAGACGCGGACCCTGGGCAAGAACCCGACCCTCGCACGCGCCTAGGACCACCACGACAAACATCAAAAGGCGGACAATCGTGCAACAACGAATCCAGAGTCGCATTTTCTTCTCCCTCGATCTCCTCGACAGCCCCATTTCATTGTATCGACATTCAGGGGCTCATGGGCTCAGTCGGGCAGAGACGCAGCCAGTCGCGAAACCGGGCCTTTTGGTCGCCGGAGGCGTCGGGCTTGATCTCGAGGGTCCATTTATTCTTGGGTTTCACCGACCCTCGCTCGCGCGTCGGGCTTGTACTCGCCCGAGCGGCCTTCGCCTCGTTGGCGGGGTTTTCCGCGGCGGGTTTTTCCGCGGGTGGATCGGGTGCGAAGCGAAGACCGAAATAGTCGAGCGCGGGGGTGTAATCGAGCTCCTCGGTCGAGGCCAGGGCGCGCTGGAACCAGGGCTTGAGGTCGGCCCCGGCGACCTCTTCGGTGGCAGCGCGGAATTCGTCGGCCGTGAATCCCCGCGCTCCCGAATAGCGCTCATAGGCCAGCCGCATCGCGTCGTCGAAACTCTTCTTTCCGCGGGTCAATTTGCGAATGTGGGCGTCGAGCAGGAACCCCACGACGGGCCCCTTCACATAATAGCTGACCTTGGTGTCGCGGTTGCCGCCGTAGCCCGTCGCCCAGATGTCGAGCGAAGATTGGTCCAGGGTCTGGACCCGTCGCCCTGGGGTGTTTTGCAACTGGTCGATATGACCGGAGAGCGTTCGCAGATAGTCGTCGGTCCGTCCCAGGCCCGCCCGGAGGACGATGAGCTCGCCGAAATAGCTGGTGAGGCCCTCCGAGATCCAGAGGCTCGAGGTGCTCGGGGGTTTTTCATAATCGAACGGCCCGAGCTCGAGGGGGCGCAGCCGCTTGACGTTAAAGGCATGAAAATATTCGTGGCTGACGAACGACAGCCAGCCGAAATGGCTTTCCGGGCTCGACGCGCGCGGGACGGTGGCGGTGAGCAATGTCGATGCCTTGTGCTCGAGCCCGCCGCCGCCCCGACGAAACACGTTCAGAAAACAATAGCGATCAAAGGGAAGAAAGCCCCAGAATCGCCGGGTTTCTCGCACGATCGCCTCGATCTCGAGAGCGCCCTTGGCGCCGTCCCAGCCCGCGAGATCGCCCGCGTCGACCCAGAAATGCTTGCTTCCCTCGACCTCGAACGGGTGAATCTGGAGCTTGCCCGCCAGGATCGGCGAGTCGACCAGCTCGTCGTAATCGGCGGCCCGATAATGATTGGGCCGGCCGCTGGGCTCGGGCGCAAGCGCGGTCGCCGACTGTTTCCAGTCAGGCGGGAGCTCGAGCGCGACCTCGTGCGGCCGAGGTCCGCCGTCCGCGCGGGTGACGAACGTGGGAGCGCCGTTCAGGACGGCGAAATCGTCGCCGACCCAGTTGGTCGTCACAGAGCGTCCCTCCGCGATCACCCGATAGCGGACCACGACCTTGGCCGCCCCGCCGGTCTTCACGCGCCAACGATTGGGCCGCGGCTTTTCCACCTCGAGCTCCGCCCCTCCCGAACCCTTGGCCGTGAACTCGCGCACCCGGCCGGCGTAATCCTCGACGCGATAAAACCCCGGCGACCAGATCGGCATCATGAGCTCGACCGCGTCCGCGCCATCGGTCGGGATGACGGCCTCGATGGCGGCGATGTGCTGCTTCACTTCGGGAAATGTGACCGTGTAGGCGATCGGCTCGGCCGCGAGGGCGCTCGCGGCCGCCAATCCGCACACGACCAAGGCCCGCGCAGCGCCGAGCACCCAGGCCCTCATCTTATAGACGCTTTTCAAGCCCTCTCTCCTTTTGCCTTGCGGCCAATCGGTGATCGAACTTCAAGGCGCCTTGGGCTCGAAGAAGCTGGTGGTGAGATGGTAGACGAGCCCATCGACTTCGTATTCGAGCTCGACCATGAGCGCGCTATAGTCGCCGCCCGCGGACGCTCGACCAGTGAGTTCGAGCGCTGGGGTGAGCGGCGTCGACTGCCAGGGCGCTTCACGAAAGTCACGCGTCGTCGAGTGCGCCTGCCACAGCCGGGCGGCCTTGGGAAGCACGCTCGTGTGAACCGTCCAGCCCAACACGCCGTCCCCGGTCTTGGCCTTGTCCCAGGTGACCAGCGGCATGGGCCGGTCGGCCGTCACATGACGAAAGAACGCGCCCAGGCCGTGCAGCGCCCAGTCGCGATTCTGATCCAGGCCGTGGCCGGCGTTCGGCAGCTCGATCAGGGATTTGGAACCCTCGAGACCGTCCCAGTAAAGGTCGATCGCGTCGAGCGTCCAGTAACGGTCGTTCGTGCCGTTGATCAGCAGCTTGGGCTTCTTGAGCCGGTCCCGGTACGTGTAAGGGTCGACCATCTTCCAGAGCTTGGTTTCCTGCTCGGTGTGGGTCCGCTCCATCAGCCCGCGCTGCACGTAATCGTCGATCTGCTCGCTGTATTTGCCCCAGACCTTGAGCTGGTTCGGCCCTTGCTTGTTCAGATTGAGCATCACGATCACCATGGGGGCGATCGCGATCACGCGGTCGTCGACAGCGCCGGTCAGCCAGGTCGTCCATCCCCGCTTGGACGCCCCGGTCACGACGAACCGCTTGACCTCGTGCTCACCGGTTTTCTTGGCCCACTCCTGGACCGCGTCCATCCCCCGGACGGCGCTTTTCACCATGGGGAAAAGCAGGGGCCAGTTTTCGTCCTTGGTCTCGAGATAGCGGACAAAGGTCTCGGCGATCAGCGCGTCCTCGGTCTTGTCGCCCAGCAGCGGTTGATTGGGCACCTGCCGCAAGACGGCGACTCGCGCCCCGCAGAGCCGGGCCAGGGCGAACCCTTGCTTGTGGTCCCCCTCGTCGGGCTTGCTTCCGGTCCCTCCGCCGGTGATGAAAAAGAGCATCGCGTCCGACGCCGGGACGTCCTTGGGCGAATAGATCCGCAGGTCGTGCTTCCAGACGATGCCCTGCCAGGTCTGCGACGTGAGGTCGATCGTGGTGATCGACCCAGCGGGCGTTTGAACCACCTCGGTCGCCGACCAGGCGAACGTGGGATCGGGCTTCTTGACGTAGGCGTCAAGATCCGCCCGAGCCGCCCCAGAGATCGCACACAGACCGAGCACGGCGGCCAAGAGCCGCGGTCGGATCGACGCTTTCCGACATGACGAATGGATGGTAAACACCGGCGCTGCTCCTTGATTGCTGTACCACGGCGAGTTCACCGTCGCCCACCACGGCTCGACCCAAGCCCGGCGCGACGGTGGAACGATGAAGCTAGCATGGCCCAAGGTCCGCTCGCAATCACCGTCCCGGCGATTCAAGGGAAGCCGCGAAATCGGCTCGACGTACCGGAGTCGGATGCGCGCTCGTCCTGGCTCACCGGTGACGAGCTCGCACGGGCGCGGGGCAGCAATCGGCCGGGCAGACGTCGTGATTGGGGCCGAACGCGCCCATGGCGCGCTTTTGCTCGGGACGCCAGCAATCGAGCCGTTCCGCGACGAGCTCTCCCAGCATGGCGATGAACCGCGGGTGAACCCCCACCGTGGCGGATCGCTCGAGATCGACGCCCAGCTCGTCGCAGAGAATCCGGGCCTCGTGGTCGAGGTCGTAGAGCACTTCGAGATGGTCTGAAAGGAAGCCGATCGGATGAATGACCAGATCCTTCACCCCTTGAGCAGCCAGCGCGCGGACGTGGTCGAGGATATCGGGCTCGAGCCAGGGATCCTCGGGCCGGCCGCTACGGCTCTGATAGACGAGAGACCAGCGATCGGCGCCCACGCCGGCCCCCTCCGCCACCAGACGGCTTGCCTCGCGAAGCTGGCGCTCGTAGGCACACGAGGCCGCCATCGACGCCGGGATGCTGTGCGCCGTGAAGGCGACCACGGCCCGCGCCCTGCGCTCGGCCGGGACGTGCTCGAGAGCCCGTGTCACATGGTCGACGTTGGCGGCGATGAATTCCGGGTGGTTGTAAAACACCCGGATTTTGTCGACGGCGGGAGCGCCCGGCCCAGCCGCCTCGCAAGCCCGGGCGACATCCTCGCGGTACTGCCGGCAGCTCGAGTACGAGCTATAACCCGCCAGGACCAGTCCGATCGCCCGCTTGGCGCCCGCCGCTTTCATCGCGGCCGCCGCGTCGGCGAGCATCGGCCGCCAGTTGCGGTTTCCCCAGTAAATCGGCAAGGTCACGCCGCGGCGATCGAGCTCGACCCGAAGCGCGGCGATGAGCGCCCGAACCTGGTCGTTGATCGGGCTCTTGCCGCCGAAATGGTGGTAGTGCTCGGCGACCTCCAGCAGTCGCTCGCGGGGCACGTTCCGTCCCCGCGTGACGTTCTCGAGGAACGGCATCACGTCGTCCGGGCCCTCGGGACCGCCAAAGCCGACCACCAGGATCGCGTCGTAAGCCGGCTCGGGCCCAACGCCTGTGAGTCGGTCTGGAATCAAGGCTTGGTCCATGACTCACCCTCGCGCGGGACCAGTCAACGGAGCGAAACGAATCCCACTGGTCCTGGCAGTATAGTCTCGCGGGAGAAAACGGCGAGGGTCATCCTGACGGGTCTTGAGGCGACCCTACCAGGCGCGGTCGAGCAGGATTTCCATGTCGGCGGTCGAGCATGGGCGGGGGTTGGTGCGGTGGCAGTGGTCGAGCATGGCGAGCCGGGCGTATTCGGGAATGGCGGCCTTGATCAGGCCTGGGACCAGGCCCAGGCGGCGGGGCAGGGGGAGCCGGGCGAGCACGAGCTCGACCAGCGTGATCAGGTGGCCGGCGGCGTCGCCGCCGCGGCCGAGCCCCAGCCGGGTTCCGAGGTCAGCCATTCGCCCGGCGGCGGCGTCGCGATTGAAGCGAAGGGCGTGGGGGAGCAGGATCGCGTTGAGCGCCCCGTGGTGCGCCCGACCCTCGCTTCCCAGCGCGTGGGACAGCGAATGGATCACTCCCAGGCCCTTGTGGAAACTGATGCCGCCAAGCAGTGCGCCCATCATCATCGCGGAGCGGGGCTCGCGGCTCGAGCCGTCTCGGACGGCGGACTCGAGCCCGCGCGCGATGTATCTTAGCCCCTCGACGGCGATGCCGTCGCAGATCGGGTGCAACGTGGTCGAGAAATAGCTCTCGACGCAATGGCTGAAGGCGTCCATCCCGGTGCCGGCGGTGAGCTCGGGCGAGAGCCCGCGCGTGAGCTCGGGGTCGCAGATCGCGACCGACGGCAACAGGTAGGGGCTGAGCACCGCCGTCTTGCGGCGATTGGCCGGGATCTGGATCAGCGTTCCGCGGCCGGCCTCGCTGCCGGTGCCGGCCGTGGTGGGGATCGCGGCCATGGGAGGCATCGTCGCCCGGATCGCGTCCATCCCGCCGGCCGTGACGTCATAGTCGACCAGCTTGCCCGGATGCGTGGTCAAGAGCCGGATCGCCTTGGCGGCGTCGATCGGGCTGCCGCCCCCGACCGCGATCAAGCCGTCGCAGTGATGGTCGCGATACCGCTCGAGCCCCGACAGAACGTCGGCCTCGGTGGGATTGGCCTCGACATCCGCGAACAACGCATACCAACCCAGCCCCGCCGTCGCCGCGCCCACCAGACCCGCCCGAACCACGCCGGGGTCGGCGACCACCAGCGGCCGCTTCATCCCGAGCTGGGCGATCTCACGCGCCAGCAGCACCCGCGCCCCCTCGCCAAACAACACGCGGTTGGGAAACGTGAACAGGGCAGGCGCCGCGGGTTTCACGGACTCCTCGAGCACACTCGCCCCTTCATCTCCGCGCGTGATCCGCTCGCCCCCGTCTCGAGGCCTGGCGACGCTCACCGTTGTCGTGGACATCCAGCCGCTCCCACCCAGGCCGCCGCGCTGCCTCGACCCCAGGACCAGCCCGGCTTCAAGGCGAGATGCCGTCATGGACTCCGGCACGCCGCGGAATCATCGGATGGACCACGTTAATCCATCCATGTTACTTACTCGGTTTCCGATTCGTGTGACGATTCAGGCCGCGCGAATCAGTCGAGACCTTCCAGGATCCCCCTCATTTCGCCCGCCGCGTGCGCGTCGCCCGCCGCGAACGCCCGCTTGATCCCCTCGGTGAGCACGGCCCGCGCTTCCTCGACCATCGCTTCGTCGGCATAGGACTGGCCAAGCTGTTGATAGGCCGCCACCTGGGAATCGGGATGGGCGACGATGAGCGCGATCAGGCGCTCGCGGCCCTCGGCCGTGTCGCCCTCGCTCAGACACTGCATCGCCAGCCCATATTGCAGAAAGAGGTCGCCGGGATCCTCGGCCAGCGACCGCTCCAGCAGCAGTCTTCGGCGCGATTTTTCAGCCATTCGTGTTTCGCCTCCTCGAACCCTCTCGACCAACGAGACCCAGGCCCGAACGCACAGGACTCTATGAAAAGGCTAGGCGCGGCCCGGTCCGCTTGTCAATCAAAGCCGTCACAAAGCCGGCGAGTCCAACGATGGCGCAAGATCTCACGCGCTTGATCGTGCGGTTCCCACCGATCCTTCGGTTCAATCCTCAGCGTCCCATTCCACCATTCCACTCCACCCAAACGCTCGCCTCTTGATTGGGTGAAAATGGGAATGCTGGGAAACGACTGAGGATAATTACGAAGCCAAGGAAAGCTGGGGAAGATTGGTTGCACGACGCTCAAGGTGTGAAACTGGGGAAACCGATTCAAAACCAGGTCGGAGGACGAGGGGAAGTGAGCATCTGGGATGAGGCGGAAACAGATGAAGACGGGGACGCGACTTCAATCATTGTTCGCCGAGGGGACGACCACCGTGCCAACGCCCTTGATGAGACTGAGTCTGGGAATACCGAGGTCTCTTGTTCTGTGGATGGGGGTGGCGGCGGCGTGTTTGAGCCCGTTGTCGGGGCGGCTGCTGGCCGGTTCGCAGTCGCGGCGGACGGCGGTGGTGGAGGCGGTGGAGAAGACCAAGCGGTCGGTCGTGAGCATTTCGAGCGAGAAGAAGGCGACGTCGCACAGTCGCTGGCCGTTCTCGGCCGAAGAGAACCAGCATCCGCGGGTGAGCGGAATGGGGAGCGGGGTGGTGATCGATCCCCGCGGCTACATCCTCACGAACCACCACGTCGTCGACAAGGTGCAGGGGATCGAGGTCCAGCTTTTCGATGGGACGAGCTACCCGGCCCGGGTGCTGCAATTCGACCCGGTCATGGATCTGGCGGTCGTGAAGATCGAGCCCCAGCGTCCGCTGGTCGCGGTCGAGATCGGGCGCTCGGGAGATCTGATGGTCGGCGAGACGGTGATCACGCTCGGGAATGCATATGGTTATGAGAACACGGTGTCGGTGGGAATCGTGAGCGCGCTGCATCGCGATGTCACGCTGTCGGACGAGCAGGTCTATCGCAATTTGATCCAGACCGACGCTTGCATCAATCCCGGCAATTCGGGCGGCCCGCTGGTGAATATCGACGGCGAGCTGATCGGCATCAACGTGGCGGTTCGAGCGGGGGCGCAGGGAATCGGCTTCGCGCTTCCGATCGACGACGTCAAGCGGGTCGCGGCGGAGCTTTTGAGCTCGCGGAGGCTGGCCTCGACCTGGCATGGGCTGGTGGCGCGTGAGGCCGCGAAGGGGGGCAAGCACGGCGTGGTCGTCTCGGAAGTGCAGCCGGGAAGCATGGCCGAGAGCATGGGATTCAAGCCCGGCGACGAGCTCGTCCGGATGGGCGATTCGCCGGTCGCGAACATCGTCGATTTCGAGCTGGGGATGATCGACGTTGTCCCCGGCCGGCCGGCGAACGTGACCATCCGCCGCGCGGGCGCTGAGTCGCGGCTGGCCCTCGACGTCAAACCCACGCCCGAATCGCTGATCCCGGCCACGGGCAATCCCGACGACCTGGTCTGGCGCGTGCTGGGGCTCAAGATCTTGCCCGTGAACAACGATTACGTCGCGGCGGTCTCGCCCAAGCTCCGGGGCGGGCTCTTCGTGCAATCCGTCTCGCCCGGCAGCCCGGCCGCCCTGGCCTCGATTCAGAAGGGGGACGTGCTGGTCGGAATGAACGTCGGCACCCGCCACTGGGAGACCATCCGCGCCGACAACATCATCTACGTCCTCCGCCAGCCCGAGACCACTCAGACCCAGAGCGCTGTCTTCTACGTGGTGCGGAAAAACGAGATTCAGCCCCGGAAGATCACCCTCGGCGAGGCGGCAAAGGGGCCCACCACCAGCCGCTGAAGCCGGGCTCGCCTCGGGCCGGCCTTCAGGAGCCTCGCCGGGGCTCTCGACCTGGTTCTGGGGAAACACGGTCGTCAGAGCATAGACGCGCGACCGTCGACCGGTTAAATTGATTGAATTCAAACACGAGACGTCTCGTCCCGTTCGTCAATGATTCGCGCGTGGTTCCGGGCCGGCTGAGTCACGTCGTCGACCGAGAGTGGGGAAAGGCGGATCGCTCGAGCCTCACTGGGGTTCATGCGCGCCGATGATGCCGACAGAACAAGACCCTGGCTCAAGTGCGGACGACGACTTCCCGCCTGTCTCTCCGGACGATCGGCCGGGTCGGGACGTGATCATCATTTTCGCGGTTTTCTTCGAGGGTGGGCTGGCCCCCTTGTCGCTCTTTCTGGGCTGGCTGCTGTCGCGGAACCCGCTCGAGCACCTCAGTTGGAGCCCGCGCGACGTGGGCCTGGGCGTCCTGGCGGCGATCCCGTTTTTCGCCTTGTTCGCGGCGATGCTGCGATGGCCGATCGGGCCCCTGGCGCGGGTGCGGGCGTTTTGCGACGACGAGGTTGCCCCGCTCTTCGCCGGCCGATCGTGGTCCGAGCTCGCGCTGATCTCGATCGCCGCCGGCGTGGGCGAGGAAATGCTCTTTCGCGGCGTCGTCCAGTCCTCCCTGGCCGGGTGGCTGGGCGCGACCTGGGGGGTCGTCCTGGCAAGCTTCCTCTTCGGCCTCTTCCACCCCATCTCGCTCACCTACATGGTGCTCACGGCGATCCTGGGGCTCTGTCTCGGCGTCCTCTGGATCGAAAACCAGAACCTGCTCACCGTGATGGTCGCCCACGCGGTCTTCGACCTGGCCGCGCTCGGGTATCTGGTCAAATACCGTCCGCTTTTTCAGGCCGAGTGAAGGCGTCGAGGCGCGGCGGAATCACGCGCGCATCATCGCCAGCAGCTTGCCGACCGTCCGCCAGTTGCGGGCGGTCGTGATCGTGGCGAGCTGGGAATCGAAGTAGGCGTTCGTGAGCTTCGAGTCCGCGACGCCGGACGGAAGACAGAGGTATATCTCCTTTCCCTGCACGATGTAGAGGTCGCCCGGCGAACGATCGGGGTCGAGCCCGGCGACTTTCGCGGGGTCGGGCTCGTCGCGTAAAAAGCAGACGTGAAGCGCGTCCTCGGGCTTGCCCGCCGCGAGAAACGGGTTTGAGTCCCCGACCCGCTCGAGCTCGCCGCGGGATCGCACGACCACCGGGGCGTCGAAGCCGAATCGGTCCTTGATCGACGCGGCGATCACCGCCGGCAATCGGGGCGCCAGCTTGGGGGCGACTGTCGCGATGACATTGCCGCTCTGGATGTAGGTCTTCACGCCCGTGCCGCCGGCCTGCTCCACGAGCGCGGCCAGTTCCTTCATCGGCACGATGTGTTTGCCCCCGACGTTGATCCCGCGCAAGAGGATGAGATGGGTCGCCGGCATGGGAACGGTCTCCTCGATCTCAGCTTGGGGTCGATCGGGACGGGTCGTCGCCGCGCGCTGGGTTCTGGGGCGGAGTCAGCGTCTCGCGGAGGATCTCCAGGCGCTCGCGGATCATGCGTTGGCGCGCGCGGCGGGCGAACCGCACGGTCGCCATCCAATCGACGAGCGCCAGCACCAGAAGCACGATCACCAGCACGACCACCGCGAGCCAAACGACGACGAACGCGAGGTTCGCCTTGCCGCCCAGGCGCGGGCTCAAGCGGCCGCCGAAGGCCGTCGTGAGCGCAAGCGCGGTCATCACCCCGATCCCCAGCCCGCGCCTGAGGTCTTGCAGACGAAAAAAGCCGCGTTCGGCCTCGATCGCGATCATTCCCCGGCCCTTGCGTTCGTACCAGAGGCGCAGGCCGAGAAAGAGCGCGATCAGGCCGACGCCCACACCCATACCCAGACTGCTCGAGGCGAGATCGCCGGCTCGCGGCATGAGCACCCCCCAAAGTGGCCCCGTGAGCGCATCATCGTACCGGACCAACCGCCGGGGTTGCGAGCCTCTCGCGGGGAAAGGGGTGATGCGCGTCCGCGGTCAGTATTGATCGAGCCGCGTCAGCTTTTTCTCGATGTGATCGGAGCGCCTGGCGATCTCGATCAGGGCGTCGCGGACGTCCTCGGCCCGGACCGAGTCTCGCGGAAACGTTCGCGACATCACGAACATGGGAGCGCCCAGGACGTGGTGGATCGAGATGCTGCCGTAGGTGAGCTGGCCGTTGAGCTCGAG
>DAIDHE010000343.1 GCA_027459775.1 Planctomycetales bacterium | reverse complement strand
GATTCGGCGGCGTCGAGGTCCAGGCGATGAGGATTGGCGTTGATCTCGATCATCACCCCCGACCGCGCGGCCGCGTCGACCACCGCCGCCACGTCGAGCGGATAACCCTCACGCGCCAAAAGCAGCCGGCCCGTCAGGTGCCCCAGCATCGTGACCCGCGGGTTCATGGCGGCCCGCACCAGGCGCTCGGTCATCTGGTCGCGTGACAGATGAAAATGCGAATGGACGCTGGCGACCACGTAATCGAAGCCCTCCAGAAGATCGTCGGGATAGTCGAGCGAGCCGTCGGGCAGGATGTCGCACTCGGTTCCCTTGAAGAGCCGAAACGCCTTGCCGAAGGTCGCGTTCAAGCGGTCGATCTCGCGCCATTGTTCGTGCACCCGGTCGATTTCGAGCCCCCCGGCGTACCGCGCTGACCGCGAGTGATCGGCGATACCCAGATAGCCGAGCCCCCGCGCCATGGCGGCCTGGGCCATTTCCTCGAGCGTGTTGGCCCCGTCGCTGTACTGGGTGTGGCAATGAAATGTGCCCGTGAGGTCGTCGCGCGTGATCAGGCAGGGCAACGTCCTGGCCTGGGCGGCCTCGATCTCGCCGTGGTCCTCGCGCAGTTCGGGCGGGATGTAATCCAGACCCAGGGCGGCGAAGAGCTCGGCCTCGTCGTGGCAGGCGACCGGGCCGTCCGTGCCGGTGAGGGCATATTCATTGAGCGACAGCGCGCGCTCGATCGCGCGCTTGCGCACGGCGATATTATGCTGTTTCGATCCGGTGAAATAATGCAGGGCGAACGGGTACTGGACGTCGTCGACGCCGCGGAGGTCGCACTGGACGCCGTCGGCCAGCCGGACGCTGGCCCTGGTGGGTCCGTGGGCAAGTACGGTCGCGACCTGGGGCAAGGCGACGAGCGCGCTCAGAACGGCGGCCGGCTCGGTCGAGCTGAAGAGGATGTCGATGTCGCCGATGGTTTCGGCTCTGCGTCTCAGGCTGCCGCAAGCCTCGGCGCGGATCACCGCGGGATGCGCCCGCACAGCCGCCAGCACGGGGCCGGCCAGCCGGTCGGCCTGCGAGATCAAGATCCGCTCGCCCATGCTCTCGATAAAGGCGACCCCTTCCTTGATCTTGGCCTCCGTCTTCGCGCCAAAGCCCTTGAGTGGGGCGATTCGCCCGGATTCGGCCGCCTTGCGCAAATCGGCCAGACTGTCGATCGCGAGCTGTTCGTGGAGCAGCTTGATCTTCTTGGGCCCCAGGCCCGGCACCCGCAAGAGCGCCAGCAGACTCGGCGGCGTCTCACGCCGGAGCGCCTCGTGCTCCGCCAGCCGACCCGTCGTCGCGAGCTGAACGATCTTCTTGTGCATCGTCTCGCCGATGCCGCTCACTTCCTTCAGGCTGCCGTCGGCGATCATCACGCCCAGGTCGGCGGGCAACCCCTCGAGGGCCTGGGCGGCCGTGTGATATGCGCGGCAACGAAATGGGTTCTCGCCCTTGATCTCGAGGAGCGTCCCCATCTCGTTCAAAACCTGCGCGATCCGGGCGGCGTCCATGATTGGGTTCCTTGGGGCATGATTGGCGTCCGTTAATCCTACGGTAGAGCGCCTGCCGGCCTCCATCCTCGCTCGATCGAGCGTCCAGGTCGAGATTGACACGATCGGGCGATCGTGATTCTATCTCACCGCGATGATCGAGAGGGGGCATGCCAGAGGGCGCGCCTCGATTCCAAGGATCACGCGGGTCAAGACCCAGACGGCAGCGAGCGCGGACGGACCCAAGGACGCTCCCATGCATCGGATGCGCGATATTCTCAAGATTCTGGCGCTAGGCGTTTTGCTGGTGGCGTGCGCGCGCCTGCAAGGCGAGGCCCGCGGCGACCTGATCCGCGCCCGCTCGACGCGCTCTTTCCCCAGCATCGCCGGCGACATCGTGGGGTCGCAGACCTACACATACGACCCCGTCACCCGGACGGGCACCTTCGAGGTCGTGAACGCTCCTCATCTGATCAAGATCGGTCCCGGCGCCGACGGAATGGTGCCGCTGGAACCCGATCAGCGCGGGTCGCTCTATCAGTCGCTGCTCATGAAGCTCGATCGCAACGGGCGGCTGGTGGAAGGGCCGGGCAACCGGTTCGAGATCCGCGGAACCGTGGTGATCGGCGAAAAGACCTATGAGGGGTTGCTCTTATCGGGCCGGCCGATCGCCTTTGGCGCGGACTCGGGATCTGGCGATTCGCGCGCGGCCCAGGCCTTTGATCTGGACGTCAAGATCACCGGCGGCGAGCTCGCCGAGGCGTTTGGCCCGGAGGCCTATCTGCGGATCAACGCCCGCTCGAAGAGCACCTTCAACGGCGTGTTCGACGTCGATTTTTCCAGCGATCGGCCCCAGACGTCGCTCCGCGCGGTTCCCCCCGACCTGGTCACGCCGGTGCCCGAGCCGACCGCGCTCGTGATGCTGCTCACGACGGGAGCGGGCGCGATCGCGCTCAAGCTGCGCTCGCGGCTCAGACGAAACATGGGCGTTCCGCGCGGAGCCGAGCCCCATCCAGGCGCGGCCCAACGGAGCTCTCGGGGGTCGTCGACGATCTCGCACCCCGGCCTCAGTCGGCCTGAAGCGACGCCGACAGCTTTCCCAGGGCCTCATTCTCGATTTGCCGCACGCGTTCGCGGGTCAGACCCAGCGATTCGCCAATTTCCTTGAGCGTCTTGGGAGGCGCATCGTCCAGGCCGAACCGCATTCGCAAGACGGTGGCCTCGCGCTTATCCATCTCATCAAGCCGATTGAGGACGATCCTCAGATTGTCGGCCTCGACCATCACGACGTCGGGAGTCCGGGTGCGCTCGTCCATGAGCATCTCACCCAGACTCCAGCCATTTTCGGGTTGATCGGTCTGGGGCACGAGGTTGTAAACCTTGATCGCCTTCTTGACGATCGCGAGTTTCTTCTTGGGCAGATCGAGCGCCTTCGCGACGTCCTCGATCGACGGGGGCCGACCCATTTGTTCCTGCAAATCGGCCGCCATCCGCCGCCACTTGAACAGCAGCTCGACCATGTAGGCCGGGATCCGGATCGGCTTGGCCGTATTCACAAGCGCCCGCTTGATGGATTGCTTGATCCAGTAGCTCGCGTAGGTGCTGAACCGGGTACCGACGGCAGGGTCGAATCCCTGGACGGCCCGCAAGAGCCCCAGGTTTCCCTCCTCGATCAAATCCTGTAGCGCCAGGCCTTTGCCGATGTATCCCCGAGCGATATTGACGACCAGTCTCAGGTTGGCCCGAACCATCCGATCGCGGGCCATCTTGTCGCCCCGCGCGATCATGTGAGCCAGCTCTTTCTCTTCGTCCGCGTTCAGAAGCGCGGTCTCGTTGATCTCGCGCAGATACGTCTCCAGGGGGCTTTGAACCGCGTCCCGGCGATGTCGACGAATTCGGGCCATGTAGATCCTCGTTGAGTCGGTCGAAACCAAGGTCCGATCGAAGAGACTGTCGGGATTCGAGCCAAGCCGGGAGCATCCGCCTAACGAACCCGCTCCGGCTCGACGCCGGGCCGCGGGTCGACCTTCGCGTGCGCGTCCTGGAGTCTGGGCTTACCCCAAGGGGCGCGGATCCCAGGTCGAGAAAGACGCCGGCAAGCACGCGGCCGTCGGCCACAGGGATCCGAGGATCCAGGCACGGGCGGGTGAAACCCTCAAACCCCTGCCGCCCTCGCCGGCTCGAACAACAGGGGCTCCCCTTGAGCACCCAGCCGATGCCAGCATCCCGTTCCGGACGCGAACCCCAACTCGAAAACACGTTCGCCGCCCCTGGCCTGACAGGTTGTTCTATCGGACCGGCGACTTTGTGAACTTAACTTGGATCTGGATAGATGGGAAGTACTGGCGATTTGAGTTAAATGGCGATAATGCGTGACTTGCTGAAAGTTTGGAATATGTCGGCTGGCACGCGGTGGGGTGGGTCAAAAAGAACCGCCCTCGACCGAATGGGTTCGGGCGAGGGCGGTTGAGGCCGTTTGTCGTGCGGAGTACCTGGTTCAGTGTGGGGCCGAGGTCGTCACTCGGCCTCGGTGGTCGATCCGCCGATGCTGAACAGAGGGCCGGCTTCGCCGAGCCCGCCCTTGAGCTCCTTGGATTCCTTGGGCTCCTTGGTTTCCTTGGATGCAGCAGCCTCGGCGGGTTCGCCGGGGGGGGTTCCTTCGCCCTCGCCCTTGGTCCAGCTCGCCTTCTTGCGTGACAGGCCGATCTTGCGTTCGCCGCGATCGACCCTGAGCACCTTGACCTCGATCTCGTCGCCGACCTTGACGACTTCCTCGGGGCTGTCGACCTTGTGATCGGCGAGCTCCGAGATGTGCAACAGGCCCTCAAGCCCCGGTTCGAGCTCGACGAAGACGCCGAAGTTCGTGAGCTTGGTGACCTTCCCCTTGACCACGTCGCCCGGTTCGTACCGGGAGGGGATGTCGGTCTCCCAGGGATCGTTCTTGAGCTGCTTGAGCCCGAGCGCGATCCGCTTGCGATCCTGGTCGACGTTCAAGACCTGGCACGAGATCCGCTGGCCCTTCTCGAGAACCTCGTTGGGGTGGCCGATCTTGCGGGTCCAGCTCATGTCCGAGATATGCAAGAGGCCGTCGATGCCTTCTTCGATCTCGATGAACGCGCCGTAGTTGGTGAGGTTGCGGACGGTGCCGTCGACCATGGTCCCAGGCGGGTACTTGCCGGCGACCTGGTCCCAGGGGTTGACCTGGGTTTGCTTCATGCCCAGCGAGATTTCTTGCTTGTCGCGATTGATGCCCAACACGACGACTTCGATCTTGTCGCCGATGTTGACGAGCTCGCTGGGGTGGTTGATGCGTTTGGTCCAGCTCATCTCGGAGATGTGGACCAGGCCCTCGATGCCTTCCTCGAGCTTGACGAAAGCCCCGTAGGACATGACGTTCACGACCTCGCCGACGACGCGAGTGCCGACCGAGTAGCGTTTCTCGACATTTTCCCAGGGGCTGGCGGATTTCTGCTTGAGGCCGAGGGCGATTTTCTCGCGCTCCTTGTCGACGTGGAGAACCATCACCTCGACCTGTTCGTCGATGCGGAGCATGTCGCTGGGGTGATTGATTCGGCCCCAGCTCATGTCGGTGATGTGCAACAGCCCGTCGATGCCGCCCAGGTCGACGAACGCGCCGAAGTCGGCGATGTTCTTGACCGTCCCCTTGCGCGTCTGGCCGACCGAGATTTCCTCGAGGAGCTGCTTCTTCTGGGTCTCGCGGGTGATCTCGATCAGCTTCCGCCGGCTGACGACGATGTTGCGCCGGCTCTCGTCGATCTTGAGGATCATGCACTCGATTTCTTGATCGATGAAATCGGCGATGTCCGACGGACGGCGAATGTCGACCTGGCTGGCGGGCAGGAAGACGTTGACTCCGATGTCGACCAGGAGGCCCCCCTTGATCTTGCGGGTGACCTTGCCCTTGACCTGGTCGCCTTCGTGGTATTTGGAGATCACCATCTCCCAGGCGCGCATGCGGTGGGCTTTTTTCCGGGAGAGGATGATCTCGCCGGTCTCGTCGTCCATGCCCTCGAGCAGAACCTCGACCTCGGCGCCGTGGCCAGGGGCGGGCTCGTCTTCCCACTCGTTCAAGGGGACGAGCCCCTCGGATTTGTAGCCCACGTCGACCACGACCTGGTCGCCGACGACCTCGATGACCTTGCCGGAAACGATCCGGCCGATCTCGAAAACCTGTCCCTCGCCCAGGAAATGGTCGAATGAGTCGGTTCCGTCCTCGGCAAGCGTGAGCGCGGCGAGCTCGTCGTCGCTGACGTCGAATTCACGAAGAAGATTGCGATCTACCATGATTTCCAGATGTTTTCCCAATCCCGATCCCAGGTCGCCCGGGGAAGGGACCGCCAGTGGTCGTCGATCGAGGCGTGTTCCACGGAAAGGGCCAGGGGGGCGGGCTTCCGGGCGATATGCTCAAACCACGACGCGAGGGCGAGTGTCAAGAGATCCGAGTTTCGTTCGCCGGCTCCTCCACGCAAGGAGCTCGAGCAAGTGGGGATTATACGGGCGAACGGGCGTCGAGGACAACAGAACCTGGCGAAAAGGAACCCGGGGGCCTGGGACATGTTCTCCGTGCACCCGGTCGTGAGCCCCGGCTGGATCGTCCTGGCGCGTTCCGTCCGCTTGGAGCGCGGCCGGCCCCTGAGCCGCGTCACAAGGGTTGCATCCGCCGCATTCCTGAACGGCCTGAACGAATTGATCCGGGGCAGAGCGCGGCGTCCTGATCCACCTCCTTTCTTCGGCTTGACCGGCCTGGAGGGCGTCGATAGGCTTCGCGCCTGGAGGGCTTTTTGGGATCGAGCACGTTGAACCCAACGGAATGCGAGGCTGGTTCGTTGGAAATCACTTGCCGAAGACCCTGGTTGTGGGTCGTGCTGGCCGCTTTCGCGGCGGGTTGCGCGCTTCCCGGCCCGCGGTTCGAGCCCACGCCGACCCTCGAAAAGCCCGCCTACGGCGGGGGCCGGGCCGTCGGCGTGCTGTCCAAGGAACCAGCCGAGGTTCTGAGCGTTCTGGGTGATGCGCTCGCGGATCTCCAGATGACCGAGACCAAGCGGTCGCGCGATGGGCTCGATTTCAAAATCAACGCCCGCACCACGGACGATCGGTCGGTGCTGGTGACGGTCAAGCCTCAGCAGGGCAACACGCGGGTGGCCTGCCGGGTCGGCTGGTTCGGCGACGAGCCGCTTTCACTCGCTCTCATTGAACGCCTGGGCGTTCGACTTGGCACCCTTCCCCCGGCCGCCATCCCCGAAACCCCGCCCAGCCGCCCCGCCGCCAATCCCTTCTTCTCCAAGGAGGGGCCCGACCGGGAAATGGTCCGCGATTTCGCCGACGCCCCCTATCGAGCCCAGGTCGTCCCCTGACGACGCCCAGGCACGCAAAAGCAGCCCCAACCGCGTTCGCGGGGCGGACATCGAGAGGCGAAGCAGGCGAGACCAGGCTCGCCTAAGATGGCCTGTCGCGGCCCGGGCCGGCTCATACATCCTTGTCGAGCCGAACCACGGACCGTGAAGGCAGACCGCGAGAGCCTCCACGGGGACAAGCCCCATGAGCACCCTCGCGAACGACGGTTCGAACCAGGCGCTGACCATCCTTGGCGCCGGGAATCGAGCCGGGGATTTTCTTGCGTGGATCTCGACCGCGAACCAGCCACGGTCGCCAAGGGAAGACGCTGAAAAAACAGATGCGAACATGTAGATTTCAGTGTCGGCAGGAGCATCTCGGCAAGGTCCGGGAGGCTTATTTCCTGCTGACGAGGCCCAAACTACGAAGATTCGCCGGGCGAGTCAACCCTCATCCTGTTTTTTTTCTGGAATTCTTGAGCGGGATTCGAAGCGGGCCTGGGGGCGACCTGAGCGACTCCCTCCCCGCGACGCGGCGCCATGGCCCGAGCCGTCGCGCGGTCGCGCGACGGGTTGCGTCCACCCGCCCGATCCGTCACACTCGAACCAGACCCGGCCCACGGCGATCCCTGGGGCCGTCGCCGCCGCTCCAGACGCCATGACCCATACCCCACCCCAATGGCCTTATTAGACCTTTCCGAGGAGGAACCAACCCTTGTCCACGAGTCCCAAGGGTCTCGCCGGCCGGATCCCGTCGCTCGATCAGTTTCGGGGCTACACCGTCGTGGGAATGCTCTTCGTGAACTTCCTCGGGGGCTACGCCGTCGTCCCCGCGGTGTTCAAGCATCACAATACGTATTGTAGCTATGCCGATACGATCATGCCTCAGTTCTTCTTCGCGGTCGGATTCGCGTATCGCTTGACGTTCCTCAAGCGGCTGCGGACGGTGGGGGTCGCCCGGGCGGTCGGGGCCATCTTGAAGCGAGCTTTGGGTTTGGCCCTGATCGGCTTCGCGGTCTATCACCTTGATGGCGAGTTCAAGCGCTGGGCCGACATCGAGCGGCTGGGCGCGGCCGGCGTCTTGGCGGGTGCGTTTCGGCGCGAGTTCTTCCAGACCCTCGTCCACATCGCGATCACGTCGGTGTGGATTCTGCCGGTGATCGCGCTTGGGGTCCGGGCCCGGTTGCTCTTCATGATCGGCACGGCCGCGCTCCATCTGTGGCTCTCCTCCTGGTTCTACCTGGAATGGGCCTGGAATACGCCCGTCATCGACGGCGGCCCGCTGGGTTTCCTGAGCTGGTCGATCCCGACCCTGGTCGGTTCGTTCGCTTACGACGCCGTGGTGGCGGGTGGTTCCTCGTGGAGCGCGGTCGGGAAGATGCTCTTCTGGTCGGCGGTGCTGGCGGCGACGGGTTATGGCCTGTCGTGTCTGGGCGGCGAGTGGGCCGCCCTGCCGTTTACCCCCCCCGCCTCTGGCGTCCCGACCCTTTTCCTGATGAGCCAGCGAACAGGAGCCGTCTCGTATCTGACCTTCGCGGCTGGCTTCTCGCTGGCCGTCTACGCCTTCTTTGTCGTCGTGAGCGACCGTCTTGGGCTCTCGCTCGGCCTTTTCCGCGTCTTCGGCGTCAACGCCCTGGCCGCCTATCTCACGCATCCCATCGTCGCCGGCGCGGTCAAGCCGTTCTTGCCCAACGACTCGCCCGCCTGGTACGTCGCGATTGGAGTCTCGGTCTATCTCGCCATCTGCTACATCTTTAACCGCTCGCTCGAGAAGAACCAGATTTTCCTCAAATTGTAGGGTGGGTCGAGCGAAGCGAGGCCTACCAAGAGAGCTGTAGGGTGGGTCGAGCGAAGCGAGGCCCACCAGGAGAGCTGTAGGGTGGGTCGAGCGAAGCGAGGCCCACCAAGAGAGCTGTAGGGTGGGTCGAGCGAAGCGAGGCCCACCAAGAGAGCTGTAGGGTGGGTCGAGCGAAGCGAGGCCCAC
>DAIDHE010000410.1 GCA_027459775.1 Planctomycetales bacterium | reverse complement strand
AGAAGGATCAACCCATAACCCTCTCCCTCCGGGAGAGGGTGGCGGAAGGCGGGGTGAGGGTCCGGACGCGGCCAACGGAAACGGGTCGATCCTTCTCCCCCCGGGAGAAGGTGCCGCGCAGCGGCGGATGAGGGGTTCGGCGCGGCCTGGCTCGACTCCGCGCTCGCCCCCCGGGAGAAGGTGCCGCGCAGCGGCGGATGAGGCAAGACATGCCAGCGAATCGACCGCCACGATGTCCAATACGCGACGACGCTCTGGATCTCGTCTCAGTCGCGCGACAAAACCCCCGAGACGGCGTGCCCACGAAAACCATCGTCAAGACCAACTCTTCACCCTAGCCCGGGGCGGGGGCCTCACTCGCGATCGCCGCTGGCCTCGATCCGGTCGAGCTCGCACCAGGGACCGCGGCTCTTGAAGGCCGGCGGCGCGAGCACCGCCGCGGCCGCGCGAGCCTGGGCGATCGTCAGATCGTCGCGCCGGCGGCCCAGCCCGCGAAAGATGACGAGCCCGCGCGCCCGCGCCAGGATCTCGCGCCTGCTGCGCCCCTCGGGCGCATCGGGCCAGGGGCCGGGATGTTCCTGGAAGTGGAAAAACGAAGGGAGCGTCGCGACCATGTATGTCCAGTAATCGGGATTGTCGGTCTGCACGACAACCAGGCCGCCGGGCTCGAGGGCCGCGTGGATCTGGGCGAGCACGAGCGGCGTGACCAGCCGCCGATCGGCCTGTCGCGGGTCGTGGTAGGGCTGGGGGTGGTAGAGGTGGATCTCGGCGACGCTCGCGGGCGGGACGTATCGCGAAAGAAACGTCTGCGCGTCCTTGACCGCGAAGCGAACGTTCCAGAGCCCGCGTTGATTGCCCCGCCGGGTCGCGTAGCGAATCACGACCGGCAAGAGGTCGATCGCGAAATGATCGACGTCGGGCCGTGCGAGGGCGCTTTGCAGGGTGAACCGGCCGTTGCCGCAGCCCAGGTCGAGCACGATCGGGGCGGATCGACCGAAGACAGCGCTCCAATCGAGCGGCCCCTCGGGCGGCAGCCGCTTGACCGCCGTCCGAGCCCATTGCTCGGGGGGCAAGATCCGGCCGGGGATGGGAACGCCGGCTTCGTATTCGACGTCGTTTTCAGGGTTCATTGGGGTGGGGCTCGGTCGGAAGGATCAGCGGATCTCGGCCCTGTCGCCCTGGTCAGTCCTTGGCCGAGGCTTCCACCACGAGGCGGTGCCGTGCTCGAGGGAGTGGCTGACCGATCTTTTGCAGGCTCTCGAGATGGAGGTCGAGCGCCTCGCAGGCGTTGGCGAACGCTTGGGACAAGACGCCGCCACTCGTGATGATTTCGGGGATGTCGGGAAAATCGACCGCGTAGGCTGGATCAGATGGCTGGTAAGAAATCGTGAACACAAATCCCCGGTATTCATGGCTTGTGGTCATGATTCGAGCACCTCGAGTAGTTTGCGAATATCGCTTGCGTGACACGTCGTCCGCCCGCCGTGCGGACGAACCAAGGTGAGCAAGACTCCGTCCGTTCGGTGATAGGAGCGATGGCTTCCCCTTGAATTGAAGAGAACGAACCCTTCATATCGAAGCAATGCCTCGACCTCGGAAAACCGAATCGCGTGCGAATTCAATCGCATCCTTTCGAGAAGCTTTTGTCGTCGGCTCATACCGGCGTCTTCCCGACGGCGATCGCCGCGCCGCAATTCTCATCCAGGTGAAAGGGAATCGTTCTTGACATTCTCTCGTCTTGCCTTCTCGAGAACCTGGGACGGATACCGAGCCTCGATCTCGTCCGCCTGACGTTCGTACTCCACGATATCGGCGTCGATCTCGCTCCGATGGTCATAGTAATAGGCCAGGGCGGCATGGACGTCGGAGAGACGAATGCTCGGATAAGCGAGGATGATCTCGGTTGGACTCATTCCCATCCGCTCGTGCCACACGACCACGTGCTGGACCTTGATCCTGTGCCCCAGAATGTGCGGCTTGCCACCGCAATAACCTGGCTTAACGCCGATGTGCCCGGCGACGACATCGAGCGTCTTGGTTTGTTCCGCGGACGTCGTGGCGGAATCGGCGACGATGGGTTCCATGATTCACCCTCAAAACTGCCAGGAGCTCTCCTGAAGCTCCCTTAGTCTACCATCGACTCGTGGATTCAGTCGATTCCGTGGGCCAAGAGCAAACACCGTCGATCACCCCACCCCCCAGCTTAGCGGGCCAAACCCATTTGGCCGCGATTCCAAGGAGGGTTTATCCCATCGACGATCGAGGAGGAAGTCGTCCATGAGCATCGAGACCCGGAAAACCGACGCCAGGGTGCGCATGATTCTACTGCCTGACCCAGCAACTGAAACGGTTGACGCGGGGCTCCAGGCGAGGCCGATGACTCGCGGCCGGCCGGCGGATATGATAAAAGAGAATGTGTGAGACCGCGCGAACGGGCGTTCGTCGGCTCGCTCCCGCCCAGCCCGAGGATAGCCGCGCCATGCCCGAGCCGTCGATCTTGAATGCGATCTGGGACGTGATCCAATCGCGCAAATCGACGCCCTCCGCCGAACCCTCGTACGTGGCCGGCCTCTTGCGGGGCGGGGTCGAAAAGATCGGCTCCAAGGTTCTCGAAGAGGCCGCCGAGGTCGTCGAGGCCGCCCGTGAGCCCGGCGACGCCGGGGCCCGACACCTGACCCACGAGGCCGCCGACCTGATCTTTCATCTGATGGTCCTGCTCGGTCGCGCCGACATCCCCTGGACCGCCGTCGAGGCCGAGCTCGCACGCCGGTTCGGCACCAGCGGAATCGTCGAGAAACAGTCGCGCGGCACGCCGAAATAACCAACACGCCCCGACGGCCCTCGAGCTGCCCCCCGCCAGGAATCGCCACGAAGACTTGCTCGTGATCGACCCGCACAGGAGACGACTCCACAACCATGAGAACTCACAGAGCCCCCTTGTCCTTGATTCGAACGCACGGCCCGGCTCGGTCGATCGCGTTTGTGGTTTGCGTGATGGGCTCGCTGCTGGGCGCGGCTCGCGCTCAAGAGGGCGCGACGCCGCCGCACTGGATCTGGCGCGACACGGGCCAGCGGAACGGGGCGACCGCGGCCGAGACGGCGTATTTCCGCAAGACGTTCCAGGTGAAGGAGCCGTCGCGGCTGGCGGTCTCGGCCACGGCGGACAACGCGTTCACGCTCTATCTCGACGGCAAGCCGGTGCTTTCGGGCTCGGACTGGCGGACGTCGACCTCGATCGTGGTCAAGGTTTCGCCCGGCGCCCACGTGCTGGCCGCTTCGGCGTCGAACGAGGCGGTCGGGGCGGCGGGACTGGTGGTCGGCGGCGGCATCCTTCCGCTCGGCCAGGGCGTGCCGATCCATACCAACGCGAGCTGGCGCGCGACCGACAAGATCCCCGCCGGCGACGGCTGGACCAAGGCCGGATTCGACGATTCGGCATGGGAACATGCCGTCGACCTGGGCGCGATCGGGGTCGGACCCTGGGGCGCGATCGCCATGGGCGGCGATTCGTCGAGCCGGTTCCACGCGGCGGAAGGGCTCGCCGTCCTTACGGCCGCCGAGCCGGTCGTGACGGGCTCGGTCGTCGCGTTCACCTTCGACCCCGACGGAACCCCCTGCGTCTCGATCGAGCGCGGGCCGATCGCACGGCTCATCGACGACGACGGCGACGGCCGCTACGACCGCCGCGAGCCGATCGAGAAGCAAGTGACCAATTGCCAGGGCCTGGCCTTCATCGGGGGCGACCTCTGGGTCGTCGGCCAGGGGCCCCAGGGTTCGGGGCTGTATCGACTTGAAAACCCAGACTCCGACGGGGTCTTCAAGCGGGCGGTCCCGGTCCGGCTCACCGACGGCGGCATGGGCGAACACGGCCCCCACGCGGTCGCGCTTGGACCCGACGGCCTGCTCTACATGAACAACGGCAACCACGCCCACCTGAAGCCGCCGATCAATCCCGAGAGCCCGGTTTCGGTCGCCTACGAGGGTGAGTTGCTGCCCCATTACAACGACTCCCGCGGGCACGCCGCCGGCATCATGGCCCCCGGCGGCGAGATCATGCGGTCGGCCGATCAGGGTGCGACCTGGTCGCGGATCGTGGCCGGGTTTCGCAACGAATACGACTTTGCCTTTCACGGCGACGGGTCGCTCTTCTCGTTCGACAGCGACATGGAATGGGACGTCGGGTTGCCGTGGTATCGGCCGGTCCGCGTGACCTTTTGCCCGACCGGGGCCGAGTTTGGCTGGCGGAACGGCTCGGGCAAATGGCCCACCTATTACGCCGACAGCCTGCCCGCAGCGCTCGACCTGGGCCGGGGCAGCCCCACCGGCGTGACGTTTTACCAGGCAAACCGGCTCCCCCAGGCTTTCCACGACAACTTCCTGATCTGCGACTGGTCGCAAGGGCGGATCCTGGCGGTGGCGCTCGAGCGGAAGGGCGCGTCGTTCGGGGCGACCGCGCGCGAGCTCGTGACGGGTCAGCCGCTCAACTGCACCGACATCGAGGTCGGGCCCGACCAGGCGGTCTACTTCACGACCGGCGGCCGGGGCACTCAAGGGGGGCTCTACCGCGTCGTTCCCAAGGCCGCGCCCGCCCCCCCGCCGCCCGCGAAGGCCGCGACCGCGCGCGAGGCGCTCGCGCTCGCGTCGCCGCTCGCGAGCTTCACCCAGAAGCACTACGCCCGGATCAAGGCCGCCGACCCCGCCCTGTGGGCCCAGACCCTGGAACAGGCCGCGCGGAACGTGTCG
Source organism: Planctomycetales bacterium (assembly GCA_027459775.1). GTDB lineage: Bacteria > Planctomycetota > Planctomycetia > Isosphaerales > Isosphaeraceae > JAKBAP01. Next base: position 1,119 of record DAIDHE010000410.1, on the reverse strand, counting down.
ACTCGCGAGACGGCGGCCGACCGGGTTCGTGCCCTCGAGATGCTGTGCACGGCCGGCCCCGCTCCCGCCGATGCACTCCTGATCGCGCTCGCGGCCGATGCCGACGTGCTCGTCCGCGGGCGGGCGCTTGGGCTGCTGGGTTTGCGCTCGGGCGACGCCGTGCCGGCGACCCTCACAAAGGCCCTCGGCGACGCCGACCCCTTCGTCAGGCGGCTGGCGTGCGAGGGGCTCATGCAGCAGCCGCACGGCTTGATCCCGATCCCAGCGCTCATCCCCTTGCTCGCCGACCCCGACCGCTTCGTGCGAAGCGCGGCCCGGACCGCGATCGAACACGGCGATATCGACGCCGCCCGCGAGGCGCTTCTGGCCATCAACGAGCCCCGCCCGCTCGTCGAGGCGATGATCGCGCTGGCGCGGGCGACCAACCTCGAGCCCCACGTCCAGAAGCTCATGCTGGGCAAGGCCGAAATGCTGTTCGAGCTCCCCCTCGAAGGGCCCTCGAAACTCGACCCGGAGCTCACCGTCGACTTGCTCCGCGCGGTCGAGCTCCTGTACCTGCGCGGGCCGGAAGGACGCGACAATTCGCCCTCGCGGGGCCTGATCACGCTGTTGCTCATGCGGTTCAAGACCGACGTCGATTCCCCCGTCAATCGCGAAACCGCCCGCTTGCTGGCCTATTTCGACGAGCCCCGGGCCGTCTACCCGATCGTTCTGCACCAACGGACGGTCGCCGATCGAGAGGCCCAGATCCACGACGCCTACTGCCTGCGGGCGTTTCAGCACGGCTGGGCGTCCGAGACCAAGCTAGAGCTCTGGTCGTGGTACCAGACGGCGAGCGCCTGGGAGGGAGGTTTTAGCTTCCAGGGATATCTGGATGTGATGATTCAACAGCTCGTCGCGCGGATGAACGAGGTCGAGCGCGACCGCGCCCTTGCCATGGGCCAGAATTATCCGTTTCCGACCCGGGTGCTCGTGCGCGGGCTCGACCTCGGTGCCCGTCCCGGGGCGGCCGGGGCGCTGGCCGCGCTTTTCAGGCGGCTGGGCTCGGGCGCAATGGACCACGAGCTCAAGGGCGTGATCATCGAGAAGCTGGGAACCTCGACCCATGCGGAGGCCCGC
>DAIDHE010000405.1 GCA_027459775.1 Planctomycetales bacterium | reverse complement strand
GGCCGTCGATGGTCACCGAGTCGCCGGCCGGGGCGAGCCGGCCGAGCAGGTCGAGCACCAGGCCGCCAGCCGTTTCAGCATCGGTCGACTCGGGGACCGCCAGGCCGCACGTCTCAGCCAGAACGTCCAGCGGGCACGACGCCTCGACTTCGAAGACGCCGTCGCCCAGGGGTGTGATCGGCGGCGTCTCACGGTCGAACTCGTCCTGGATCGGGCCCACCAGTTCTTCCAGAACGTTTTCGAGGGTCGCCATCCCGACCACGCTGCCGTATTCATCGAGCAGCATCGCCAGGTGCACCCGGTTGCGCTGAAACTCGAGCAAGAGCTGGTCGAGCCTGAGCGTCACCGGCAAGAAGGGAACCCCCCGCGCATATTGCCGCAGATCGACGCGGCCGTTTTGATATGCCCCCGCCCGGAACAGGTCCTTGACGTGGATCATTCCGACGACGGTCGTGAGATCCTCGTCGCAGAGCGGATAGCGCGTGTGGCCTGCCTGGCGCGCCAGTCGCAGGTTTTCCTCGAGCGGGCGCGACAGGCTGAGATAGACGACGTCGGGCCGCGGAACCATCACGCGACGGGCCGTTTTTTCCTCGAGGTTGAGCACGTTCTCGATCATCATTCGCTCGTTGCGCGACAGGTGCCCGCCGGCCACGCTCTCGGCCACGATGAGCCGCAGCTCTTCCTCGCTATGAGCCAGCTCCGCGTTGGTGGCGCCGCCGAGCCCCAGGGACCAGAGCGTCAGATTGCTCGCCTTGTTCAAGAGCCAGATCACCGGCGAGAACACGTAGGACATGATCACGAGCGCAGGGGCGGTCCAGAGCACGAGCACTCGCGGGGAGCGAATGGCGAGGCTCTTGGGAGCTTGTTCGCCCAGGGCCATATGCAGAAACGTCACCAGCGAGAGTGCGACCAGGGGGACCGTGCCGATCGAGACACCGAACAGAACGAGCGGGGTCGACGGAATGTGAACGGCCACGAAAGCTCGCTCAACCACGGGCTCGACCCAGTCGTGCATCGCCCGGCCCAGGGCCAGGCTGGCGACCGTGATGCCGATCTGACTCGCCGACAGGTAAAAATCAAGCCGGTCGAGCGCCTTCGCCGTGAGCCGGGCGGCCCAGCTTCCCTTTTCGGCGAGCTGATCGATCTGTGTGGTCCGCACCTTGACCAGCGCGAACTCGACCGTCACGAAAAAGCCGTTGATCAAGATCAGGCCGGCAATGAGCAGGATTTCCATGGAACCCCAGGCAGCCGCGTACCGGCCCAACGCGTCGGCCTGGCGATCGTTCACCACGACCTTCACCAAGCACAGCGGCCATCACCCGTGGATGGACGAATCGCCTCTCGCGCTCGTTGTTTATATTACCCGGATTGGTGCGGGATTGACACTGCCAGATCACCAGGACCACGCGGGCGCTTGACAGCCCCGGCTCGGCCGCTTTACCATACAAAGCATGTGAGGGAACGGGTGGGTCGGCGAGTCGAGGAAGGTGAGTGCTGATGGAGCTTCGCGACGCGTTGACGCAGATTACCGAGATCCGGGCTCGGCTGGCGAGCGCGGAGGTTTATCGGGGGTATCGTGCGCTCCCCGTGGCGTTCTCGGGCGTGATCGCGCTCTTGGCGGGGTTTGCGCAGGGTGTGTATCTCGAGGAGCCCGCGAGCCGGGTGGGCCTTTATCTTTCGCTCTGGGTTGGGGCGGCGATTCTGAGCATGTTGGTCGCGGGGGTCGAGATTGGGATTCGGGCTCTGCGCGAGGATTCGCGCGTCTCGCGAGCTTCAACCCGAGTGGCGCTTCAGCAGTTTTCGCCCCCGGTGGCGGCGGGGGCGCTGGTGACGATCGTGGTCTTCCAGGCGGCGCCCGAGAGCGTTTGGTTGTTGCCGGGATTGTGGCAGATCTTTTACAGCCTGGGCATCTTCGCATCGGGCCGGCTGTTGCCGCGGCCGACGTATTGGGTGGCCGCGTTTTATCTTTTGGCGGGCTGCCTGGTGCTTGCACTCGGGCCTCAAAGGGCTTTTGAGCCGTCGTGCATGGCGATCCCGTTCGCCCTGGGGCAATTCATGGCCGCCGTGATCTTGTATTCGACTCTGGAGCGCGACCATGGCTCGGAATAATCCGAAGCCCATCGAGCCCACTGGGCGATTCGCCTACGAGGGGCTCGAGCGCGTTTTTCATGAGAAGGCTCGGCTGGGGATCATGACCTCGCTGGTTTCGAACCCCAGGGGGATCATTTTCGCCGACCTGAAGGAGCTCTGTCAGCTCACGGACGGCAACCTGAGCCGTCATCTTCAGGTGTTGCACGAGGCCGAGTTTGTCGAGCTCTGGAAAGGCATGCACCGCAATCGGCCGCAGACGCTTTGCCGGATCACGCCTCTGGGCAAGAAGCGGTTCCTCGAATACATCGCGGTTTTGGAATCGGTGGTTGAGGACGCTCTCGCGGCCGCCCGAGCGCCCGCCGTCCGCGCGCCCGTCCCCAGCGTGGCCGACGGATGGTCGCCGGCTTGATCGCGGAAGGCGATCAGGGCGGTGCGGGCTTTGCGTTCTCTGCTGGATCAGGCGCACGGAGATACGCGAACAGGTCGGCGATCTCGCTGGGCGAGAGCTGGTTTTCCACACCCTCGGGCATGAGCGAGACGCGGCCGGTCTTGAGCTCGTCGACTTGGTCGCGGGGGATGTTCTCGACCCGGCCGCCCTCGAGTTTCAGGATCACGCGGTCCTTGCCGTCCTCGACAAGTAGGCCCGATAGCACGCGCCCGTCCTTGAGGGCCAGGGTGGTCGCCTGATAGCCGGGTCCGATGACGAGATTGGGGTCGAAGACGTTCGAGAGCAGTTGTTCGAGGTTGCTCCGTCCGCTGCCAGTCAAGTCGGGGCCGACTTCTTGGCCTTGGCCGTGGAGTTTATGGCACTGGCCGCAGAGCTTGGCGAAGACGGCCCGGCCGCGGGCGGCGTCGCCGGCATGCTCGGTCACGAGCGTGCGCATGCGATTCACGACTTGCTCGCGGTCGGGGCGTCGTTCCTCGCGGAGTGCGCCAAAGTGCCGCGCGATCGAGGCGTCGATCGCGGGATCGTTGATCCGCTTAAGCCGCCGGAGTTGATTGATCCCGAGAGCGCTCGCGGGGATCGTCTTTCGTTCAACGGCTCCCAGAAGCGCCTTGCCCCATGCCGGGCGCTGACAGAGCAGATCGATCGCACTGGGCTTGAGCGAGTCGGCGAGATCGGGATAGACGTCGAGAACGACGGAGCCGAGCGCGGGGTCGTCAATCCGGCCGGCGATCGCGAGGACGTCGCGTCGGAATTCCGGCGAGCTCTGGAGATCGGTCTCGCGCAGGAGCCGGGGAACGATCACCTTCACCAGGCCCTTGACCCGGAGCTTCAAGAGCGCCTCCAGGGCCTTTCGCCGCGCGGTTTCGCGGGACTTGTCGTTGGCCTCGTCGCGCGGGCTCGGACTGACGAGCAATTGCAAGACGGGCTTGAGGGCCGCGTGGTCGCCGCAGAGGGCGAGGGCGACCATCGAAAGCGAATTGAGCGGATGATCGGGAACGTCTTGTATGTTCATACGAACTGAATAGCGCGCGAGCTCGGAGCGGATGTCGGCGGTGAGCCGCGAGCTGGGCTCGCTGGCGAGCAAATGGTCGATGATCAGGCCGAGGCTCTGGAGCGCATCGTCGGTATGGACCGCCGCTCGGAGCCAGGCGTTGAGCATCCGGGAGTCGACCGCGCCCGTCGCGAGCGCTCGTTCGATGGCACGAGGAGCGACCGCGCTGGCGCCGTCGGGGCCGCGCGGGGATTCCTCAAGCCAGAGCGCGATTTCGCGCTGGCGCGTCGGGATATAGGGCTCGAGATTGCGCCAGACGATGTGGGCGGTGAGCAGATCCTGGTTGCCGGTCGCGAGGGCGTTCACGAGCAACGGCACCGGGTCGACGCCTTCCAGCTTTCTCGCGGCGACCGCGACCTGGAGCCGCACCTCGGGGAACCGGTCCCTGGCGAGCCGGGCGACCTGCTCGCGGATGCGCGGCGAGGGATTGTGCAGATCGCCGGCCGCGCGGACGGCCCAGGCCTGAAAGTTTGGGTTCAAGCGCTCGAGCAATTCCAGGTGAAACTCTTCCCGGAGCGGTCCGCTCGACAACAGCGCCCACAGCGCGTGCGACCTTTGGATGCGCTGACCCGAGACGTCGAGCACGAGCGATTCGAGCTTTGAGCGAATGGCCGGCGACGCTCGTTCGGCCAGGAGTCGCTGGGCCGTGTCGCGGTTGTAGACGTTGGCGTCGCCCAGAAGTGCGATCAGCTCGTCGTCGCTGGACTGGGCCAGATTGAATGGGGCACGACGGGGCGTTTTGCCATAGCGAACGCGATAGAGCCGGCCCTTGGCGCGATCGATCCCCTTGGGGTCGCGGTTGGCGTCTTGATAGCAGTGGTAGCGGTCGTACCAGTCGAGGATGTAGAGCGAGCCGTCGGGGCCGGTCTTCTGGGAAACCGGCATGAACCAGGCGTCATTCGCGTTCAAGAAATCGTTCTCGGGCGTGGACCGATAGCTCGCGCCGGATTTCACCACCCGGTCGACGTTGATCGCGCCGGCGTGGATGTTGCCCATGTAGAGCCGGCCGCGGTACTCGGGCGGGTAGGCTGGGCTGTCGAAATAATGGACGCCGCAGTACGCGGCCTTCTGGTGGGTGTGCTCGGCGATCGACCCGATGGGCCAGGTGAACGGGGGATAGGGCCCGCCCTGGCGGATGTAGTAGCCGGTCTCGACCAGGTGCCAGAGATGGTCGATGACGCAGGCGCTCGAGAAGAACGAGCCCTCGGGGTCGATGGCGATGCCCCAGGGATTCGAGGTGCCCTCGCACCAGACCTCGAAGACGCGGGTGCGAGGGTGGATGCGAAAGATTGCGCATGTGAATTTGTAGGTCTTGCCGTTCCTGGACTTGACCTGGGACGAGTTGAAGACGCCGTTCCAGCCGTAGAGCCAGCCGTCGGGCCCCCAGGTGAGCGAGTTGGGCAGCTCGTGGACGTCGTCGCGGCCGAAGCCGGTGGCGACGACCTCGCGATGATCGGCGACGGAGTCGCCGTCGTCGTCGCGCAGGAACAAGATGTCGGGCGCGTTGGCGACCCAGACGCCGCCGTGGCCGACGGCGATTCCGGAGGGGATGTTGAGCCCCTGGGCGAAGACGCTCACGTGCTCCGCGCGGCCGTCGCCGTCGTCGTCGCGGAAGACCTTGACGCGGTCGCGTCCTTTGCCTTTTTCGCGCCTGGGATACTCGACGCTTTCGGTGATCCAGATCCGGCCTTGCTCGTCGAAGGTCATGGCGGTGGGGTTCACGAGCTCGGGCTCGCAGGCGACGACCTCGACGGCGAAGCCGGGCGGTACGGTCATGGCTCGGGCGGCATCGAGCGGCGCTCGGGGGGCATTGGGCGGCCGGTCCTGGCCGTGGGGAACCTGGCGGCCGTCGTCGGCCGGCGCGGGGTAGGTCGCGACGAGGAAGAGCGTTGTCGTCAGGATCGATGCGAGGTTTCGGGGTCGTCTCATCCGCGATCCTCAGTCTCCGGCGCTTTCGTCCAGCTGGGCGAGCAGCTCATGGAGGGTCTCCGGGCGCACGGGCTTGACCAGGTGGCGGGTGAAACCGGCGGCCAGCGAGCGCCTCCGGTCGTCTTCCTGTCCCCAGCCGGTGAGGGCCACGATCGTGCTCTTTCCGAGATCCGGCTTGCGCCTCATTGCCTGACACACTTCATAACCATCCATGCCAGGCAAGCCGATGTCAAGCAGTACGAGCTCGGGCTGGAACTCGGACGCCGCCACGACCGCGGCGGGTCCGTCGTGCGCGGAGCGGACCTCTTGCCCGGCCATCGTCATGAGCATCGACAGGCTCTTGGCGGAGTCGAGATTGTCGTCGACCACCAGAACCCGATGGCGTGTGTGCCGCGCGCTGGCGGGCGATTTCGTCGTCTCGGGCTGGCGGCGGACA
>DAIDHE010000400.1 GCA_027459775.1 Planctomycetales bacterium | reverse complement strand
CGGTAACTGGCCGACGGCGGACACGCCTGCACGGGCTCGTCATGCAAGTAGCGCTGAACGTCGGCCGCCAACCCGTTCGCCGTCTCGTAACGGCGGTTGCGGTCCTTCTCCAGGCATTTCATGACGATCCAGTCCAGCTCGCCGCGGAACACTTGGCTGAGGCGCTTCGAGTCGCTCTTGCGTTGCGTTGAAAAGGTCGTGGCCGTCTGGCCGACGAACGTGCTGATGCGTGTACTGGGCTTGGGCGGTTCTTCCTCGCGGATGATGCGGCGCATCTCGTCGTAGTCCGCCTCATGAAACCGCTCCTTCCCGAGGGGAGTGGTCCCGGTCAGCAGTTCGTACAACAACACACCCAAGGCGTAGATGTCGGTGCGCGTGTCCACGTCCAGGCCGCTCTGCCCGGCCTGCTCCGGACTCATATATAAGGGTGTGCCCATCAGTTGGGCGAATTGTGTGTAGATGGTCTTCTCGGTGAGCTGCTGGCCAACCGCCTTGGCCACGCCGAAGTCGATCACCTTGATTACCGGCACGCCATCGTGTGAGATGACCATCACGTTCGAAGGCTTCAGGTCGCGGTGGATGATGCCTTTGTGGTGGGCGTGCTGGACGGCCTGGCAGACAGGGACGAACAGATCCAGCCGCTCGCGGGTCGTCAGCCGTCCTTCGTCGCAGAACTGCGTGATAGGGATGCCCTTGACCAACTCCATCACAAAGAACGGCCGGCCGCTGGCCGTCGTGCCGCCGTCAAGAACCTTGGCGATATTCGGGTGGTCCATGAGGGCTAGCGCCTGCCGCTCGGCCTCGAACCGAGCGATGACTTGGCGCGTGTCCATGCCCGGCTTGATCACCTTGAGCGCGACCTTGCGGCGGACCGGGCGCTGCTGCTCGGCGACAAAGACCAGTCCCATGCCCCCCTCGCCGATTTGCTCCATCAGCTTGTACAGCCCGATGACCGTGCCGGGGCCTTCGTGGGCCGGCAGGTCGGTGGTGGCGGGCTCATTTTCTTGCAGGTCGAGCACATCACCCGACCGGCGCTGAGCGCGCAGCAAGGCCTCCACCTCGGCGCGCAGGGCCTGGTTATCGCCACAGGCCCGCTCCAGGAACGCCGAACGCTCGGCGGCGGACCTGATTTCGAGCGCTCGCGCGAAGATCGATTCTTCAGGGAGAGGCGGCTCGGTCATGGACGAGACTCCCGTCACAGAACAGGCGAGATGGCTTCCGCCTCGGATGCCAGTGCGACCCCCAGCCGAGAAAGCGGCAAGAATCTCCGAGAGAAACGCCTCGACTCTCGAACCTCAGGATGCGGGCTCATTGGAGCGCTCCATGTCGCGTCGCAGCCAGGCACGCGCGAAGACCCACAGCCGCCGGGTGGAGCGCGGCGATAGGGTGAGCAGCGGCGCGATCTCCTCGAGAGTCAAGCCGGCAAAGAAACGCAGTTTGACCAGTTCAGCCCCTTGCGGCCTGGCCGCGGCCAGGCGAGTGAGAGCTTGGTCCAGAAGCAGAAGCTGCTCGTCCTCGATCGGTGCCACGGCATCAGCGTCGAGCAGGTCCACCCGCCGGAGCCCGCCGCCGTGCTGGATGCGCCCCTTCTGGCGGGCTCGTTCGACGAGAATGCGCCGCATGGCCTCCGCCGCGGCCGCGAAGAAGTGACCACGACTCTTCCAGTGCTGTGCTTGCTTGTTGACTACCAGACGAAGGTAGGCTTCGTGGACCAACGCGGTGGCCTCGAGCGTCTGACCGGGCTTCTCGTGTGCCAGCTTCCGCGCGGCGAGCTTGCGCAGCTCGTCGTAGACCAACGGCAGGAGTTCGTTGGCGGCTTGCGGGTCACCTTGCTCGATCGCGGACAGGATGCGAGTGACATCGCTCATCGGCGACACCCAAAGGGCGAATCTCTGAGCGGAATAACCTCTCCATAACCGCCTCGAGCGGGAGTCCTCCGACTTTGCCCGGCCGATTCGTCTCGCCCGTTGACGCGCCGGGTCGTTTCCGCAATCGAGGAGGTAATCAAGGATTGTAACATCCGCCTGGTGACAAGTCCTGTACGTCTTCGGCGCCTCTCTCGTCATTGAGCCGTGGCCGGGCCGGATCTCCCGCAACGCCTGGCTGCTGCCCCTCCGCCGCTTCGACCAGCGCTTCAGGCTCACCTCGGCCGTTACTCGGGCGCTCGACGACTCCGGCGGCTCCGACCCTACGAGAGTGCTATTGTCCAGGGCTTCGGCCCAGGCAAGTGGGCAAAAAAAAATGGCAACAACATTGCCCGTGTCAGCCCAATATGTCCACAAAGCCACCGGCGGAATAGCGGTGTCGTAACCGCCTGTCGAACAAGCAGTTTATCCGTCACCCAGCCTGTCCCCAGCGCCACGCTGAGGGCAGACGCGCCGGGCTCGAAACCCGGCGCGGCAACACCGGTGTGGGTTCGAGTCCCACCTTCGGTATTGGGCCGGATCATCTCCAAGACGGGAGGCGATCTCCAACACGGGAGGCGGATCGACCTGGGGCATGCGGATGAGCCCGGAAGCCCCCGAAGCCGATCGTCGCATGTCGCCCCCCGAGTGACTGGCACTGACCTTCAAGGCCACGCGGGAAGCGGTCCCGTATTTGCGCTTGGGGCCGGACGAGGTCGTCGATCACCGGTTCGAGCGGTTGCGTCGCGAGAACGACCTTCGCGATCGGAACATGCTCGAGGGACTCGCCAGGGCGAGGGACCGTGCGCCCGAGACCGGATCGGCCGATGAATGACCAGGACGATGTCACGCGCGAGTTCGTCGGACGCACGCCGAGCCGCGATCGGGGGCTCAAGCTTGACCAGGGAAAAAAAGCCCTACCGGGGCATCGGCCTCGAGTTGTAAGGTTTATCGAACCACGGCATCCCGCGAAGAGGCGCGCCGAAAGGCTCCCAAGGCGGTCGGCCCGGAGCGGATCCCGGTCGGGTTCCCCGCCGACGCCGCGATCGCGGCGGCGATGCCATTCCTTCTTTCGTCCGCCTCTTTGCGTGGCGCTTTGGACGATTGTATGATCGTGCAAGACGGCTCCCAGTCCCAAGATCGAGCGAGACACGCCCATGACCCTGGCGATCGAAACGCACCAACTCACCCGCTATTTCAACCAGGAGTGCGCCGTCGCCGGGATCGATCTGGCGGTTGAAGGGGGCACGTTCTACGGCTTTCTGGGGCCCAACGGCGCGGGCAAGTCGACCACGATCAAGATGCTCACCGGGCTCCTGGCGCCGTCGGGCGGCTCGATGCGGGTGCTGGGGCGAAACGTGCTCGACCCCCGCGAGTCGATCGAGGCCAAACGCAGGATCGGCGTCATCCCCGAGGATCTGGCCCTCTTCGACAACCTGACGGCGCGCGAATACCTGACCTTCGTCGGCCGCATCCACGCGATGGCGCGCGAAACGATCCGCGCGCGGATCGACGAGCTGCTGGCGCGTCTGGGGCTCGATGGCGAGGAAAAGAAGCTCACGCTGGAATATTCTCATGGCATGAAAAAAAAGCTGGCGATGGCGGCCGCCCTGCTGCCGAACCCCGATCTGCTGTTTCTGGACGAGCCATTCGAAGGGGTCGACGCGGTGACCTCGCGGGTGATCCGCGACATCCTGGCCGGGTTCGTCGCCCGCGGATCGACAGTGTTTCTCACGTCGCACGTGCTCGAGATCGTCGAGCGCCTGTGCACGCATGTGGGCATCATCGTGAAGGGCAAGCTCGTCGAGCAGGCGTCGCTCGAGTCGATTCGCCGCGGAGGCACCCTCGAGGACTGCTTCCTCGAAAAGGCAGGCGCCGATCACGAGGCCGCCCGCAAGCCGAGCTGGCTCGAGGAGGCGGCCCGATGAACTGGGGGCACTTGCGGGCCTTCGTGTGGCTGCGCTGGCGGCTGCTGGTCAACCAGTGGCGGAGAGCCGGCATCCTTTCCGGCGTGTTGCTCGGCGTCCTCTCCGTCGGCCTCTTTCTGCTCGCGATCCTGATCTTCGGGGGCGCGCTTGCACTCGGCTGGAACACGATTCCCGAGGCCGCTCCCAAACACCTCATGTACGTCTGGGACGGGATCGTCGCCGTGTTTCTGTTCTTCTGGTGCGTGGGCCTGATGATGGAGATCCAGAGGTCCGAGCCAATGCTGCTCTCGCGGTTTCTGCATCTCCCCGTCTCGGTCAAGGAAGCGTTCCTGATCAACTATCTCAGCTCGCTCGCATGCCCAAGCCTGCTTCTCTTCATCGCGGCGGGGCTCGGGTACGCGATTGCGCTCGTGGCCGTGATGGGGCTCGCAATGCTGCCGGTGCTGGGACTCTTGGCGGCATTCGTGCTCATGACGACGGCGCTCACGTATCAGCTCCAGGGTTTCCTGGCCGCGCTCATGACCAACCCCCGCAAGCGCAGGTCGGTGATCGTGGGGGCGACGGTGATCTTCATCCTGATCGTTCAAGTGCCGAATCTCATGAACGGCTTCTTCTTTCAATCGAATACACCGCTCGCGCCCGAGGAGACGGCCAAGGCAACCGCGGAACTCGAAAAGATTCGCGCGATCCGGCCTACGAATGCCCGCGAGGCCGAGGAGCTCCTCCGACGCCAGAGCGAGATTCTCGAACAGAAACAGGAGGCCCTGAATGCGGACCTGCGCAGGCGATCCCACGGGGCCGAAGCGACGGCTCGGCTGGCGAACATCGTCTTGCCGGTGGGCTGGTTGCCGTACGGCACGATGGCGGCGGCCGAGGGGAGGTCGGTCCCCTGGATTCTGGGGCTTCTGGGGATGACCCTGGTGGGGGCGGGCAGTCTTGCGCGCGGCTATCGCAAGACGATCGCGCAGTTCCAGGGCCGCTCGGGCAGCCGAGGTCCGCTCACGATCGAGCCGGCGACAGCCCAGGCCAAGGCCCAGTCCGCCCCCGCCCCCGCCCGCGGCAAGCGGGCCTTGTTCCTCGAAAGGAGCATTCCCGGTTGTTCGGATCCCGTTTCGGCCGTGGCCCTCGCCGGAATTCGCTCGCTGGCGCGCTCGCCCGAGGCCAAACTCATGCTGCTCGGTCCAATCTTCACGATCGTGATCCTGGGCTCGATGATCGCCAAGGGTCAAGCAATGGCGGACTGGCTTCGGCCGCTCGCCGTCGCGGGCGCGGTCACATTCACGCTGCTCAGCGTCTTGCAAACCATGGGAAACCAGTTCGGACTCGATCGCGACGGCTTTCGCATCTTCGTGCTCTCGGCACTCCCACGCCGAGACCTCTTGTTCGGCAAGAACCTGGTTTACGCCCCGTTCGCACTCGGCATGGCCGCGATCACGCTGATCATGTTCCAGGCGGCCAACCCCCTGCGCTGGGATCAGTTGCTCGCCTCTGTCGCACTCTCCCTCGCGATGTTCCTGGTGTTCTGCATGGGCCTCAACCTGATCTCGATCCTGACTCCACTGCGGATCGAACCCAACTCGCTCAAGCCCACGAACATTAAACTCTCTGTTGGACTGGCTCAGTTCGCCTTGACCGTGACGCTCATCGTTCTGGTGTTGGCGCTCGCGGCGTCGCCGTTCTTGCTTGAGCTCTTGCTCAATCTCACCGGTGGGACGTGGGGTCTGCCGATGGCCCTCCTGACGGCGATCGTCGAGTCCGTCGTGATCGTGGTTCTGTATCGGTTTACGCTGGGCTGGCTTGGCGGGATGCTCATGGCCCGTGAACAGCGGATCCTGGAAATCGTGACCAACCGCGGGAAAACAGGGTAGTCGCCCCGGGGCCTCGTGACGGCCGTTGCTCAGCCCGCGGATCGCGCGGGCGGGCGCTCGGGAACGCTTGCGATCGCCACCAACCCGATATTCGCGACCCACATCACGGTGCTCACAATCAGGTAGAGCTCGTGCATGGGATGAAACGACGCCATTTGGTCGGATTCCAGCAGCCGGTCCAAGGACCGGTGCAAGACGGCGAGCCAGACGAGCCCGGCCGTGGTGGTCGCGAGCAGGGTCCATTGCAGTCGCCCTCGCCATCGCGGCGCGCCCGCGCGGCCGATCCAGGCCTCGATCCACCAGGGAACGAGCGCGATCGCGCCCATCAGGTTCAGATCGTTCGTGACCCGCTGGGTGACAAGGCCCGACCCCAATCCCCCCAGCTCGTCGCGCAAGGTCGGCACCACGAAGGCGCTGTAGAACGTGAACCCGCCCAGCCAGAGAGCCATCCCCAGCGCGCACGCGAACCGCAGCGCAACCCGCCCGATCGATCGCGAGAGCGATGGTTTCATGCCTTGACCAGTTTCCCGGCGTGCCGCTGAATCTTGCGGACCGCGTCCGCGATCTGGTCCATGTCCGAGCGCGGGCCCAGAAGCATCGTCTGGGTGAGCCAGACCGCTTCCTTGCAAAGCTGGTCGTTCTGGGGGCAGTGGATGCCGCCAGACAACGCGGCGAGGCGTTCCGGCGGGTAGATCGCCTTGAACCCCCGGCTCTCGAGCGTATTCTTGAGGAACGGCTGGCGATAGAGCGGTTCGTACCCGCTCGAAGCCGGCACCCCCTCGGCGGCCAGGGCCTTCAAGAACTGCTCGCGCGGCAGCCCGGCGAACCCATCGGGCGCATATCTGAACATATAAAGATGATAGGCATTGCGGGTGCAGCCGTCGTACATCCGGGCGGGGGCGAGGCCGGGGATCTCCTTGAGCAACGAGGTCAGGTACTGGGCGTTTTGCTCGCGGGTCCGGGACTGGGTTTCGAGCCGGCTAAGCTGGCGGGCGAGCAAGGCGGCCTGGAACTCGGTGATCCTGAGATTCGCCCCATTGCGGCTGTGGGCATAGAGCGCGCTCGAGCCCCGGCCGTTGTTCTGGAAGCTCTTGCACTCCTCGATCAGGCGGTCGTCGTTCGAAACGATCGCGCCCCCTTCGCCGCTATTGAGGTTCTTCGAGGCTTGAAAACTGAAGCATCCGAGAGCGCCCATCGTGCCGACCTTCTTGCCGCGCCATTCGGCGAGATGGGCCTGACAGGCGTCCTCGAGGACCGGGATCTTGTGCTTCCGGGCGATCGTCTGGATCTGGTCCATGTCGGCCGCCGAACCTCCCAGGTGGACGGGGATGATGCAGGTCGTCCGCTCGGTGAGGGCCGCTTCGATCTTGCTGGCGTCGATCTGCAAGGTTTCGATGTCGGTGTCGACGAAGACGGGGAGCGCGTGGTGCAGCAGGACGGCGTTGATGGTGGCGACGAAGGTGTAGGGCGGAACGACGACCTCGTCGCCGGGTCCAACGCCCAGGGCCGCGAGCGAGGTCACGAGGGCGCTCGTGCCGTTGGCGACGGCCAGGGCGTGCTTCGCGCCCAGGGTGCGCGCCCACGCTTCCTCGAAGGTATCGGCGTATTTGCCGTTCAAGCGGCACCAACGGCCAGTGCGCAGCACCTCCATCCAGGCGCGTTCGTCGTCCTGATCGATGATCGGCCAGCGCGTGTATTCACCCTTCCTCACGGGCTTGCCGCCCAGGATGGCGAGCGAATCGGATCCCTCGCCGCGGGTGGTCGTCGTGTTCAGGCCGAGGGCCGCCCCCGTCGCGGCGACTCCCAGAAAAGTCCTGCGTGATTGAGGCTCGCGCATGATCGGGTTCCCTCTCCTGGGATTCCAGGCGCTCAGATGATCTGGGGGATCGGCTCGGCCCCTTCGACCCCGACGAGCTTCTGCTTGAGCCCGCCGTGGAAGTAGGTCAGGCTGTTGGGATCGAGGCCGAGCTGATTGAGGATTGTCGCATGGAGGTTCTTCACATGGAAGCGGTCGACGACGGCGGCGCTACCGAGCTCGTCGGTCTGGCCCGCGCTCACGCCCCCCTTGATTCCACCGCCCGCGAGCCACACGGTGAATCCGTAGGAGTTATGGTCGCGCCCGGTCCCCTTGGCTTGCTCGGCGACCGGCTGGCGGCCGAACTCGCCCCCCCATACGACCAGGGTCTCGTCGAGCAGCCCCTTGCGCTTCAGGTCTTTGAGCAGCCCGGCGATCGGCAGATCGGTCTCGCCAGCGTGGGTGTCGTGGTTGGCGACCAGATCGGTGTGAGCGTCCCAGTTGTCGTCGTTGTGTGCGCCTCCCGAGTAAATCTGGATGAATCGCACTCCGCGCTCGACCAGGCGGCGGGCGAGCAGGCATTTACGGCCGAAATCGGCGGTCTGGGGCCGATCGAGGCCGTAGAGGGCCTGGGTTTCGGCCGATTCCTGGGCGAAATCGACCGCCTCGGGGGCCGCGCTTTGCATCTTGTAGGCGAGCTCATAGCTCGCGATCCGCGCGGCCAGCTCGGAATTGTCCGCGCGCGAGGCGAGATGCTCCTGGTTTTTCCGCATCAGGTGGTCGAGCAGCTTGCGACGGGTTCCGAGCCCGACGTCGCGCGGCTCGGCGAGGTCGTGGATCGGCACGCCGCCAGCGCGGATCACGGTCGCCTGATAGGCCGCCGGCATGTAACCGCTCGACCAGTTCTTGGCCCCCGAGATCGGCCCCCCCTTCTGATCGAGCACCACCACGAAGCCAGGCAGGTTCTCGTTTTCGCTCCCCAGCCCATAGGTCACCCACGTGCCCAGGCAGGGGTTGCCCGACAGGATGCGGCCCGAGTTCATCATGAGGAGCGCGGAGCCGTGGATGGGCGACTCGGCGTACATCGAATGGACGAACGCCATGTCGTCGACGCACTCGGCCAGGTTGGGAAACACGCTCGAGACAGACTTGCCGCACTGGCCGTGCGGGCGAAACGTGTACTTGGGCCCGACGATCCGCCCCTCGTTGCGCTTGCCGATGCGGCCGAACGTCTTGACGGCGATCGTCTTGCCGTCGAGCTTGTCCATGCCCGGCTTGTAATCGAACGTGTCGATGTGGCTGGGTCCGCCATACATGAACAGAAAGATCACGCTCTTGGCCTTGGCGGGCCGGGGCGCGGGCTTGGCGGCCATCGGGTTCGTGAACGGGGTCGCGCCGTCGGCGGCCACGGCCTGGCGGGCCAGGAACCCATCGCCGGAAAACAGCCCGGCCAGCGCCACCGAGCCGAATCCGCCGCCGATCTCCCACAGAGCCTCGCGCCGGGTTCGGCCGCAGAACGAGCCTCGGGACGGCGGCGAATGGCTGGAGTCGGAAGCATTCATGGCGTTCTGGCCTCAGTCGAGGTAAACAAACTCGTTCGCGTTCAGGAGCACCAGGCAATACTGCACGAGCGCGGACCGGGCGTCGAGCGCCCGCTCGCGGACGAGCCAGCTCACGATCTCGCGATCCTCGCGGACCTCCTGCTCGCGGGGCTCGCGCGCGGTCGCCAGCCGGATGGCCAGGCGGATCTCGCCGTCGAGGTCGCCGGGCGCTTCGGTTGCGACCCTGCGCGCGAAGCGGGCGGCCTGCTCGTTCGCAAACGCCCCGTTCAAGAGCCCAAGCGCCTGGGTGGGAACCGTGGTCGTGAACCGGACCGGGCAGGTCGAATCGGTGTCGGCCGCGTCGTGCGTGGCCAGGATCGGAACTGATAGAGACCTCTTGATATGAACATACACGCTGCGCCGGGCGGCCGCGCGGGGGGGCGAGACCGACCAGCCGTAGCCGGGGATGGATTGGCCGGCCAGAACCTCGGGCGGGATCGGCGGGTGGATGCTGGGGCCGCCGAGCTCGTTCACGAGCGCTCCCGAGGTCATGAGCATGGCGTCGCGAACCTCTTCCGCCGAGAGCCTTCGCATCGGGTATCGCCAGAGCCCGTGGTCGAGCGGATCCCGGGCGAGCGCGTGGGGATTCGCGCGCGACGACCGCCGGTAGGCGCTCGAGAGCATGATCAGCCGCTGGATCGGCTTCATGCGCCAGCCGCCGGCCACGAGCTCGCTGGCCAGCCAGTCGAGCAATTCGGGGTGAGTGACCGGCTCGCCCAGGCCGCCAAAATCGCTCGGCGTCGGAACCAGGCCGCGGCCGAAATGATACTGCCACAGCCGATTGGCCAGCACCCGGGCCGTCCGCGGATTGCGCGGATCGACCAGCCAGTCGACCAGGGCGCTGCGCTTGCCCGGCCCCGCCGTGAAGGTGGTCGTGCCGGGATCGATGAGCGCCGGAGCGCCCGGCTCGACCCGCTCGCCTTTCGCGTAGGGGCTTCCACGCAACAGCACGTGGGTCTCGGACTGGCCTCGTTCCCAGGCGCACATGACCTCGACCGGGCGGCCGGCGGCATCCTTGACCTTTTTCAGGTTCTTGGCGTCCGGCGGCGCCAGATCCTGGAAAAAGGCGAGCAGCCGGTAATAGTCGCGCTGGGGGATCGGGTCGACCTTGTGATCATGGCAGCGGGCGCAGTTGACCGTCATCCCCAGGACGACCTGCCCGGTCGTCGCCACGATCGCGTCGAGCCCGTCGTAGCGCGCCAGGGCGCGATCGACGGGCTCGTCGTCCCAGAGGCCCAGCCGGTAAAACCCGGTGGCCGTCATGCATTCGACCGAATTGGGGTCGATCTCGTCGCCGGCGAGCTGCTCGCGGAGGAACCGGTCGTAGGGCTTGTCGCCATTGAGGGCACTGATGACGTAATCGCGATAGCGCCAGGCGAATGGCTTGGCGTTGTCGCGTTCGTAGCCGTTGGTCTCGGCGTAGCCGACCAGGTCGAGCCAGTGCCTGGCCCATTTTTCGCCGTAATGGGGCGAGGCGAGCAGGCGGTCGACCAGACGTTCGTAGGCGTCGGGCCGGGTGTCGGCGACGAAGGCGGCGACTTCCTCGGGGGTGGGGGGCAAGCCGGTGAGATCAAAGGTTGCTCGCCTGATCAAGCATGCACGGTCGGCGGGAGGGCTGGGCTCGAGTCCGCCAGCGGCGAGCCGGGCGTCGATGAAGGCGTCGATCGGGTTTCGAGCCCCGCCACCGTTCGTCGGGCGCGGGACCGTGGGTCGTTTGACGGGATGGATCGACCAGTCGGATCCTTGCTTTTTCCTGGCCGGCGCGGCGACGACCGTTCCATGAGCCGAAGCGCCCGAGCCCGACCATGGAAGCTGATCCCGCACCCAGCGCTTGAGGACGTCTTGCTCGCGATCGGGGATCTTGCCGGCAGGGGGCATTTCGAGCTCGTCGTAGCGGATCGCCCGAAGGAGCAGGCTCTCGTCGGGTTTGGCGAGCACGACGGCGGGGCCCTGGTCGCCCCCTCTCAAGATGGCCTCGCGGCTGTCGAGCCGTAGGCCCCCCTTGATTTTCGGACCCTCGCCGTGGCATTTCAGGCAGCGGGCCTTGAGGATCGGGCGGACCTCGCGCTCGAAGAAGCTCGTCTGTTCGGCCGTGGACCGGGCCGGCTCAGCGCCCGGCTCGCCGGCCCGCACCCCGGGCGCGGCCGCCAGCATGGCGATCGCCCATCCCGACCAGATCGCTCGTCTCGATTGCCGACCGCGCATGCACCAGCCTCCAGGCCTCTTCCTTTATGAGTCGGTCTAAGCATAGTTCAACAACAATTAAACCTGCCGTCAAGCGTGGGGAATGGCCAGGACGTGTCGACGCGTGGACCGGCGCCAATCAGGCGGGTTCAAGGGGTGATCGTTTCCCACAATCGGGCGTCGGCGTAACGGGAGAGGGGTGCGACGTTGTCGGTTGCGATGGTTGCGATGTCGGTCAGTCCCCCCGCGAGGATGGCCTGGGCCGCAAGGATGCAATCTCCGTCCAGGGAGTCGGGGCCCGCCGTGGGCAGGCCCGCGCTTCTGGACGCAGCCCAGAGCTCGGCCGCGAGCATCATCACGTCAGTCGTGATGGGGGCGTGTTCAAATTGTGTCGGGGTACGGTGAGCCGGCCGTTCTTCCTGGGTTTCGCGGCCTTGGGCGCGATGGCGGTCATGGTCTGGTTCCACGGATGCCTGACCGTCGACGGGGGCCGGCTCAATTCGTTCAACGAAGGGTTTGCCAGGACGCTGGAGGGTGCGCCCGCCTTCGAGGAAGCCGGGGAAGATATCGACCTTGCCCCAGCTTCTGATCGCCGTCGCCGGGGGTTGGTTGGCGGTGGGGTTTGCGGCGGCGCTCGGGTGGCGGCGGAGTTCCGCGCGGCCGGTCCCAGGAATCCGGGGTTCGATAACGAGAGAGGCTTTGCGTATCCAGAAACCGGGTTCGACGTCCGTGCGCATCGATCAGGGCGCACGGCGGAAGCTGTAGAAGGCCCCGGCGTTCCCCAGGGAGGGCGGCGCGCCGCGGCGAGCGGACCGGACGTCATCCCACCCCGGGCGTAAGCCCGGCCACGCCTGCCAGCGCCCTTCGAGACCGCCGGCGGGGCGTTGCTCTGGGGTGCTGAAAAGTTGATCTTGACGGGCCTTTTCCTTGATCCCGGTTTCGTTGCGATTGTCAGGCCGCGGATCGACCGGTTTCCGTTGGCCGCGTCCGGACCCTCTCCCGGCCTTCGGCCACACTCTCCCGGAGGGAGAGGGTCATGGGTTGATCCTTCTCCCCGCCGGAGAAGGCGCCGCGTAGCGGCGGATGAGGGGGGCCGTGCCAGGGAATCGCCCGCCACGAACTCCGATACGCGAAGGCGCTCTTGATCTCGTCCCATTCGCGCAACAAAACCCCCGAGACGGCGCGCCGACGAAAACCATGGTCAAGACCAACTCTTCACCACCCGAGCGTTGCTCTCGCCTATCAGTGCGGGGGCATCGCGATCCAGAGCGGGGGCCTCCCAGGAAAGCGGTTCTTGCGCAGGATCGCCGCGTCATCCGCGCCGTGGGGCTTGAGATGCACGTAATAGTCGTCCAACCGCTCCACCAGATCGTCGCCCGGCTCGCTCCGTCGGCTGACGATGATCGAACTTGTGAAACGCACGTGCATGTATCCTGAAAGCAATTCTGTATACTCCTTTACCTGTGGATCGAAGATGAACCGGTAGGTTCGCCGCCCGTTGATCGCGACGACCCGGCCCTCCTGGCCGTCGGCCGATTGGCACGGAACCTCTTGCCAGGCCAGCCCGGCCTGCACGTACGCGCGCACGACGGGCGACATGGCGAAAACCGTCTGGTCGGTCGCCCGGTTTTCCAGGAAGAAGGTCAAGGAATACGACGAGCCGGGGGCGAGTGCGATGTCCTCGACGTCGGCCCGCAGCCAGAGCAGGGCCGCGTCCTCGAGGGCGGCCCGCGCCTGCCGCTGTCCGCGCAGCACCTGTGCCTGATAAAGCGCGACTCCCTGGTTGAGCGCAAGCGCGGCGAACACCGCGGGGACGACCCAGGCGCAGACCGCGAGCAACCAGGGCCCAAAGCCAGAGCCCAGGCGGGCCAGCGATCGGGGCGGTAGGCCGGTCGCGGCGGCGACCGGACCCTCCGGAGCAGGGGACAAGGTCGACGGGGAACGGTCCGAGGAGGCCACGACGGCAACCGATCCCATCCGCGACCCGGCGATCGAGCCGGCGCGGATCTCGACGACGCGATCGGCCCGCCCGGCGATCGCAGGGTCGTGGGTCACGACGACCAGGGCGACGCCGTCGCGACGGTGGAATTCCCCCAAGAGTTCGAGCACCTCGGCCTCGGCCGTTTCGTCGAGGTCGCTGGTCGGCTCGTCCGCCAGCAGGATCGGAGGCGAATTGACGACCGCCCGCGCGAGCGCGGCCCGCCGTTGCTCGCCGCCCGAAAGCTCGGCGGGGTAAGCACCCGCGCGGTGAGTCAGACCCACCCGGCCGAGCAGCTCCTCGGCCCGGCGGTACGCATCGGCCTCCCCCTCGCCCCCCATGAGCGCGGGCAAGGCGACGTTGTCCACGACCCGAAGCGTGGGCAGCAGGCTCGCGAACTGGAACACGAACCCGACCTCGCGGTTGCGGAACGCCGCCCGCTCGGATTCCGGCAGCGTCCAGAGATCGACGCCGTTCCATAAGACAGACCCGGCCGTGGGACGGCACAGACCACCGAGCATCGCGAGCAACGTCGACTTCCCAGACCCAGACCGGCCGACGACGGCCAGGAACCGTCCAGCCTCGAGCTCGAGACTGATGTCGCTCACCGCGTCGATCGCGCCGGTTTCCGCCGCATAGGTCTTCCGGAGATTCCGCGCCTCGAGCATGCTAGCGCGCCTCGCCGCGGATCAAGTCGTACGGCTCGCGCCGACCCGCTAGCCACGCCGGCACGGCGACGCCCAGTAGCCCGACCCCCGCCGCCAACAGGACGCAACCCACGGCGGTCGCCGCGATCGTATCGAGCGGCGGCCAGGCAAACCCCACGCGGACCGTCTCGAAAGAGTACCCCACCGAGCGGCGGAACACGAGCAGCAGACCGCCGCCCAGTCCCACGCCAACCAAACCGCCCAGCCCGGTCGTGACGGCCGCCTCGACGAGGAACAGGCTCACCATCCGCCGCCGTCGACAGCCAAGTGCGATCAAGAGGCCGATCTCGCGCGACCGCTCGGCGATGATGGCCGAGAAGAGCAGCCCGACCATGAGCCCGGCGCAGAGAAGGAACACCGCCGCGAGCACGAGCACGCTCCCCAGCAAGACGGACGACCCGCGACGGATCGAGGTCGCCGGCGAGCCGCCCGAGACGACCTTGACGCCAGGCCGCTGGGCGACGGCGAATCGCACGCGCTCCGGGGCAGCCCCCGAGCTGAGCAAGATCAAAAGCGCCGAGACACGGCCCGGGGCATACGCAATGCCTCCGCCGGACCGGTCCCGACACGCGTCCGCCAGCATCGCGGCGGTCTCGTAGGTGACGAACAGGCCATGATCAAACGGCCCGACGCCCGTGATCTCGAGCCGGCCCGAAGCCGTCACGGACGCGCCGCTAAGTGGGATCGCGTCGCCCAGGCGCTCGCCGCGCCGGCCGCCAAGGATGACCTCGCCTCTGCGCGGCGGGCGGCCCGGGTCCGGCGCGAGCCAGGGCAAAAGAGTAAAGTCGCGCATCGGATCGAACGCGATCACGTCCACCGTTCCGCCGTGGCCGCCGGGCGCGGGAACGCGCAGCAGCGTCTGCGGCGCGACCAGCTCGACCCCCGCGACCCGCGC
>DAIDHE010000374.1 GCA_027459775.1 Planctomycetales bacterium | reverse complement strand
AACTTCAACAATTTCAACGGCAACAACGGCGGCTGGGGCGGGCACAACGCCTACTACGGCAATCACCAGGGCTGGATGCACG
This sequence comes from Planctomycetales bacterium, assembly GCA_027459775.1. GTDB lineage: Bacteria > Planctomycetota > Planctomycetia > Isosphaerales > Isosphaeraceae > JAKBAP01. Next base: position 20,816 of record DAIDHE010000374.1, on the reverse strand, counting down.
GCAACTGGAACGGAAACTACGGCGGCGGCTGGGGCTTTCGTCCCTATGGCGGCTATGGCAGTTACGGCGGTTACGGGTTTGGCGGCGGCCTTGGCACAGGCTTGGGCCTCGGGCTTGGCATGGGGATGGGCTGGGGCCTGTCGTCGTGGATGTTCGGCCCAACGCTCAACAACTGGGGTTATTCCAGCTATAGCAACCCCTACTATGGCGGTTATGGGGGCGGGGTGGTCCAGCAGTCGGTCTACGACTATTCACAGCCGCTCGACCCCTCGATTCTGCCCGCGTCCCAGGACGCGACCACCCAGTCCGTCTCGCTGCTCGACCAGGGGCGCGATGCCTTTCGCCTCGGGAATTACCCCCAGGCACTGAGCCTCCTGGACCAGGCGCTCGGCGTCACGCCCAACGACCCGACCCTGCACGAATTCCGGGCGCTCTGCCTGTTCGCCATGGCCCGCTATGACGAGGCCGCGGCGGCGCTTTATGCCGTACTGTCGGTGGGACCGGGCTGGGACTGGACCACCCTGATCAGCCTCTACGGCGACCCTGAAACCTACACCCAGCAGTTGCGGGCGCTCGAGAATTACTGCAACCAGAACCCCCAGGCCGCCCCGCCCCGGTTCTTGCTGGCGTATCATTACCTGACCGAAGGGCACGCCGAGGCCGCCGTCGGCCAGTTCAAGGCCGTGCTCGCGCTTCAACCCAAGGACGAGATTTCCGCGCGGATCGTCGAGCAGCTCGTTCCCAACGCCCCGAACGCCACCGCCGCGACCGAGGCCCCGCCGAGCCCAGGCTCGACCGAGACCGTCGCGCGGCCGGCCGTCGACCCCGCCCTCGTGGGCAAGCTCGAGGGCGCCTGGGTCGCCAAGCCCAACGCCGACACAACCATCACCCTGTCGTTCCCGGAGTCGGGCAAGTTCGTCTGGAAGGTCTCGCACAAGGGCAAGGACCAGTCGTTCGAGGGCACGTCGAGCTTCGAGAGCGACGTCTTGACCATGGTGCAGACGCCGAATAAGAGCAACGTCATGGTGGGCAACGTCTTCTGGAAGGCCCCCAATCAGTTCCAGTTCAAGGTTCTGGGCGGCGGGCCCAGCGATCCCGGACTGACTTTCTCCAAGACTCAGTGATTCGCGTTTCGCGAGCATCATGCGCACCCGGCGACCGCGCTCGATCCGAGCGGGTCGCCGGTCGCGTTGGATTCGCCACGATTCGCCTGGGAGTTCGCGATGTCAATCGCTTCAGGAAGTCCCGACGCCGACCCGGTCGGCGCCGTCGAAGGGGGCGACGGGATTCTGGTGATTCGCGGCAGCGGCAATTGCCGCTCCTGGAACAACATCCGTTACAAGGCGGGCTTGTCGACCAAGAACGTCGGCTCGTCTCGGCTGTCGATGAACGTCGCCACCATCCCCCCCGGCGGTGTCGCCTATGCACACATCCACGTCGGATTCGAGCTCATGCTCTACATCCTCGAAGGCCGCGTGCGGCACGAGTACGGGCCCGGTCTCACGCTTTCGATCGAGAACCAGGCCGGCGACTTCATTTACATCGCGCCCGGCGTCCCCCACGAGGTCTTTAACCTGAGCGATGTCGATCCCGTGGTCGCCGTCGTGGCCCGCTCCGACGCCAGCGAATGGGCGAACATCATCCCCTACGAACGCCCGGTCGGAAAAAGCGGGACGCGGCGCGCGGATGACTCCGACCAAGATTGATCACATTCCGCCAACAATTCGCCAGATCCCCCGGGACGCCCCGGCCAGGCTCAGGCGTCGGCGACCACGGTTTCTTCGGCCGCCAAGGGCTCCGATCGCGAGCCAGCGAGCGCCTCGGGAAACCAGCGGCGGAAGCCAAGATGTGCTGGCAGATACAGAACCGTCGGCAGGCCGACGACCAGGATCGTTAGCCAGAGCCAGGGGGCCATCCAGCTCTGGGGTTGTTCGTAGCTCAACCCGTGCACGTAATTCAGGTTCACCGCGAGCTTGGGATTGTTCGGGGGGGCCGGCGGCGCGGGGGCGAGGAAGAAGGATACGAGCAGAACCACGGTGCTAATGACCGTCCATCCCGACAACGCCCGTCGATCGTATCCCAGCCGCCAGACGCACCAGGCCAGCAGAAAGGGCAACCAGCCGTGGAACGTGGAGAGCCCTCGCACAAAGAGCGGCAGATTGGGGTCGTACATGTAGCTGGTCATTCCCGTAATCCGCGCGCCGGTCAAGAAGTCGGCCGTCCAGAGGATCTGCGGTAGGACGATCCCCACCGCCGGCAGGCTCATCAGGAGCGCGCTCTCCAGCCACAGCGCGGGCAAGGTCAGCAAGAGCGCCACATCGCAGAAAAAAAGGAAATTCCAGGGTGAATAAGTGATCCAGTAGTAGGGCGCCAAGACGGCCACGAACGCCGTGTAGACGACCTTGAGCGCCAGCGGTATTCGACCAGGTCGCGTCATGAGTCCGCTCCCGCCGCCGTCTTTCGTCCCCGGCGGCCGAGTCGCCGCCGTCTTTTCACGAAAACACGAAAAAGGTCATAATAGGACGCCCCATTTGGTAAATGCAAGAGGCGGCTGACGCCATGGATTGATTTCTCATCCCCCGTTCGTGGCCGCGTGAAGGCGGGCTTCATCGGCCGAGGGCTCGAATCTCGGCCCGTGCCTACCCAGTCGTGCATCCGCTTCCTGAGGGCCGCCCGCCGCGCGTTCGTGGCCTTTTTCAGCTCGGCCTTGAGCTCGGGGAGCTGGGTCCGATTGATCAGGCGAACCTCGTCTTCTCGAAGACCCAGGTCGGTTCGCCAGACGTTGGATTGGTCGTCGCGGGTCGTCGCGCGCCAGGCGAATCATCTTGAGCAAGCGCTCTTGCACCGCGACGATCATCCTGGCCGACGCCTCCCAGGCGGCGAGCTCGCCCCTGAGCTCATCGATGCGTTTCTGGATCTCGACGCGGGCTGGTTTTTCACCCGATCGGGATCCGGTCCCTTGAAGTCGAACCGCCCGCGGTGCAACCAAACGATGTCGACGACGAACGGCCGGGGCTCGATCCTCCACTCCTTGAGCCTGATCCCAAGGATTCCCCGAGCAGACAAGGTCACGCGAAGGCGCCTCCCGTCGTCGATTTCCAGGGCCTGGCACGCAACCCCGGAGGTCGCGGTTTCCAGCATCAAGTGGACCCCGACCGGAGGACGACACGCACGACGGTCGATCGGGAACACCGGCCCGCGAAATCGGCCGGATGCCGCTTGAGTCGCCGATCGACAGGTGTAGAATCATAACGAGCGTGAACGACGATTCCCGCGACGCCGTCGTCGCGCGGCCCAGTCTCATCCGGCCAGGGTTGGTCTGGCTGGCGTGCGACGCGACTTGGAGCCGCTCAGGCCATGCTCAGGTTCACCACCCGCGAAGACAATGGCGTGCTGGTCGTCGCCTTCGAGGCGACCGACGAGAACGTGGGCGAATGGCAGACGACGCACCGCGACCTGCTCTATCGGCTGATCGAGACCCGACCCGATGGACGGGTGGCGCTCGACCTGAGCGACGTCAATTATCTGGCCAGCTCCGAAATCGGCTTCCTGGTCACGATCAAGCGCAGGCTGGACCGCCGCCAGGGCCGGCTGGTGCTCTTCGGGGTCGGACCCTATATCCAAGAGATCTTTCAGACCATGAACCTGGTCAAGATTCTCGACATCGCGCCCGATTTCACCCAGGCGCTCGCCCGGTTGGGCGACGGCAAGGCGGGAAAGTGAACGGTCGAAGAAGCAGGGGGCGTGCGGTTGCTTGGAGATCAGGAGGTCAGTCGCCCGGCGAACGCATTGGCGCGGGGGGAGAGCCCGCGGCGCGTTATTCGTTACCGCAGGTCAAGATCGACCTCGTTCCAGTCGTCGCCGACCTTCACCTGAACGCCAGAGGTGTTCGACTGCTGGAACCGCTTGGGAATGTCGGCCCCGTTTGACCGCGCGTAGACGTGGACCAGATAGGGCCCGGGCGGGATGCCATCGCCCAGACAGACGTTCTCAAGCCGGTAAGTCCCGTCGGACCAGACCGAGCAGAATCCCGAGTGGACGCCGCCGGGAGCGTCAAAGCAGATAATCGCGTCGTGAACCGGCCTGCCCTCGATCGTGATCCGGCCCATGACCGGGGCCAGCCCCCGTTCGGGCTCCGGCAACTGGCCAACCGCGAATGCCATCGGCCCCAAGAGAAACGCCCCGCTCGCAAGCCAAGCAAAGCTCTTTCGCAGATCATGAAGATGGATATTCATTCATTGTCCTTCCGGAAGGCGACGCCGCCTCCCTGATTCGACTTTATCTCTCGTTTTTGAAAACTGGAAAAACTCGCGCCCTCGCTTCAGAGCGCCCACGCTTCGTTCGGAGAACGTGGCCGACAACCCCGATTCAAGCAACCGTGGGCCACGGGGCTCCTCTGACGACAACCGACTTTTCGACCCCTACATTCGAGACCCCATGGTCTTCATAAGGGTCCGGTCGTTCCACAATCTACCTTCACCAGCGTCAAACCGCGCCGACAAGGCTTCCATTAAGATTATTTCATTTCATCGAGACCGCGGCCGATCAGGATCGCCCAGCGGCTCGGATTCGGCGAGTTGGTCGCCTGATCACGGGGAGAGACAATCATAGCATGATTCCGGGAGAGCCGAAATCGGGAGAGTGGTATGTCACATCCATAGTCTATCGGTTTTCCGATCGTGTTTCAAGTCTTTATGCCTGGGTTGGACCCAGATAATCAGGTCCAGGCGGCGGCGGTTTCGCTTTTAAGCGCGGTTCTTGATGAGGTAGGGGAGCCGGCGCGTCGCGGCAGGCAACCGATCCGTGAGCGGGGCTTCCAGATTTCTTTTGATTTTGACCCGACGTTTTTCTACCGTCTTGGTCTCATCGTGGTGCGAATGCGATCGGTTTTGAGCGCGCGATCGCGAGTGGTCACGTCAGATCGGTGACGAGAGACGTGGCTCGAGAGCGGCCGTCTGGCGCGCCCTCGGATTTGTCGAATTGCATTAGGGGATCGCGGGTCGCGAAAGGGGGCGTGAGGATGCGTCGCGTCATCGTGTCGGCGATTGTGGCGGTCTTGGTCGCGGTCGAGGTGTACCGGGCGTTTGGGGCGGGCTCGCCGGTCGGGGATGCGCCGAGGTCCGAGGGGGCCGCGAGCGCCATCGCACCTGCGCGACAAGCGCCCGCGCCGCCCAATGCGACACCTGCCGCGGCAAAGCAACAGACGCCCTATCCCAGGACGGGCGACGGCGACGACCGCTCGCGATGGCCCGATAGCTTTCGTTACTACGGGCCGAACGGACTCTGGAAACAGTGGACACATGATCAAAAAGTCGGCCGCGACACCTGGTTTTTCTACACCGGCGGAACCCAGCACTTTTACCGAATTCTGGCGCGATTTGGCGGCAAGCTCGGCCTCTCGATCGATTTTTTCCGACTGCTCGCCACCAGCCCCGAGGCGCGGTTTCGCGCGCTGGGCCTGATCAACGAGCCCAATTTCGCCGGCAAGGTCGAGGACGACTGGGGGTTCCTGGTCGACGGCTGGAGAGGCGACCCCGAGCCGGGCGCCTATCCCGATTCGAGCGATCCGGCTGTGGCCCGCTGGATGGGCGCTCCGGTGGGGATCGTGGGGATGCGCAAGTTCGCGAACCCGGCGTTCACCCAGGAGATGGCGGCCGAGTGGGCGCGCGACAAGAAAGGGAGCGTGAGGCGTTATTTCGCCAACCCCGGACGGGTCGAGCCTCCCTATCTGGTGGGAATCACCTGCGCCCTCTGCCACGTCGCCTTCGATCCCCTGAATCCACCCGCGAACCCGATTCAGCCGCGGTGGGAGAATCTCGCGGCCAACATCGGCAATCAGTATCTCCGCGAGGGTGATCTCTTCTTCGGCGCCGGCCGCGTGGTCGGCGGCGACGCCAATCCCGGCCCCGGCTGGCCCGCCGACCCCTACGACACCAAGGGGCTGGACCCCAGGAGCTTTCTCTACCAGTACGGTCATACGCAAGAGCCAGGCACGTCCGAGACTTCTCGATTCTCGTATGATTTCATCAACAACCCCAACACCATCAACCAGATTTTCAATCTCGGCGGCCGGGCTCTGTTTTCCGAAAGGACCCCCCACGGGGGGGCGATCCTCACCAATCACGTTCTCAAGGACGGAGCCGACTCGATCGGCATCCACGCCGCCTTGCTGCGGGTTTATATCAATATTGGTTCCGAAGGAGATTACTGGGCCGATCATCTCTGGAATCCGGCCGCGGGGACGACCCAGCGGCCGTTTTCGATCGACGAGGTCCGGATGGCGGGGGGGCTTCTCGAGCCCGGCGACGACGCCCAGCGCGCCCGCAAGGCCGAGCTGCTGGCGCGCTATCCCGAGCTCGGCCAGGCCTGGCGCGAGACCGAACGGCGCGTCCCCTTTCTGGTGAGCTATCTGGCCTCGTACACGCCGTATTCTCTGGCCTCGATCAAGGGGCCCGACGGCGCTCCCAGGTACATCAGCCGCGACCCGGCCGTGATCGATCGCGGGCGGAAAATGTACGAGCTGGAATGCGCGCGATGCCACTCGAACAAGCAGCCGTTCTACCCCATGAGCACGACCGCCGATCGCGAGCGGTTCTTCGCCGGCCTGGCCCCATCCGATCAGTTCCTGCCGGGCAACACGCTGTCGGACGACGTGCGATATCCCTTCAACCTGGCGGGCTTCGGCGTCAACGCCGCCCGGGCCCTCGCGACCAATGCCATCGACGGCGACATCTGGGCCGAATTCTCCTCGAGAAACTACAAGGCGCTCCCCCCGCGGGGCTACATGAAGTTCGTGAATCCGCTTAATACCCTCGATCCCCCGATCGGGGCAGCGCCGATCACCACCGAGTTCGTCGCGCCCGGGGGAGGGCGGGGCTATTACCGGACGGCCGCGCTCAACAGCATGTGGGCGACAGCCCCCTTCCTGCATAACAACGCGGTCGGAAGGCCGCCGGTCGATTCGAGCGGTTTGACCGACCCCGCCGCGATCACGGTCGAGGGACGGCTCGCGCTCTTCGAGGATGCGATCTCCGAGCTCCTGAGTCCCCAGTCGCGCCGGCCCAAGATCAAGACCACCACCGCGGCGAGCAGTCTCACCGCGGGGCTCACGGGGATCGAGGCCTCGCTCGCTTTGCTGGTTGGGCGGGCCGGCAAACAGGCCGTCGAGGACGCGCTCGAGGACGCCGCCGCCGACGTGGTCAAGAAGCTCGAGCCCCCAGCCGAGGCGCGCCAGGCCTTTGGCGAGGCGGTGCACGAGCTCAAGTCGCGGCTCAAGCCTGAAATCGACGCCCTGGGCAAGGTCGAGGATCTGGTGAAGGCCAAGCTGAGCCTGGCCGCCCACCTGAAAGAGCACATCGACGCCCTGGCCGAGGCCAAGATCAAGAGCTACCCCCAGGCCGCCCAACTGCTCGATTCGCTCCACGCCGGTTACAAAGCCGCCCTCGAAAAACGCGCGGCCAACCTGGGCGACGCGATCGCATCCAAGTTCACGATCCCCAAGGGATTCCCTATCAACCTGTTCTTGAACCTTCGCGTCGACAAGGCCCCTTACGCCGCGGTCGCCTACGTGAAATACAAGGACGATCCTTATACGCTCGCGGTCGAGCTCCTCAAACTCTCGGAATGCCCCGACCTGGTCGAGAATCGCGGGCACGAGTACGGCTCGGCGCTCGCTCCCGCCGACAAGCGTGCCCTGATCGAGTATCTCAAGACGCTTTGAACCGATCCCGACCCACGTGCATTCCCGATGAGGACGCCCAGGATGCGCGATCCAGCCGAGCCCGAATTCGATTACGTGGTCGTGGGCTCGGGCGCCGGCGGCGCGCCCGTCGCCGCAAACCTCGCGAGCGCGGGCTTTTCGGTCCTGGTGATCGAGGCCGGACCCGACTACGACGATCTCAACGTCCAGATCCCGGGGTTCCACGGACAATCGACCGAGGATCCACGAATCCGCTGGGATTTCTGGGTTCGCCACTACGCCGATCGGGCGCGGCAAGAACGGGATTCCAAATACTACAACGACTACACATACCCCGGCGCGACCAAGCCCGAAAAGGTCGACGGGGTTCTGTATCCCCGGTGCGCGGCCGTGGGCGGGTGCACGGTCCACAATGCCATGATCACGGTGTATCCCCACGACGACGACTGGGACTCGATCGCGCGCGAGACCGGCGATCCTTCCTGGGCCGCCTCGCTCATGAGGGGCTATTTCGAGCGAATCGAGCGCTGTCAGTATCTGGACCCGAACGCCTCGAACCAACCCTTGTCGCGGCACGGCTTCGCCGGCTGGCTGGCGACCAGCCGCGCCCAGGTCCGGATGGCACTCGGTGATCGCCAGTTAATCGAAATGGTCGCCGCGGCCGCGCTCGCGTCCTTTTTCGATCTTCTGGTTCGCAAGCCGGGCGACGTGCTGGCCATGGCGGGAATGTTCTGGCGGAACAACTCGGGCCTGGGAGGTTTGTGGGCGATCCTGCGGGATCCCCGGGCGGCTCTTGCCCGGGCGGTGGTCCAGACCCTCGATCCCAACGATTACCGCACAACCCTCGAACGCCGCGAGGGCGTTTATTTCATACCGCTCGCCATCGACCACGGCGTCCGTGGCGGGCCGCGCGGTCGACTCAAGCACGTTCAGGCGCGCCATCCCGGTCTGCTCGCGATCTGGACGGAAACGCTCGCCCTCAAGCTGTTATTCGAGGGCGATCGAGCCGTCGGCGTCGAATACCAGAAGGGGAGCGGCCTCTATCAGGCGTCGTATCCCGCGGCGGGCCCTACTCCCGAGTCAAGCCCGCCCGGCCGAGCCTGGGCGCGGCGCGAGGTGATCTTGTGCGGGGGCGCGTTCAATACGCCGCAGCTTTTGATGCTCTCGGGAATCGGCCCCAGGCGCGACCTGGAGCCGCTCGGGATCGAGGTCAAGCTCGACCGGCCCGCCGTCGGCCGCTATCTGCAAGATCGCTACGAGGTCGGCGTGATCGCCGAGATGGAGCACGATTTCTCGCTTCTGGCCGGGGCACGGTTCCGGAAGCCCAACCCGGCCAGAGGCGAAAGCGACGATCCTCCGCTCGCCGAATGGAAGCGCGACCATGGGGGAATCTATTCGACCAATGGCGCGATCGTGGCGGTCGTCCGCCGCTCCGATCCCGGCAAGCCCGATCCCGACCTGTTCCTGTTCGGCTTGCCCGCGGCGTTCAAGGGCTATTACCCGCAATACGCCGACTCCCTCGAGCTCGAGCACAATTCCTTCACCTGGGCCGTGCTGAAGGCGCACACGCGGAATGAGGGAGGGACCGTGAAACTGCGCTCGACCAACCCCCGAGAGCGCCCGGAGATTTGCTTTCATTATTTCGAGGAAGGGACCGACTCCGGCAACGACGACCTGCGTTCGGTCGTCGCCGGGGTCAAGTTCGTGCGGGATTTCACTCGCAAGCTGGGACTCGCCCGGCGGCTGCTCGTGAAGAAGCCGGTCGACCCGCCGCCGGACATCGAGGACGACGCCCAGATCGCCCAGTGGGTGCGCGACGAGGCCTGGGGCCACCACGCTTGCGGCACCTGCCGCATCGGCGCACAGGGCGACATCGAGCACGCCGTGGTCGATTCCAATTTCAAGGTGATGGGGCTCGAGGGCCTGCGCGTGGTCGACGCCTCGGTCTTTCCCCGCATCCCCGGGTTCTTCATCGTGACCTCGATCTACATGATCGCCGAAAAAGCGAGCGAAGCGATTCTGCGCGACCGGGGCCGTAGCTTGCCGCCGCTCGAATAGTCGTGATGACGGAAGAATACGATCGCTCGCGGTCCTATTCCCTTGGTGGAGCTTGCTCAATGAAAACAAAGGTCTCGCTGATCATGACAGGGGCGGTGTCGCTCGGCTCGTTCGAGGCCGGGGTGCTCACCGAGATCCTCTACGCCCTCGATTATCACACCCGCCAAGGAACGCCCTATGAGCTCGACGTCGTCACCGGCGCGTCCGCGGGCGCGATGACGGCCGCGCTCGTAGGACATATCGTCATGAATGACTTCCGCAAGCGATCCAACCTCTACCGCGCCTGGGTCGAGCTCGTGTCGATCGACAATCTGCTCGCTGATCCGCCGGCGAACGCCCTGTTGTCGGCGGCTCCCATTCATCAGATCGCCGAACAGTGCATCACCCCGCCGTACTCGATCGACGAGCGCGCCGCTTTTGCGCCCGACGTGATGCGCATGACGCTGACTCTCTCCAACTTGAACGGTTACGACCGAGCGATCAATCCTCTCGTCGGAGCACGCTTCGTCTCCACGTTTTTCGACGACCACAGGACGTTTCTGCTAGCCTCGGCCGCCGCCGCGCCCGACAGCGCGCAGAGCGAGGCGACCTGGAACCTCATCCGCCAGTTCGCCATCGCCTCGGGGTCTTTCCCCGTCGCATTTCCGCCCATTTCACTCGCACGAAACCTGCTCGATTACGACGACCCCGGGCTGATCTCCGCGTTCTGCCCTCTTCCGACCTACGTCGACGGCGGCCTGTTCAACAACCAGCCGATCGGCGAGGCCGTCCGGCTCAGTCGCGAAGCCGACGCCGATTCCCTCGATCAGCCCAGGCGTTATCTCTTCGTTAACGCCAGCGTCGACAACTCGCTGTTCATGAACCAGCAACAGATGGCGCCGATCCTGGACACGCCTCCCATGCTGGTCAAGCGCATCGCCGACGTGATCGTGAACGAGGCCAGGGCCTCCGACTGGATCAAGGCCCTGCTCATCAACGATCAGGTCGTCTGGCGCGACCGGTTCGTGGACTCCCTGATCGGGCTTGTCCAGAACGTGACCGTCGACAACGCTCCCGCTTTGATCGACGGGCTCACCAATCTCGACTCGAGTATTCTGGTCGAGCGCAAAGATCATCCCTTCGGCAGGCCGGGCGCCCCTGCGCTCGACGACCTGCTCGCGTCAACCCGCGCCAAGTACAAGGCCCGGCTCGACGCCGCGCCTGAACTCGGCCCGACTCGCCGCACGGTGCTCGAGCTCATCTTCTTCGCGCTCGATCACATTGCCGACCTTGACGCGCGCAAGCGGATCGACCTGATGTCGATCGCTCCCCAGAGCGCGCTTGCCGGGGAACAACTCGACGCCTTCGGCGGATTCTTCAAGAAAGAATACCGCGAGTACAACTTTCGTTTCGGCCGCCAGGTCGCCCATGGGCTGCTCTCGAGCCCTGTTTCGCTGGGCGCCTATCCCCGCGAGCAAGGGTCCGAGCCCTATCAGCAATACGAGATCGAGCCTGGATGGGAAGGTTTTCCCCAGGAAACCCTGGGCCAGACGCCCAGGCCGCCCCGAGAAAAGCTCCGCGACCTCCTGGTCGCGCGCGCCAAGGCGGCGATCCCGCCCATCAAGATCGCGGGATCGACGATGATCGGCGGCGGCGTGCTGGCAATCGTGCGATACTTCGTCGGCGAGTTGGCGCGCTTGAGGCTGGATAAACTGCTGGAACTCGACAACCGAGGTGAATCGTGATGCGGACGCGTGCAATGGTCGTGATGGCGGCGATGATCGCGGGCCTGGGCTCTCGGTCGGGGCGGACGCAAGAGTCCGTTTACCTCGAGCAGGGCTGGACGAGTGCGGCGCGCGAGCGATTCTACCAGACCTATCAGGGCTCGCAGCTCATGCCCTATAGGTGGTTCCTGGCGCTCGAGAGCGAGCCCGGGGTTCCGTTTGGCGGGGCGGCTTCAATCGGGCGGTTTGGTTATCTCGGAACGCATGCGAGCCCTTCCAATCCCGACGGATTGCCGATCGGCTTCGTGAAGGACCACGACCCGCGCACCGGCGACTGGCTGGGGTTCAGCTGCGCGGCCTGCCACACCGCCCAGATCGCGTTCAAGGGCCAAACGCGGCGGATCGACGGCGGGCCGACGCTCGCGAACTATACCGAGTTTGACCGGGCGCTACGACAGGCGCTCAAGGCCACTCTGGAAGAGCCAGCTCGCTTCGCCCCCTTCGCCGCCACGATCCTGGGCCCCGCGGGGCCCGCGCCCGATCCGCTCGCGCCGATCCGCGCGGTCGATCGCGAAGCACTGTTGCGAAAGGACGTGACGGCCTACCTCGCCGCGCGCGACTCGTTCGCCGCCCGCAACCGATCGAGCCTGGTCTACGGCCCCGGACGGCTCGACGCCCTGGGCATCCTGGTCAACGAGATCGTCGGAACCGACATGAAGATCCCCGAAAACTACCGCGAGCCCAACGCGCCCGTGAGCTACCCTGCGCTCTGGCTCACGCCCCGACTGGCGGCCGTCGAGTGGAACGGATCGGTGACCAACCCGCTCGAGCGCAATATCGGCGAGGTGCTCGGCGTCTTCGGCCACGCCTCGTTCGCCGGGCCCACCCACGACCTGTTCCGCTCGACGGCCGTCGTCCGCAACCTGGTCGCCCTCGAACGGATGGTCGACGATCTCAAACCTCCCGCCTGGCCCGAGGACTTTCTGGGCGCGATCGATCGCACCCTGGCCGAACGCGGGCGAATCGTCTATGAAAAAGCGAAATGCGCTGAGTGCCACGGCGGCCGGCCCGATCGAACCAAGCCGGATTACGGCCTGCCGCTCACACCGCCCAACATGTTCGGCAAGCAATTCTTGCAGGTGTGGCTGAACCCAATCGACCAGGCGAAAACCGATCCCCGGACCGCGCTCAATTTCGCCGACCGAACCGCGGCGACCGGTTACCTGGCCCCCTTTTTCGGCGGCTTGCCGCGCGTGCCGGCCGCCGCCGTCACCGGCCTGGCGACCGCCATGATCGCGCGACGGCAATTCGAGGAGCTCGGGCTGACAGAGCTCGAAATGGTCGAATACTCAAACTTCCAGGCGCCTGAGCCCGCGCCCCAGACACCCAACCAGCTCGCGGCCGGGCTCGACGCCTTGCCCCGCGTGCTCAAACGTTACAAATCGGGCCCGCTCGCCGGAATCTGGGCGACGGCGCCCTATCTGCACAACGGCTCGGTAAAGAGCCTTTACGAGCTCTTGCTGCCCGCGAGCCAGCGGGCGAAATCGTTCTGGGTAGGCAGCCGCGAGTTCGACCCCCGCGCGGTTGGCTATGTCTCGGACCAAGCCCCCGGCCTGTTCGAACTCGACACAACCCTGCCGGGCAACGCCAACACCGGCCACGAATACACCGCCGGGATGGCGGACGCCGACCGCTGGGCGCTGGTGGAATACTTGAAGACGTTCTGATTCCAGTTGTGCGTATGCTCAAGCGCTCAACAAGCCGCCGGCGGTCGCGGCAGGACGGCGGCGACGGCGATCCGGCCGATCTCGGATCCCGCGACCACGACCACGATCTCCTGGCCGGGCTTCAAGATGAGCCGCGAGCCATAACCGGCCGGCGAGGGATCGGAATAGACCTCGAGCTGGCGCTCGACCAGGTTCACGATCCAGTACACCGGAACCCCGCCGGCGGCGTAGAGCCCGGCCATGCCGCGATCGTCGCGCAGGCTTGAATCCGCCACTTCCACGACGATGGCGACGGCGGCGGGCTCGGGATGGCGGTCCTGGTAATCCCAGCAGCTTCCTCGGGCGACGACCAAGTCGGGCTCGGGGACGCTGGCCTGGCTGGGCATTCGCAAGGGCTGGTCGCTACGAACATGCCAGCCGCCGGGTAGCAAACCCTCGATCGCCAGACGCGTCGCCTCGCAGACCGCCGAATGCGGGGGAGACTCGGTCATCTTGGTCACCAGGAACCCGCGAATGAGATGGAGACGGTCGCGCTTGGTCAAGACGCCCGAGGCCGCCATGGCCTCGTAGCGTTCGACGCTGAGCCGATACAGCGACGCCAGCGAAGGCGCCCACTCAACCTCCGCGACTCGCGGCGTGAGAGTCGACATGACGCGAAACTCCGACACCAAGAGCTCGTGATGACTGACGACGGACTCTCCCCGCCGCGTTTGATCGGTTGTCAGGGAGTCGCCTTGATCGTCTTGATCTGAAACGGGTGCAGGTCCAACCGGACCGCGTCGTCCTGGACGGAAAGCTCGACGCCGGGATCATTGAGCAGGTTCGTCTCGCGGGCGGAGCGAATCCTACGGTTGAATTTGACCGCGACCCCCGCCGCGTGCCGGCCCGCCGCCTCATAAACCCGAACCGCAAGCGCCCCGTCGCGGGTCGGCTGGAGCGCCGAGACGACGACGTCGGGGTTCGAGACCTCGATCAACCCCCATCGACCGGGCATGTCGCCCGGGTGCGCACCCTCCTTGCGACAGATCAAGGGATGATTGAACTCGAGACCATCGCGAAACACCCGCGCCGCGCGCCAGTCGCCCGCGTGCGGGACGAGCGCGTAGCGCATCGTCCGCTCTTGATCCAGTTGCAAGCCCGACTCGGACGACATCCCAGGCTCATAGCCGCCGCCAAAGCCATAGGCCCCCAGCGTGTGCGAGCGCAGCAGCGAGACCATCATCGCGCCGTCGGTCGCGACGTTTCCCGGCAGCCCGATGTTGAGCAGCGCAAGCCCGCGCTTGCCGTCGCCATGGTCGACCCAGTTCTGCGCGGGGAACTCGATCCCGGCGGGTCGGTCGATCGATCCAAAGGGGATCTCGTGAGTGGATTTTCCCTCCTTGATCGTCGTCGGAAAGATCGCCTGGTAGCGCACGTATTTCTCGCGATTGACCAGCCTGGTCGTGATCTCGATTCTGCGCAGGCCGGCATAAACGCTGACCGTGGTCGCGATCGTGCCCGACCCCATGGGCCGCGCGACCGAAAGCCGCGACAGCACTGGCCCGGCGACCACTGTTCCCGGGTTGGCCTTCCCTTCGTCGCTATAGACCGCCTGGCCGCGTTTGGGGACGCTCTGCTTGGTCGTCATGGCGATCCGACTGCCGCCGTCAAGGCCCTTGTTGAGCTCCCACAGGTCGCCGTGGTCTTGCTGGCGCGCCACCAGGTTTCCGCGGCCCGCGAGCACCTGCCAGCGCTCGGGCTTGTAGACCAGGCTCGTGATCGCCCCCGAGGTCGCGTCGAGCGCCACTCGGTAGATCTCGTTTTCGAAGATCGCCTCGCCCGCCGCCGGCTTGCCCGCCGCGCCGGCCGTCGCTCCGCGCGCGTCCTTGGTCGCCACGGCGTGGTAGGTGGCATAACCGATCGCGGGGACGTCGCGCGCGATGAAGGCGACCTTGGCCGTCTGGAGCCCGCCGTCCCAGTACCGCGTCGATTCCAGGATCTGCGCCGGGATCGCGCGCCCCTCCCCATCGCGAATCTCGATCCCGCCCACGCCACCTGCGCCAAAACCCAGCGCAACCTCCACAAGGTCGGTCCGCGCCCAGCCCAGCGGGTTGAACACCACGAGCGCAGACCCCGGACCCCGCGTGTCGATCCTGGACGCGAGCACGCCCCATTTGCGCTGGATGATCGACTCGGCTTGACGTTCGGCGCACTCATATCCACGGATCGTGTCTTCATAGACATGATCGGTCATGACTCCCGAGGCCAGGTCGTGGGTTTGGTTGAACAGCGCGGGCTCCCAGGCGCTCGAGAGTGCCTCGAGATCGGCGGGAACGCCCAGGCATGCGCCGAGCGCGCTCAGCTTTTCGGCGGTGAGCATCCGCTCTTCCATGCGCCTCATCCAGGCCTTGAGCTCGATCCGGCTGCTGTAGATTCCTTGAAAAATCGGGTTGAGCTCGCCCTTGAAGACGGGTCGGTCCGAGCGCCTGGAGACGGCGGCCTCGACATCGGCGGGGACGGCCAGCCGGAGGTTGAAGGGCCGCCTGGGCGAGCGGTTGAACGCGGCGACCCTCTCGGTCAGATGCTCTTCGGGTGCGCTCACGTCGACCCCCGCCGGTCCGATGCGGTCGGCCCCGCGCGCATTGGGGTCGAGCATCGCGAACCGCTTTTTCACGAAGTTCGCGAAACCTGCTTCCTCCCTGGGCGAGCCGTACATGAGGCCGTAACCGTGCGGCAGCCAGTACGCGGCGATCCGGGTTCCGTCGATCCCCTCCCAGAAGAACTCGGAGGGGTAGTCTTGTCGCGGGACGCCCCGGAAAAACCAGAACGACTTATAGCCCGCCTGGGCCAGAAGCTGGGGAATCTGCGCGTGGTGGCCGAACGTGTCGAGCTGCCAACTGGTCGTGACGTCGACCCCCAGTTTGTCGCGATAGTAGCCCTTGCCGTACTGCATCTGGCGGATGAAGGTCTCGCCCCCGGGCATGTTCACGTCGGGCATGACGTCGAGCGCCCCGGCAAGCTGCAATCGGCCCTCGGCCAGGAACCGCCGGAAGTCGGGCAGTTCTTCCGGATACCGCTCGAGAAACGGCCGCACGTAGGCGACCTGGTCGAGAGTGAAGCGGAACTCCGGCTGTTCCCGCAAGATCCTCATCACCTTCAAGAGATTCGGCAGGCCCATCTCGAGATATTCCTCGCGCGTCTTGAAGACGGCCCCCTCCCAGTGGGTGTGGGGGATGACCCAGAAGGTCTCTTTCGGCGTGGCCGCGGGCTCCTGGGCGCGCAGGCCGGTCGCGAGGAACAGGCTTGGGAAAGCAGCGATGAGACAAAGGCGAAGGCTCATGGTGCGCCTCGAGAAATCGGAGGGAGAGCAGGGGGGGCGACGCGAGCTCGCAACTCGCGATCACGGGCGCGATGTTACCGGAGCGGCCGCGCGGGTGCCAGGGCGCGGGATCCCTTGGTTGGCCGACTGCTTGGCCTGTTCCCTCGCGGTTCTCGGGGGCCAAGCGCGGAGGCGCACCCGCTCGCGGATCGGGCCCGCCAATTCGCTCATTTCCCAAAGAAATACAACCGGGCGAACCGCTGGGCCGCCTTCTGAGCGCGAACCGGATCCTTGCTGAGCAGGCCCTCGACGGGGTAATTCAGAACCTTGAGTCGCCGCAAATCCTTGCGGCTCACGTGCTTGAGCGTGACGTGCTTGATCACATCCTCGATCTCGAACGCGACCTCCTCGAATCGGCCTTGGTCCGGCTTGGCAGAGTCCGCCATTTCAGACGCCCCCTTCGACGTGGATTCGAACCCGACTCATTCCAACCTCTGCGAGAACCGTCGCAATGTGTAACGACTCGGTGAGCAGCATCCCAAGCAGCCGCTTCAACTGTTCCGCGGACGGCGCGCAGCCCAAGCCGTCCACGGCTAACACACCCATCATATCCTCGACTTCCGGGTTTTCCACTTGGCGGCGGCGTTTGAGCGGAAACGCGAGGATCCACTGGATGCCCGGATGAATGCATTCTTCCTGGGCTGGGTTCAAGCTGAACGCGGCGGGCCAGCGTGGGGCGGTGGAGCTGGTTACAAGCGCCATGTTGGGCGTCTGGTGGACAAAGACGCGTCCGACCAGGCCCTGGCTTAACCAGAAGCGGATCTTGGTTTCCTTCTCATGCCGTTCGTGATCCCGATGATCGATCGGATCGTCCCAAGCACGGAGGAAGTTAGGAATGTAAAGCTCGACGATCCCATTCGCGACCTCGGCAAGGTCGGGAACGAAGATGCAAGCGCGGATGTGCTCTCTTTCGATCTTGGTTTGTTTCAGTTCGGTCGAAAGGATCCGTGCCGTGCGATCTCGCAGATCTTGGAGCTGTCTTCCCAGTTTTTCCCGTTGCTCGAGCGTGACGGGCAAATGTGGCGAGAGCGCGCTCCAGACCACCGGCGCCGGCGGGGCGTGCCGCGCGGCACCTTTCGCCGTCTCCTGCTGGATCTCGCTCGCCGCCTTCTCGAGGGCGGGCTTGATCGCGCGCCAGTTCGCCTTGAACAGGGCGTCGAGCGTCCGGGCCTTGATCCCCAGGCCCGCGTGCGCGTTCAACGCCTTCACCAACCGCGAAAGTCCTTCCCGATCGACCTGCACCGCCTGGTAGCGCTCGAGCGGGTGCGACGCGGGGAGCGATCCCTTCGTCAGGCCCAGCAGCAAAACATAAACACGTCTCGTCTGCCCCTGGCTGCCCGCGATCGCGCCGGCCTCGAAATGTATCCAGGGCGCGTCGACGTTGCTGGGCGTGATCACGAACAGCCCCGATTTGACCTGGGCCAGGGCCTTCAGGGTCTCTTCCATCCAGACGTCGCTGGGCTCGATGTCTTGGTCCGAGAACCAGAGCTGAATCTTGTCCTCGAACACCTCGGGCAGCCACGTCTTGAGCGCCACCGCGACGTCCTTGCTGGGCTGCCCCGACCAGCTCAGGAAGACGTTGGGAACCACGTCGGACGACTCGGTGGGGGTGTTCATGATCCTGATCGATCCAGATAACGCGAGCCAGGCTCAGGGCAGGATGTCCGAGACGGCGACCACGGGCGTGCGCGGAATCACGGTGGGCATTGAGAGGGCTCGGGGATCGGGTTCCCTCAACCGAGGGCGTTTGGGCTCGCCAGGCCGATCTCACCGCCCAGCGATACGTAGTATGATCTTACCCAAACCTGGCGCGCGCCGAACTGGATCTCGGGAAAAAAACAGGTCGAGGGATTGAATCGCCCCGTGACCGCACTATTCCTACGTAGGGGCGAGAGCCGCGAGGCCAGCGACGGGCCACCCGCGAACGATCGGCCAGGGGCGGAGGGTTTTGATGGGTCTCTACCGCGGATCCTCTTCGTACGCCCGGGGGCTCGAGCGACTCTGGAACGAGGGGACGCTCACGGGCCTGGGCTCGGAAGCGCTCCTTGAGCGCTATCTGGCCACCGGCGACGAGGCCGCGTTCGAGGCCCTGGTGGCCCAGCACGGGCCAATGGTCCTGGGGCTTTGCCGGCGAATGCTCGCGGACCCGCGCGACGTGGAAGACGCGTTTCAGGCCGTCTTCATGATCCTGGCGCGGAAGGGAGGCCGGGTGCGGAACCGGAACCGGCTGGCGAGCTGGCTCTATGGCGTGGCCTACAAGGTCGCCGCCCGGGCCCGCGATCAGGCGGCCCGAGCCCGAGCCCACGAGACGCCGATCACCGAGATCGAGGACGGACGCATCGGCCAGGTCTCGCTGCTCGACCAGGTCGGGCCCGCGCTCGATCAAGAGCTCGGCCGCCTGCCCGAGAAATACCGGTCCGCGCTCTTGCTCTGCTATCTCAAGGGACGCACCCACGACCAGGCGGCACAGGAGCTGGCATGTCCCGTCGGGACCGTTCGCAGCCGGCTGGCGCGGGGGCGCGATCTTTTGCGCAAGCGATTGGTCGAGCGCGGCTGCGCGCCGGCCGTCGCGATCCTCTACGGCGGCTCGATCCGCTGGGCCGGCGAGGTGGTCTCGGCGGCGCTTCTGGCGCGGACGACCCGCGCGGCGGTCGCATTCGGCTCGTACCAGTCGGCGCCCGCCGCGGCGGGGGCCGTCGCTTTAACACAAGGAGTGCTCATGTCCATGAAAATCGCATCGCTCAAGCTCGCAACCGTGGCGATCGTGATGGGGGGAGTGGCCGTCTCGGCGGGCGGGATGGCCGCGGCGCGCCTGGCCGGCGGAGCGCCTGCCCAACAGTCAGCCGCGGCCAAACCCCAACCGCCGGCCAAACCAAGGGCGGCCGCTCGCTCGCTCGAGGAGCGGATCGCGTCGATCGAGGGCAAGCTCGATGCACTCTTGAGCCAGAGCGAAACACCACGAGAGACGAATCCGAGCTCGAGCCCGCCGAGCCGCGACGCCGAATCGGTCGCGGGCATGGACTCCATGCTGGCGGATTTCGCCACCCGCCGGGCCATCCGCGAAGCCGAAGCCAGGCTCAAACTCGCCCTGCGCAGCTTCAAGAACTATCGGAAGATACCCGGATCCTTACGTGAGGAACCTCGGGAGAAAGGCATGCTCGCGATCGCGGATCTTCAGGGGTTCGAAGACGGCTTCGCCGTACGCGACAGCATGGTTCGCGAACGGATCCAGTCCTGCGATCGAGATCTGTCTATAGCAGTCGAGGCTCGAGACCGAGCTCTCGCCATCGTCAAACGAGAGCGAAATCTGGTGGGCAATCCGAGCGACGAGAAGATCGTGAACTTGGTGAACGCCGACTGGAATCGCTCAAGGGCCGACTCCGACTTGCTGGTTGCCTCATCTTCGGTCGAGGCATACCGGGATGAGATCGAATCGCTCAAGAGGCTTTCGCAAGGGCTGACGGAGTTGCGCAAGCGGATCGAGAAAGTGATTTCGACGGGAGACGTGTTCGACGAGCCCGACCCGCCCATGGCGCCACGGCCGGGGCTGGAAGCCGCCGAGCCCGAAGCACCGGCCAAGCCCTGATCGCAAAGCTCCACGAGTCCGGACCACATCGCAGATCCCGGCGCCTGGGCCAGGGTTTCGCTTCAGGGAGCTTGTTCCAGGATCGCCTTGCTCTCCTCGACATCCTCGAGTTCTGGAGGCTCTGGCGGGAGGGGTTCAGCGAGCCGCTCGAGCATGATCCAGCGGGTTCCGTGGTCAGGGGCCGTCACGGCCCGGGCGACCAGCCGCGTCAGGCAGACCGCCCCGCGGGCGTTCAGATGGGTCGCATCGCAAAAGAGGCCGTTCGCGAAGCCCGACCGCCGGGCGTCGAGCACGACCGCGCCCGGATGCCGCGCGAGATTCGCGCGGATGAACTCCTCGTACGCCGCTTCCGAACCGCTTTGATCGCGACGCGCCTGGAGCGCGGGCGATAACGGCGGCAGAAGCCAATAAATCGGCACGTGTTCGCGTGAAGCGAGCATCAATAATCGATCGATCGCCAGCGCGTTGGTGCGATCGACGTGGAAACGGTCGGCGTGCAAGCGGTCGACGACCTTGGGGTCCAGGCGGCCGTCAAAGGGCGCCTGGGCCGACGCCAGATTCGCGCCCCGGTTGACCGTCCAGTTCCGCCACAAGACCCGATTCGCCGCCGCGATCGGGTCGCTCTCGCCCCTGAGCCCAGCCATGATCCACGAGCGGACCTCGAGCCGCGACCGGAGCGACGGCA